>NZ_CP096661.1 GCF_023238205.1 Halorussus limi
CAGCCAAACTGTTCACCCTAGACAGTTAGCCTAATCAGCCAGCCTAACTCTTAGACCTAACTGGCCGTCTCAACCGCTCGGGGTGACTCAGCACCGTAGCGAGATACCCAGCGCTGGACCCTGACGAGTAGTACCACCGCATAACCAGTTAGCATAACCCCCCAGCCTAACTCAACAACCTAACTGAATAGAATAACTGAACTACCTAACTGACAAGCATAACCAGTTCGTCTGACGAGGATTTATATCGACACTCTCTGATTAGCCTCGTATGCTGACCTACACGACTTACAGCGAGGCCGGGGGCGTCGGGAAGACGACGCTGTCGGCCAACCTCGCGCGTGCGCACCGCGACCACGGCCATCGCGTCCTCGTCGTCGACCTCGACCCGCAGGACGGTTGTCTCTCCTACCTCCTCGGCGTGGACGACGACCGGAGCGACGAGGACGTGGACACCATCGTCCACCACATGATAGACCGCGGGGACGACTTCGACGGCCTGATTCGCACGACCGAGGGCATCGACGTGGTGCCGAGCCACAACATGCTCGAGCGCCTCGGCGACCTCCTCGAAAAGGCGGCCTCCATCGCCGAACAGACCGGCGAGTCGTTCTCGAAGTACGGCCGCCTCCGGCACGTCCTCGCCGCCAACGACGTGCCCGAGAACTACGACGTGCTGATAGTGGACCCGCCCGCGACGAGCGGTCCGCACCTCTACAACGCCATCGACGCGACCCGGAGCCTCGTCATCCCGGTCGAACCGAGCGGGAAGGGCGGCGAGTCCATCGCCGGACTGGAGTCAGTCGTCGCGGGTATCGAGTCGAACCTCGACATCGACGTGGGCGTGCTGGCGACCGTCGTGAATCGCTTCGAGGGCACCAACGACCAGGAAGCGGTACTCGGCGACGTGAACGACATGCCGTATCCGAACCCCGTCACGCTCCGCAAGCGGTCGAGCCTCTTCGAGGGGTGCTGGACCGAGCGGTGCAGCGCGTTCCAGTACGTCGAGGAACACCGCGACCGGGAGCGCGACCACGAGCGCGAGACGCTGGACAAACTCGACGAACTCGCGACCGTGTTGGAGGAGCGTGGGGAGCTATGAAGGAGGGCACCGGCGGCGACCCGTTCGGCGACGACGACCCGCTAGACGGCGATTCATCGGGCGAGTCGGGCGACGCTGATTCCGGCGGGACCGACGGGGACGAGCGACCGGTAGCAGCTACGAGCGTCTCCCGAGAGACGGAAGACGACTGGACCGAACGCGACTCGGACGACTCGACCGACAACTCGCGAGGCGACGACGGACTCCCGTGGGCGGTCGAGCGCAACAGCGTCAAGAGCGACCGGGAGATGGTGCAGTTCTACCTCCGGGACTTCGTGCAGGACCGCGAGTCCGAGTTCCAGCGCGAAATCGAGACCGAAACCGGATACGACACGTACCTGACCGACGTGCGCGAGGCCGCGTATCTCGTGGCGATGAACCACCCCGAGGAGGTCGCCGAACTGTTGGACGAGTGGGGTTGCGAGTACGTGTAATCGGTCGGGAGTCGAAATCGGTCGCGCGGTTCTGTTATCGCCAATCCGGACTTACGGCGCTTCTCCGTCGTAGAGCGCCCGGCCCTCGGTCGTCCGCGACCGAAAGTTCGTATATCGCTCTTCCGTTTACGGACGGCATCCTCTATCCGTCCGACTCGTCGAACGCTTCGCTCGCCTCGTCGGCGGTTTCCTCGGCCGAGATGTGGGAGTACGCCTCCATCGTCGTCTTGGGGTCGGCGTGAAGCAGGTGTTTCTGTGCCTGCTCCCACCCCTTCCGGCGGACGAGCGTGTCGCCGGCACCGCGCCGCCCGCCGTGGAGTTCGAGATACTCGCCGTCCTCGGTGTCGAGGCCCGGCACGTCCGCTGCCTTCGAGAGCCGCCGCATTAGGTTCCGACCACCCGCGGTCGTCAGCGCAGGCGGTGCGATATCCTCGGCGTAGCAGAGTTCGAGCGCGGTCGCGTCGTCGCGCATCGCCTCGATTTCCTCGTCGGTGTACCCCGCGGCGTCGAGACCGTCCGCGACCGCCGACGAGAGCGACGGAGCGTGTAGAGTCGGAAACACCGGCCACTCCTCGCTCGGCGGGTCGAAGACAGTCTGCCACCGGTCGAGCGCCGAGACGGCTTGCCGGGGAACGCCCGTCTGGCGGTACTCTTGAGACCCCTTTTCCAGTACGGTCATGGTTCCCGCGTCGAGGTCCACGTCCTTCCAGCGCACGCCCTCGCGGCGGGCGTCGTTGCGGTCGCGCAGGACTTCGCCGCCGCGCACGCCCGAATACGCGATGGTCGCGACGAACGCGCGGTCGCGCGCCTCGGCGAGCGCGTTCGACCCCGTCTCGTCTATCGCCTCGCGGGCGCGCTCGTCGGCGTACTCCACGATGGCGTTCCGTTGGGCGGGCGACCAGAGTTGCTGGCCGTGTTCGCTCCGTCGGTCGTCGTCCGGGAGCGCGCCGGTCGCGCGGCGCTTCGCGGCGGGGTTGTCCGCGAGGTGTTCGCGCCGCTGGCACCACGAGAGGTAGGCCCGCACGTAGTCGAAGTACTTGCGCGCCGAGGCGGGCGCGAGGCCGTCGGCGTCGTTCGTCCGACGCTTGAGGTGACGGGCGTAGGCTTCGAGGTCGTCCACGTCCAGCGCCGCGAACGTGTCGGCACTCCGCCGGTCGCGCGTCCACGAGAGCCACTCCCGGAGGACGCGTTCGGCGTTTCGCCGGTAGTTGCCCGAGTCGTTTCCCTTCGACTTGTCGGTGAGGTAGTCCGCGAGCGGTGCGTCGAGCGATTGGTCTGATTTCGTCATGTCGGGTTTCTCCGGAGCTCTGTCCGAATCGGCGGTTTCGTGCGTCACCGAGGGCGTCGGGGCACTAATAGTTACTTGTGATTCCTGCGCTAATCACAAGTGCGCAATTTCGTCGGCGATTCGGGGATTAGAGGCCCCATAGGACAGGAAAATAGCCATTTCAGTTTCGAATGGAGGATTTTAAATCGTAATTCGATATACGTAATTGGGAGTCGTGAAAGTTGAGACTACAGTGGGTTTAGCGGGCCTCTAATGCGTGGTATTGGACGAATTAGTGATCGAAACTCCCTCAAATCGTCTCTCGAGTACGCAATCTTACCACACTGCTAACTATTTTGGTTGTTCCCTCAAACTACCACTAGCGTTGCCACTCTAAAAATCGGTATTCAACCGGTCTGAGAATCCTTCTACCCAATACCCGTCTCTTTTTTCAGCAGCGTCAGCGTGTTATCGGCAGACACCATCGGCGCGTGCTCGTATTCGTCGGTCAGCGCGACCTGCACGAGCAGATCGACCGCCCGCCAGATGGAGTACAGCAGGCAGGCGAATGCGAAATAGAAGAACCGCAGTCCGAAGTCCTTCGCGGCAGTTGCAGGCGTGAAGCGCTTGATCGACTTGTAGCCGCTCTCAATCTCCCAGCGATAGTGATATTCCTTTACTGCTCCCGCTGAGGCATTCGTCATGAAGACAGCGTACTGCCCGTAATCTGTTCGGTCAGAGTTTTTCTTCCGTATATACACCATCGTGGTCGGGTGCCACTCGTCGTTTCTTAGATGGAGTTTCCGGTCGGTGGTGTAGTAGTCCTGATCTCGCTTCAGATTACGAGATTTTCGTGGCGTCACAAGACGAGTCGGCGCCGGAAAGAAGAATGGCGCACTACCGGTCCGACTCGACCCTCTGCGAAGAGTCAGGCGCGGACTGACTGTTCGCAACTTACTCCGATTGCCACGGTCGCTCCGTGAGGTCTTGGAGTGAGTCTATCTGATAGTCCGGTATCTCGACAGAAGACGAGGTGGGTTTCGCAGTCGGATTCACGTCATCTAAAGACCGTGCGTGGGGCTTCCAGACTGACTGAAGTCCATACTTGTTTGCGCCCACAATGTCCGATGACAGGGAATTCCCGATATAGACTGTCTGTTCTTTGGTTGCATCGAACTCCGAAAGCGCCTGCTGGAACGGTTCAGGATGTGGTTTCGCGGCGGTCTCGTACCCTGCAAGAATGATTGTGTCGAACCTCTCTCGGATGTCGAGTGCGTCTATCTTTGGCGACTGGGTATCCGGTCCTCCGTTCGTCACGAGTCCGAGTTGATACTGGTCCGCCAGCGTGTCGAGAACCTGTTCTGCATCAGGAAGGAGTTGCATTTCCGTGTAGTCGGTGAGGGCTTCGTACGCGTCCGCAACACGGAGGCCGATCGACTCGTCAAATCCCTTCTTACGTGCGAGCTTCACGAAGCACGATTCACGGCGGCGAATATCGCTTTCCGTCCCGCCAACCTCGTTAACCTCTCTCACATATTCGTCGTACGTGAAATACGGTTCGACATCCGCTCGTTCGAACGCCTCTGCCAGTCGTTCTACCCCCGAACGGATGTACTCACACAGCGTCTCGTCGAGGTCGAAGAGAACGGTCGTAACCTCAGCGGCCATAGATCGTACATATCAGACAGTGTTTAATATATTTGCGACTGGCCTGAAGCGTCCGACGATAAAAATCGGACACTTAATGGAGCTCGTTTGACGAATACGGGTATGGACCCAGAGACGTCCGGACGAAAAGACGATCACATCGACATTATCCTCGAAGAAGACGTCGAGACGACTGGAAGCGGTTTCTCTAACGTTCAGTTACTGCACGAAGCACTTCCGGAAATCCATCAAGACGACATCGACACCTCGACCGAATTCTGTGGTCACAAACTTGCCGCACCGATAGTCATCGAAAGTATGACCGGTGGACACCCGAACACTACCAAGATCAACCGGGCGCTCGCGACGGCCGCGGAGGAGACTGGCATCGCGATGGGGGTCGGGAGTCAGCGGGCAGGGTTGGAAGAGCCGAACAACGACGAGTTGCTGGAATCGTTCACGGTCGTCCGCGACGTCGCCCCTGATGCGTTTATATACGGCAATATCGGTGCGGCACAACTCGCAGAATACGGCGTTGACGGTGTCGAACGAGCGGTCGAGATGATCGAAGCTGACGCGATGGCGATCCACCTAAACTTCCTGCAGGAAGCCGCACAACCTGAAGGTGACGTTGACGCGAGAAACTGTCTCACCAGAATCGAGACGATAGCAAACGAACTGAGCGTCCCCGTTATCGTCAAGGAGACCGGAAATGGTCTCTCTCAAGACACAGCACGGAGGCTCGCAGACGCGGGCGTGGACGTATTAGATGTTGCCGGCAAGGGCGGAACGACGTGGTCCGGGGTCGAGGCGTATCGAGCGGCTTCCGTCGGAGCAGACCGCCACGCAAAAGTCGGGAATCGGTTCCGGAGTTGGGGAATTCCGACTGCCGTTAGCACCCTCAAGACGGCAGACGTCCATCCGTGCGTGGTCGCTAGCGGCGGCGTCAGGTCTGGACTCGATATCGCCAAAGCCATCGCGTTAGGCGCACAGGCTGGTGGGCTGGCAAAGCCTTTCTTACAGCCAGCAGGGACCGGCCCTGAAGCAGTTATCGACACGGTCGGCGATCTCGTCGCCGAACTGAAGACGGCGATGTTCGTCACCGGATCAGACTCCGTCAAGGCGTTGCAAGACACCGATTACGTCCTTTTGGGACCGACGAAAGAGTTCGTCGACCAATGCTAGCATAGCGATTTTTCGGTGGCTTTCGGCATTGCCGTTGGTCGAACAGATATAGCGACTTGTACACGGACGGACTCGACAACCAAGATTGTTGGAATTGGGGTATAGAGCCATATTCAGAACAGTTTGGCTGTCGGGACGCGATACGGCGGCGACAGCCGATTCGATTACCAGAACTTCGGCGAGAACAGGGATACAGACTGAATTTTATCGAGGAGCGCAGACCGTATGGATTGAGACGACCGACCTCAACTTCTGAGGAGTCGCCGGTGTCGAGACTAGCACGACTTCAACACAGAATCGCTGGTCACTGCATCGGTTGATCAGAGCCAGTGGCTCCCGAAACGCCCTCAGAGCTTTCCGAGTTCCTGCATGAGGTCGACCAGTTCACGCGCCGACTCGATTTTCTCCCGTCTCACCTGCTCTTCGAAGCGCGGTTCGTCCAGCGACTCGAAGGCGTTGATGGCCCGGTCGAGGCTCTGAATTCTGGGGACCAGCGACTGTCCGGTCTCGTAGTCGACTTCACGCTCCCGAACCCGACGAATCAGCTGCAATCGCTGCCGGCGGAGATACGAGAGTACTTCGCGGATGCGTTCGCGCTCCGTCTCCTGCAGGTGGTCGCGGTCGGCAATCTCGAAGTAGAACTCGCGGAGGGGGACGGTCTCGTCTTCGATTCGGACCGTCTCCGGAATCGAACTGCCGATGGTCCCGCTGTTCTGGTACACCTGTTCTAGCAGTTCCGTGCGCTGCTGTTCGCTCATTCGTTGCGTCATCATCTGTTCGAAGCGTCACTCGGTTGGAGGATAGGCGTTCCGAGCAACGAATTACTCTTAATATATTGTCATCAACGCTTAAGGGGCAGGGGCGTAGCTCTGAAAGATGGGCGGAACGATGGACTCGGACGAGTTTTTCGACATTTTGAGCAACTCGACCAGGATCGATACTCTCCAAGCGCTGGCGAACGCATACGAAGAGACGCCGGCCGATCCGTGGCTCGAATACAACGAACTCCGCACGACCGTCGGCGTCCGCGACAACGGTAACTTCAACTATCACCTCGACCGACTGGGTGACCTGCTCGTGAAGGGGCCGGCGGGATACCGACTCTCTCACGTCGGCATGGTAATCCTCTCGACAGTCGCCTCCGGCGTCTTCGACCCCGACTGGGAGTGGGGGCCAGTCGACGCACCCGGCGACTGCCAGTACTGTGACGAGTCCGTTCAACTCGTCTACGAGGACGGGAACCTCTGGCTCACCTGCGGGACCGACAACCACACTATTCCGCTGTCGGTGCCACCGAGTGTCCTCGACTCTCATCCGGACGACGCCGTGGTCGAACAGGTCGCCGTGCTACAGAATCAGTGGAGCGCGCTGACCCGTCAGGGAATCTGTGCGGACTGTTCCGGACACGTCGACGGCGATATTCGGTACGGCGGTGTACGCGAGGACCACTACCATTATCACGGCGAGTGCCACCGCTGTGGCCTCCACCACGGCGTTCCCGTCGGCCTGTTCGTACTCGGCCACTCTACCGTTCGGGCATTCTACCACGAGCGCGGGGTCGACATCCGGACGACGCCGTTCTGGGCACTCGACTTTTGTGAACCCGGGAGCGAGACGGTTCTCTCTACGGACCCCCTCCGCCTCCGAATCGACGTAACTTACGACGACGACGAACTCCGCGTCACACTCGACGGGGACGGCACTGTCGTCTCGACTGAGTATCCGTAACACGTCCCCGTCCTTGGCCTCCACTCAGTCGAGCGCTCTCGCGTTCTCGCTCCAGTTCACGAGTATGGTTTCATCCGGTGAGTCTGAACAGAAGATAGCTTGCCGTCGAGTGTAGCCGCGCCGTCACTCAGATGTCGGTGATTCGCTCGTACTCGTCCGCGAGAGCGTCGGCGTCCTCGGGGAGGAGTGCGACGACCACGTAATCGACGTAGGACTCGAAGTACTCCACGAGCGACGCGATGCGCTCGGAGTCGATGGCTTCCAGCGAGTCCAACAGCATGAACGGCATGCGCTCGTGAACGTCGTGGACGAGGAACCCCGCGAGTGCGAACACGAGACCCGTCACCTCACGCTCGCTCTCGCTCAGGTGGTCGATGGTGTCCTCGTAGGCGGTGCCCGACTCGGTACTGCGCACGACGTGCAGGTCGAACGTCGTCTTCGATACCTTGCGCCGTCCCTCGCGGACCTCGGTTTCAGTCCGTTCGAGCCAGATGCGGTCGAGATTCGAGTAGTGGAGAACGTCGAGCAGTTCCTCCATGTGCCGGTTGAACGCTTCGATGGCCTCCCCTTCGATGCGGGAGACGCGCGTCCGCAGTTCTTCGAGGTCCGCGTCGATTTCGTCTCGCTCGGCTTCGAGCGACTCCCGCTCGTCGAGTCGGCCTTCGATTCGAGCTATCTCCTCCCGGACCTCCGAAATCTCGTCTCTCAGCCGGTCGCACTCGAATTCGAGCTGGTTCGCCTCGCGGTGGAGGTCCAGAATCTCGTCGTAGTCCTCGCTCCGCAGCGACTCGACTTCGTCGTTGAGCGTCGCGAGTTGCGATTCGAGACCCTCGCGTTCGATTCGCAGTTCCTCGACGCGCTCTTCCCGGTCCGCGATTTCGGACTCGGTCTCTGCTATCCGTCGCTCCAACTGTTCGCGCGTCTGAAGTCGGTCCTCCAGTTCGTCGCGTTCCGAGACGAGTTCCGAAATCCGAGTGTCGAGTTCGCGACGTTCGTCGCGCTTCGTCGACTGGAACTCTCGTATCTGCTCGGTCGTCGACTCTATCTGGTCGCGTTCGACGGCGCTCCCGCAGGTCCAGCAGGTGACCTCCTGACGGTCGCCGAGCAGTTGGTCGGTCAGCGCGTCGTCGCCCGACGCGTCGGCGTCGCCGAGCGTCCCGAGGACGTCCGAATCGTAGTCTTCGAGCATGTCCCGGTTGAACTGGATGATGCTCTGGAGTTGGGTGATGTCGGACTCGACGTCCTGTTTCCGCCGGCGGAGTCGGTCTATCTCCGAGTCGAGTTCGTCGACTCGTTCGGCCGACGCGTCCGGCAGTCGTTCCTTCTGTTCCCGATACTCGTCGAGTTCCTCGCGCAGTCGCTCGATGCTCTCCCGGTCGGTTTCGATGTCGTAGCGCGCGTCTTCGAGCGACGAACGGACTTCCTGTAGCTCCTCCAGTTTCGATTCGAGGGCGTCTTTCTCCTCGCGGGTCTCGTCCACGTCGGCGTCCGAGGCGTCGATTTCGGCCTTCTTCGCTTCGAGTTCTTCGCGGGTTTCTTCGAGTTCCCGTTCGAGTTGCGTCTCCTCTTCGACGAGTTTGGGCAGTCGCCGTTCGAGGTCGGAGAGCTCTTCGAGGTCGTCGGCGAGTTCGCGTTTCTCTCGTTCGAGTCGGTCGATTTCCGCCTGTATCTCGTCGGTGTCGACGGGCCGCATAATTATCTCCCGGAGGTCGTCGCCTCGGGCGACCGCTCGCCGCGACTCGTTGTCCTCCAGCAGGAACGCGTAGAGGTCCCCGAGGACGGAGTCGTCGGCCAGCGGTTCTCCCGTCGCGACCACGTCACCGTCGGTCCGCGTGAGCGTCCGCGTGTAGGTGTCGTCGCCGATGGTGAGTTCCACGTGTCCCCGTTCGGCGTCGGCCTTGAGATTCGCCCTGTCGCTCCCGAGGGCGGCCATGAGCGCCTGCAGCGTCGACGTTCGGTTCGTCGCGTTGCGGCCGGTGAGGACGTTCACCCCGGGACCGAGCGCGAGTTCCGTCTCGTCGATGCCGCCGACGTTCTCGACGGAGAGACGGGCCGTGTTCGTCAACCCGCTCGTAGAATTCATACGTGATGCTATCCGCTACGCGGGTCATAAGTCCTTCCGTCGTCCGGTTCCGTGGTCGCTCGGCGGTTTGCGAGCGTCGGGTGAAGAGACGGCCTACTCGCACTGACAGCGACCGCGGTCGAGCAGTTCGCCGACCGAGTACTGCGACTGGCAGTCGTTGCACGTGATGCGAACGTCGACGTAGACGTCGAAGTCCCCGAGGGTCAACTCGTCCGCGCTCCGGAGCGCGTCGAGCGACGTTTCCGTGACCGCCTGTACTCGACTCCGGAGTTGCTGGAGCGTCGTCCGAGTCTCGGGCGTCTTGGACTCGGAGTCGTTCGAAGTCGACTCCGCGCCCCGATACTTCGTCAGGTAGGTGTGAACCGCTTGGTGAGAGACGAAGTCCGATTTGAGGGCCGCCACGTCGAGACCGTCGCGTTCGAGTCGGCGCTCGGTCTGGACCTCCATCCCGCCGGAGACGCTCTCGCCCGTCAGGAGTTCGTAGAAGTTCTCGACTTCGCCGTCAAGGACATCGATGCCCTGCTCGTCCATCGCCGCGCGGAGGACGCGGCGGTTGAAGTAGTCCGCGAGTTCGCGGAGACTGTGGCGCTCTCGGGCGTCGCCGGTCCAACGCCGCTCTAACTCCTCGCCCAAGCCGTCGAGGTTCCGCTCCGCGATGACTCGGCCGACTTTGCTCCGCCGGTCGGGGTCCGCCGCGGTCCCCCGACCGGACCCGCCCGTAGATTCGTCCGTCATCCTTACCGGGAGTACGCAGAACGGCCGGAAAACGGTTTTGTCCTCCGCATCATCGCCTCGGTCGCGCCGGCGTGCGGTTATCCGACGCGAAGTCGGGCTTCAATACTACTGCGACGCGTCACTGTCGAGGGAGCGACCGCCCGGGTAAGGGGCCACCTGTATTGTTTATATTATACAATAACAGTTGGCGCGAAGACATCGCTCGACGATGCCGAGTCTGAGTGACAGTGGACGAAACCGAGGTTTGGCCCTCTATTTTTATCTCAATTACATCTTTTTCTCAATTGCACAAGATACAGAATAGTGCTTTTATTCCGTCTTATTAGCGCTATGCAGGCATATGTTTACTCTAGAACGCTCTCCGAGTTCACATCGAAGCAATACGTCGTTTTCTCGCCTTCGAGCGGGGCGAGTCCGTTCGTCGTGAGTGAGAACTCCGTGAGTTGCGCGACCATACTATTGTTTGTTTCTTTAATTTCTATACAAGACACATAGGCTCGAAGTCCCGACGAATGGGGGCACGAATAGTCGAGCGCAGTCTTGCCGGATAGATAGCTACGAACAAACACAGCTGACATCTACAGAGGAAATTATATTACGTCACCACCGGAACGTGTTCAGAGAGAGGAAATGACTGGCGAGTCGAACACCCCCGTTCGGACGACAGCCCGGTCGTTCGACATCATCGAAACCCTGCACGAACTCGACGGGGCCTGCCTCACGGATATCTCCGCCCACCTCGATTTGCCCGACAGCACGGTCCACAACCACCTCCGAACGCTCGTCCAGCGAGGGTACGTCGTCAGGAACGACAACACCTACCGCGTCAGCCTCAGGTTCCTCGAAATCGGTGAGTACGCCCGGTCCCGACGGAAAATCTGCGAGGTGGCCAAATCGGAAATCGACGAGTTGGCCGCCGAGACCGACGAGTCGGCCAGCCTCCTCGTGGAGGAGGACGGGCAGGGCGTGTACGTGTACGACGCGCAGGCCGACACCTCCATTCCGCTCGACACCTATCCCGGGAAGCACGTCTCGCTTCACGCCACCGCGCTCGGGAAGGCCATCCTCGCGTACCTGCCCGATAGCCGAGTCGAGGAGATACTCGACCAGCGAGGGTTACCGGCACAGACCGCGAAGACGATAACCGACCGCGAGGTACTCGCGAGGGAACTGGAGACGATTCGAGAGACCGGGTACGCCGTCGATAGCGAGGAGCGCGTCCGCGGCGTCCGCTGCGTCGCCGTCGCCATCAAGAACGAGAACGGGCAGGTAATCGGCGCGATAAGCGTCTCGGGCCCGTCGAGTCGCATCGACGCCGACCCGGACGAGCGACTGTTGGAGGAACTCCGGCGGGCGAAGAACATCATCGAGTTGAAACTGGCCCACGCGTAGGGTCCGTGGCGGGGTGTTCGATACGCGAGCACGACACGGTCTCCGATGCGCCGAGGCGGCACGGTGTTCGACGCGCGAGAGAGGTCGAGAATGTAATCTCCCTCCCGCAGTGCCGACGTTCGACCGTCGCGTCGATACTGTCGAAGCAGGTCGTCCGGTTCAGTGGAGTCGGTCGTGCATCGCGGCGATGAGAGTGTTGCTGGGGTCTTGGGAGAGTTCCCAGCACATCGCTCCGCCGAACCCGTTGTTCTTCACGAAATCCACCTTGTTCGAGATGGAGTCGACGTTGTCGTAGCAGACGAACGTGTTCTCCGCCGCGGAGTAGAGCCACGGCACCTTCGCGTCCGGATGCCAGTGGTACTCGTAGTCAGACTGCGGTTTGATGTTCTCCCGGATGTTGTAGAACGTCTCCGAGGACGCGGAGTCGAACGAGTTGAACAGGCCGTCGTTGGTGGACGAGACGCCGGTGTAGGAGCGGCCGTAGAACGGCATGCCCATGAGGAGCTTGTCGTTCGCTATCGGCTTGCCGGCCCAGTGTTGCATGTGGCTGGTGGTGTTCCAACTCGAACTACTGGGACCCTCGGGCGGCGAGTCGAACGGTGCGTTGAAGTTGGTGACGTCGCTCCAGTCGCCGTGGTAGTCGTAGGTCATGACGTTGACGTGGTCGAGGTAGTCGCTGATGGTCCCGACCTCGTACGCGTCGTCGGCGATGTTCGGATTGGGCGACGCCGCCATCGTCAGGTGCGCCCACGACCCGACACGCGAATCGAGTTCGTTGCGACACGCCTCGAGCAGGAGCGTGAAGTTGTGCGGGTCCTCGGCCCGCACCGACCCGTCGGGGTACTCCCAGTCCAAGTCGAGGCCGTCGAAGTTGTACTTCAGCATCAGGTCGACGGCGGTCTTGGCGAACCGCTGGCGTCGCTCGGCGGTCGACGCGGCGTCCGAGAACGTGCCGGAGTACCACCCGGAACTGATGGAAAGGAGGAAGACGGTGTTCTTGTCGTCGTACGTCGACAGTTCTTCGAGCGTGCTCTGCTTCGACGAGTCGCTGACCGCGACCGTCCCGTCCGACTGGGGTTCGACGAAGGCGAAGTTGAGGTGCGTGAGTTTGTCGTAGGGCACGTCCGCAGGCGAGTAATCGCCGGCCCACGCGGGGTAGTAGCCGACGACGCGATTGCCGTAGTCGCCGTGGGCCTGCGCGCTGTTCGAGGCGAGCGCCCCCGTCACCACCGCGGCCCCCGTCCCTCGGAGGAACTTCCGTCGCGACGCGTCCGGGGTCAGTTTCCGTCCGATGCTACTCGACGCTGGTTTCTCTTCGTCTGGCATGCGACCTAAATAACAGAACGGAAGACAATAAATATTATTCTAGATATACCCACATTTTATTTCTCCATAGGTGCTGGTTTTACTATCCCCGAGTGTAGTACGCAGCAAAGGAGCGGAGGTGCCGCGGGCCTGTCGGCCAGTCAGCGTCGCCGGCTTGGTCAGCACCGCCGTCCCAGTCAGGGATGAGAGATGTGCCGGTCTATCGTCTCCAGCAGGACGTTGTCGGGGTCTTGGGAGAGTTCCCAGCACATCATCCCGCCGAAGCCGTTGTCGACCGTGTACTTCGTCTTCTCCTTGACGGAGTGGCGGTCGTCGTAGGAGATGAACACGTCGTCCGCCTCGGAGTAGAGCCACGGCACGCGCGCCTCGGGGTGCCAGTGGTACTCGTAGTCGGTGCCGTGCCGGACGTTCTCCGCGATGTCCCCGAACGAGCGGGCGGAACCGCCCTCGAACGGCTGGAACAGACCGTGGTCGTCGGCGTGTTCGTTCTGGACGCTCTCGAAGGTGCGACCGTAGAACGGAAGCCCGAAGGTGAGTTTCCGCTTGGCTATCGGTTTCCCGGCCCAGTAGCGCATGGCGTGGTCGGCGGTGAACGACGGTTTCGCGTTGGGCGCGTCCGGCACGGGATAGAGCGGCGCGTTGAAGTGGGTCCGGTCGTCCCACGTCCCGTGGAAGTCGTAGTTCATCACGTTGAGGTAGTCCACGTCGTCGCTGAACGCGCCCACTTCCTGCGTGTCGATTATCGACGGGTTGGCCGACGCCGCCATGCTCAACTCGTATCGTTGGCCGTCCTCCTGCTCCGCGGCGTCGAGTTGTCTCCGGATTTCGCGCAGGAGGAGCGTCAGGTTGTGCGGGTCGCTCTCCCGAATCGTGCCGTCGGGGTACTCCCAGTCGATGTCGATACCGTCGAAGTTGTACTCGCGCACGAGTTCGATGGCAGTCCGGGCGAATCGCTCGCGCCGTTCGGCCGTGAGCGCGGCGTCGGAGAAGCGACCGGAGTACCACTCGGCCTGTATCGAGAACACGAACGACGTGTCGGGTTGTTCGTGAGTCACCGCGCGGAACTCGTCGAGGAGTTCGGGCGCGGCATCGCCGTTGACAGCGAGTTTGACCTCTCCGGTGGACTTCGGTTCGAGGAAGGCGTAGTTGAGGTGGGTGAGTTTGTCGTACGGTACGTCTCGGGGCGAGTAGTCGCCCGCCCACGAAGGGTAGTAGCCGACGACTCGCTTCCCCGACGAAGGACCGCTCTCGCTCGACCCACTACTCGCTCCGGCGACGCCGCCGACCGTCGACAGCGCTGCCAGCGCACCGGTGCGTTTCATGAATTTGCGCCGCTGATTGCTTACTTTTTGCTCGGACATCGGATTATCTAACGGTTTCGACCGTGATAAAACTTGGTACGTTGTGACATCACAGAGCCGCGCGACGGCCCGCCACAACTCGCCCCGGTGAGACCGAGCGTAACCGCCCGGCCATCCCGGACGCAAATCCGGTCTCGGGAACCCCAATAGATATACGGCCGACACGAGCATTGGTACCTATGCTCCCAACAGGACGCTCCTCGTCCGCCGCGTGGGCGGCGAAGACTCGACGCGAAATCCGCGAGACCGGAGCTGCCGACGGATCGGTCGTCGTCGTACCGGTCGGAAGCATCGAACAGCACGGTCACCACCTTCCCGTCGCCACCGACACGCTACTGGCCGACGCGGTCGCTCACCGCGGCGCGGAACGCGCCGCGGACGACGTACCGGTGCTCGTGACGCCGCCGGTCTGGTCCGGGTTCTCGCCCCACCACACCTCGCTGGGCGGCACGTTGACGCTCGAACTGGAGGATCTCCTCGCAGTCTTGGAGGACGTGGCCGACAGCGCGCTCGAAAGCGGATTCGACGGCATCTGCTTCGTCAACGGGCACGGGGGCAACGCCTCCATCATCGACAACGTCGTGAGTACGGTGGGGAAATCGCACCCCGACGCGGAAGTGACCGGGCTGACGTACTTCCAACTCGCGGAACCGTTCATCGACGAGATTCGGGAGAGCGACGTGGGCGGCATGGCTCACGGCGGCGAGTTCGAAACCTCGCTCTTGCTCCACCTCCACCCAGACCTCGTGACGATGGCGGAGGCGGACGCCGAGTACCTCGACGAACCGTACGAGCGCGGGACGCAGGACCTGCTCGTCGGCGGCGCGCTCTCGACCTACCGGGAGTTCGAGGAGTACTCCGCGTCGGGCGCTATCGGCGACCCGTCGTTGGCGAGCGCAGAGAAAGGCGAGGAGTTGTTCGACCGACTGGGCGACGAACTGGCCGACGTGTTCCGGTCGGTCTCCGAGCAGGCGCGATAGGTCGGGACCGACTCACCGCTCGTCGGGCATCGTGACCGGGAGTCGGCCGGTCGGTTCCCGGTCGCCGACGAGCACCTCCGCGACGGCCGCGAGCGACGGGGGAGTGGCGTCGTACGTCGTCAGATACGTCTCGACGTCCGGGAACTCGGCGAGGTCGTAGGGATTGCGGGTCGCGACGACCACCGCGCTCGCGTCTGCCGCGAGGAGGTCCCGAACCGCGGCCGCCTGCTCGGGGTCCGCGGCGGCGTCGGACGTTCGCACGACCGTCGGGGCGTCGGACGCCGCGAACTCGGGCGTCTCGCCGGGGTCGAGAACCGTCGCGTCCACCGTCGCCCCCGCGTCCGAGAGCGCCGCTGCGAGCGCACCGCTGTCGTCGCGGCGTTCCTCGGCGAGCGAACTCCGGGTGGCGTCGAACTCGTAAACCGAGACGGGTTCCCGGGGAAGCGGCAGGGCGTCGCCGTCGTCGCGGACGAGCGTGACGGCGCGTTCGGCGACGCTCCGCGCGACGGCGCGACAGTCCGAGGCGGCGGCCTCCGACTCCGCTTCGTCGCCGACGGTGCCCGCGCCGTACGCCCGCTTCGCCCGGAGAACGCGCCGGACCGATTCGTCGATGCGCGACTCCGAAATACGTCCGGATTCGACGGCGGCCACGACGGCGTCGATGGCCGCGCGCTGTTTCTCCGGCGTGTGTGAGACGCAAATCTGGTCACAGCCCGCTTCGACCGCCTGCACGCAGCCTTCGACCGTCCCGACGCCGTCGGCGATGGCGTCCATCTCCATGCAGTCGGTGAAGACGAGTCCGTCGAAGCCGAGTTCCTCGCGGAGGAGACCCGTGACGACGCGGGGCGAGAGCGTCGCCGGGCGCTCGGCGTCCGCCGCGATGGTCGGGAACGCGACGTGAGTCGTCATGACGGCGCCGATACCGGCGTCGACGGCCCGGCGAAACGGCCGGAGTTCGACGCGGTCGAGGCGGTCGCGGTCGTGGTCGATGACCGGCAAGTCGCGGTGGGAATCGATCGCGGTGTCGCCGTGTCCCGGGAAGTGCTTCCCGCAGGCCACGACGTTCGCGTCCTGTAACCCGTCGGCGAACGCGGTGCCGAGTTCCGCGACGGTCTCGGGACGCTCGCCGAACGAGCGAACGCCGATGACCGGGTTGTCGGGGTTGTTGTTCACGTCGAGGACGGGCGCGAGGTCCACGTCGATGCCCAGCGACCGGAGTTCGCGCCCGACCGCTCGGCCGGCCCGCACCGCCAATTCGGGGTCGTCGGCCGCGCCGAACGCCATCGCGCTCGGCTGTTGGGTCCCCCACGAGAGTCGCGCGACCCGGCCGCCCTCCTGGTCGATGCTTACGAGCAGCGGCGGCCCGCCGTCGGGCACGAACCCCTGTAGCGTCCGAGAGAGCGTCCGGAGTTGGGCGGGCGACTCGACGTTGCGACTGAAGTAGATGACGCTGCCGAGGTGGCGCTCGGCGACCAGCGCCTCGATTTCGGCGGTCGGAGCGGTCCCGTCGAAACCAGCGACGAATAACTGTCCCACCTTCGCGTCGAGCGACAGCGACGAAACGGTCGATTCGACGTCGGAATGAGTCGTGTTAGCGTCCATCGCACTCAGTAGCGGAGGTACTTCCCGCGCACGTCGGCGAACTCGGCGAGGTCGTCCTCCCAGTGGGCGGTGACGTCCGCCGCGATTTCGCGGGGTTCGCTCGTAGAGTCGGCGGCGTCGATAGTCTCGCGCAGGTAGCTACCGCCGGCGAGTTTGTCCACGAAGAACTCGTCGTCGTACTTTATCCACTCGCACTCGTCGTGAGAGGTGAACGCCGACGCGAGGACCGTGAGACCGACCATCACGGGGTCCACGGCGTCGCGGTCGAGGACGTGGACCTGCACGCCGGTCACGTTCTCGTGTTCGTGCTTCGAGAATGTCGGGGAGAAGTACGCCGGGCGGAACGCGACGCCGTCGAGGTTCTGGGCCGACAGTTCCGCTGCCCACTCGGCGGCGTCTATCCACGGCGCGCCGACGAGTTCGAAGGGCTTGGTCGTCCCGCGGCCCTCCGAGAGGTTCGTCCCCTCGAAGAAGCCCATGCCGGGGTACAGCGTCGCGGTTCCCGGCGTCGGCATGTTCGGCGAGGGGTACACCCACGGCAGGTCGGTGTCGGAGAACCAGTCCGAACGCGACCAGTCGCGCATCTCGACGACTTCGAGCGTCGCGCCGATGTCGAACTCCTCGTTGAAGTACGTCGCCAGTTCGCCGACCGTCAGGCCGTGAACGATGGGGAGTTCGTACGCGCCGACGAACGAGGACGCCGACTCCTCGACCCGGTTGCCCGTGACCGACACCGGCGCGATGGGGTTCGGTCGGTCGAGGACGACCATGCGCTTTCCGGCCTCGGCGACGCCTTCGAGCGCGTACGCCAGCGTGTAGATGAGCGTGTAGAAGCGACACCCGACGTCCTGCATGTCGTAGATGACGGTGTCCACGTCCGACACCATCTCCGGGCGGAGTTGTCGCTGTTCGCCGTAGAGGCTCTTGACCGGGAGACCGGTTCGGTCGTCGGTGCTGTCGTCGACCTTGACGCCCGCCTGCGCGTCGCCCCGGATGCCGTGTTCGGGGCCGAACAGTTTCCGGAGGTCGAACGCGTCGCGGTCGTCGAGCAGGTCGATTGTGGTGTTGAGGTCGCTGTCGGTCCCGGAGGGGTTCGTGATGAGTCCGAGTCGGTCGCCCTCGACCGCGCCGGAGCGGTCGTCTAACAAGCGTTCTACGCCCAGTTGAACCATACTTCCGGTAACGGACCGTCGGGTTAAAAAACATTGTGTCCCCCCGGACGCCGCGTCACGGTCGGGCGTTTCCGGTTGCGATTCGACGACGGTGTCACCGACTGTGCGGGTCGAAGGACGGTATCACTGTCCGAGGTGCGGGGCGGCCTCGTCGAACCAGTCGAGGTGGGCGTCGCTCATGAGCGCGTGGTTGTAGACGTGAACCTCGTCGGCGAGGTCGGAGACGCCGTCGACTATCCCCCGCCACTCGGTCTCGGTCCCGACCACGTCGGGGTCGAGCGTCACCCCGGCGTCGACCGGCACGTCCACCGCCTCCCGGTACCGCCGAACGCGGCGGCGGGCGAGTTCCCGGTCGTCGGTGTAGCAGAGCGCGACGATTCGGTCCAAGTGGGGCCGAATCCGGTCGAGGACGACGCCCGCGGGCCACCCGTCGTTCGGGTCCCGACCGAGGCCGTCCGACGCCGAGTAGGTGAGGTCGATCCCACCGCTGGCGGCCGCCACGCCCTCCACGAACGTCTCGATGACCGACGCCCGGAAGTCGAAGAGGTCCTCCAGCACGGGACGGTCCGCGACGAGGCGTTCGAGCGAACTCACCTGCGGCGTCGGTTCGCTCACGACGTCCCGGACTAGAGACCGGACGACCGAGCGGGCGCGGTCGAAATCGACGGGGTGGTCGGCCGCTCGCTCCCGGCAGGCCGAACAGAAGCACTGCGAGACGAGCATCTCCTCGGCCGCCCCGCTGACGACGTGGTTCTTCGCGTGGCCGAACGTCGCACCGTGACCGTGGAAGGCGCTCGGGAACCCGAGCGATTCGAGGTTGATGGCTTCGATGTCGTACTCGGCGAGCGAGCGCGCGACGTCCTCGAAGTAGGCGCGAACCGCCGGTTGCGACGGGCAGAACGCGTGTTCGTGGTCGTCGCCGAACGCGCTCTGGACGCGGAGCGCGGGGTTCTCCGCGCCGAGTTTCGAGTTGTGAAAGCAGACCAGCCACGCGTTCACGTCGATGCCGCTCTCGCGGAGCAGTTCGACCACGTCGCCGAACGGGTCGGCGCGCCCGTCCACCTCGTTCACCGGCGGGTCGACGGACGTGTCGGCGAACGCCCCTCGGTCGGGATCGAAGTAACAGCCGCCTTCGTACGATTCGAACAGACCGTTCTCCGCGCGCGGGTCGAGCGTTCGGATAGAGTGGTAGTGTGCGGCGACGGTGACGCTCGTCACGCCCATCTCGACGAACTCGCGTCTCGTCTCGGCGGGGTCCTGTGAGAGCAGTCGCCACGGATAGCTCCAGACTGCGACCATATCACTCAAGGCGTGCGATTTGTATTAAATATTGTGCGTCCGAAGCAGGAATTCGGGCGCGTTCTCGGATGATAGCCACTTTCGACTCGGTCTCGAAACGACTCGCCGCCTCAATCGAACTTCCCGGCGGCGACCATCGCGTGGAATCGCTCGCGGAACCGAACGAGACCCGTGTCCTTCCCGTCGTGGACCTGGTTCGTGAGCAGTACGGCGAACCGGTCGCGGTCGTGGTCTAGCCAAAGCGACGTCCCGGTGTAGCCGGTGTGACCGAGTCCGCGCCGCGACCAGTTCGGCGCGGGGTAGGTCCCGTCGGCGAGTCGCCACCCGAGACTGTGACGCTCCTCGCAGTCCGGGAGCCAGTCGTCCCGGAGTCGTTCGACGGTGGCGGCCGAGAGGAGCGTCCCGTCGGCGGCGAGGTACGCCCGCGCGAACGCCGCGAGGTCGTCGACGGTCGTGAACAGTCCGGCGTTGCCGCTGTGTCCGTCCATCGCCCACCCCAGCGGGTCGTGTACCTGCCCTCTGAGCGTGCGGTCCCGGTAGTCGTGGTCGTACGTCGCGGCGACGTTCTCTTCGTCGCTCACCGGACCGAGACGCGAGGCGTCCATTCCGGCGGGGTCGAAGACGCGGGTCTCGGCGAGTTCGTCTAGCGGGCGACCGGTCGCGCGCCGGAGCGCCTCCGCCAGATAGACGAAGTTGAGACAGCTGTACTCGTGTCGCTCGCCGGGGGCGGCGTCGAGCAGCGAGCGGTCCCGAAGGCCCGCGAGCGCCTCGGACGCCGAACTCCACGACTCCGAGAAGGCATATGGTTGCAGGCCGGAGCTATGAGTGAGAAGCTGGTCCAGTCGAATCTCGCCGCGACGGCGCCCCGCCAACTCGGGAACGTGACGGCCGAGTTCGTCCGAGAGCGCGATGTCGCCGGACTCGACGAGCGCGAGCGCAGTCGTGGCCGTCACGACCGGTTTGGTGAGCGAGGCGGCGTCGAACACCGTCGAGCGAGTCGTCGGGGCGTCGCGATCGGGGTCGCGCAGACCGACGGTGGAGACTCGGTCGATGCCGTCTGCGGTGCCGACCGCCGCCGCGGCGCCGGGGTAGACGCCGTCGGCGAGTCCGCGGGTCAGAAACGCTTCGAGGGGCGCGTTCGAGCGTGTCATCGTACTCGTGTACGGACGACCACCGTGTTAACTGTTGCAGTCCGAGCGTCCGGCGCTCGTCGGTCTCGACTTGCCGAGACGAGGAGAAAACTACGTCCGTCCGTCGTTCGTCCGAAATATGGGAACCGAAACGGAGTCGCCCGCGCCGCGTCAGTACGAGTTGACGAGGTCGATGTAGTAGTCCCAGTCCCAGTTGGCACCGGGGTCGGTGTGCGTGCTCTCGGGCACCTGCGAGTGGGCGATGATACCGCCGTTGGCCGGGTTCGCCGCGTCGTACGGGACGTTCGACGGGTGCTGCTTCGGGACGCCGTACTGGTCACAGAGCCAGCTGGCGAGCTTGGCCGACGCCCGGTACTGGGCGTCCTCGTAGCTCTCGCTGACGTAGCCGCCGTGTTCGATGCCGACCGAGTACGTGTTGTAGTTCGACCCGCCCGCGTGCCACGCGATGTTGATGTCGCTGACGCTCTGGTACTTGTGGCCGCCCTCGGAGACGGTGTAGTGGGCGCTCACGTCGGCGTCGGGGTCCTGGAACCAGTTGACCGCACTGCTGGCCGACCCCTGCACGGTGTGGATGACGATCCAGTCGATCTTGCCCGCACCGCGGTCCGCGGCCGTGTAGTTGCTCGAGTCGGCCGGTTCCCAGTCGACGGCCGGCTTCGCCGCCGCGGTACCGCTACCCAGTGCTGCGCCGCCGAGGCCGACCACACCGGCCGTGGCAGCGCGCTTCAGTACGTCTCGCCGAGTCGATTTCGCATCGTTGTTTTCTTGCATCGCATTTCAATTATTAAGTCGTGGCTACTTTAATTTATTTCTTAGAATAAAGACACTAGTTTAGGGTGCTTCCCGCGTGAATCTCACCTCGGTTCGACCGCCTCGTCGAAAACCTATTTGTGGCGTCCGACGGAACGACGTGGTAGATGACGTACGACGCGATTCTGTTCGACGTGGACGGCGTCCTGCTGGATCTACACGCGGACCATCCGAGCGTCTATCGGCAGGCGGTGGCGACGACCTTCGACGAGTTCGGCGTCTCGCCCGGGGACGCCGACCTCGACGCGTTCGTCTCGGGGGCGACGGTCGAGGAGATGCGCCGGACGTGTTCCGAACACGGCGTCGAGTTCGAGACGTTCTGGCCGCGACGCGAGACCAACGCGTCGGACCTCCAGTGCGAGATGATGGACGACGGCGAACGCCTCCCGTACGGCGACTGCGCCGTCCTACACGAACTCGTCGACGAACACGATATGGGCGTCGTCAGCAGCAACCAGCACGCGACCGTCGAGTACATGCTGGCGCGTTTCGACCTCGAACACCTGTTCGACGCGGTGTACGGTCGAGAACCGACGGTCGAGGGGTTCCGACGGACCAAACCCGACACCCACTACGTCGAGCGAGCGATGGCCGACCTTGGCGTGGCGGAGGGACTGTACGTCGGCGACAGCGCCTGCGACGTGTCGGCCGCCCGCCGCGCGGGTCTCGATTCGGCTTTCGTCCGCCGGCCACACCGCGAGGACTACGCGCTCCCGGAAGAACCGACGTACGAGATTTCGTCGCTCGTCGCGCTTCTCGACCTTCCCGGCGTCGCTCCGTCGTCGTCGTAGATTCGAACTCGTTCCGTTCTCTCGGCCTCGTTTTCTCGACTCCGAGAATTCCGGCGTATTTTCGCCGTCTTCGGTCGTCTTGCGGCGTTGCAGACGCCAGCACTCCGATTCGATTCTACCGAATCAGACTTCAGGACATCGGCGTCGGAGATACGCAGTCGTAACAGCTCCGGCATGATTCGACTCTGTTCGAAGGCGTTTCTGCCTAGCCGAAATAGGAGGAAGACCAGTTCTACCGCGTATTTATCGGGGTATCAGGTATAACCTTCCGATATCTACCCTTTACACCTCTAGTTCTGTAATGGCAACGTAAACGGTCGAATGGGGTGCGTTTCGCGCCGGTTTACTACGCTCGGCGGCGTTACGAGGAAAATCCGGCGCTTTCAGTCTGGTCGAAAGGGGAGACTGTCGGCGGACAGGCGCATCGCTCCGCCGACGAGGCGGAGTCGACCAGCGTTCAAATGGCGAAAAAGTAGTTCACCGGAGTCGAAACGACCGGAATCGACGGCGAGAGAGTACCGACGCTCTTACCGCGGCGGGCAGCGCTTCCCCATCACCACGGGGCGGGACGCGCCGGTCGCCTCGGGAACGTTGTTCGGAACCCCGTCCATCGCCGCGGCGGCGAGCAGAGCGAAGGCGACGGCCTCCTTCTCGTCGGCACCGACGCCGTACTCGTTGACGGTGCGCACCTCGGCTTCCACCGCGTCGTCGAGCATCCCGACGAGCGCCGGGTTGTACGCGCCGCCGCCGGAGACGACCACCTCGTCCGGGGTTCGCGGGAGGAACCGGCGGTAGGCGTCCGCGATGGAGCGAGCGGTCAGCGCGGTGGCGGTGGCGACGGCGTCCTCGTCCGAGAGGTTTCGAGCGCGACACGCGTCGAGAAACTTTCGGGCGTACGCCCGACCGAACCGCTCGCGCCCGGTCGATTTCGGCGGTTCGGAGCGGAAGTAGTCGTCGTCCAAGCACTCCTCGAGGAGCGCCTCGTCGACGGTTCCCGCGCGGGCGAGACACCCGTCGCGGTCGTACGTCCGTTCGCCGTCGGTCAGCAACTCCACGACGCCGTCGATGACCATATTCCCCGGCCCGGTGTCGAAGGCCGACACGTCGCCGCGGGTCGGGTCCGGCGGTAGCGCGGTGCAGTTGGCGATACCGCCGACGTTCTGGGCGACGCGAAAGCGGGTGTCGTCGGCCAGCAGGGCGAGGTCGGCGAACGGGACGAGCGGTGCGCCGTGGCCGCCGACTGCGACGTCCGCTGTTCGGAAGTCCGCCACCGTAGGCACGCCGGTTCGCTCGGCGACGACGCTGCCGTCGCCGATTTGTAGCGTCGAGCGCAGTCGGTCGTCGCCGACCGGGAGCGACTGCGGTTCCGGAACGTGGCGAATCGTCTGGCCGTGCGACCCGATTGCGTCCACGTCCGCGAGCGAGAGACCGGCGGCGTCCGCGGCGTCTTCGGCCGCGGCAGCGAACACCGCGCCGAGCGCCACGTTCAACTCGCACGCGTCGGCGACGGTTCCCGCCTCGCCACACGCCGCCGCGATTCGCTCGCGGAACGCGGGGTCGTACGGGCGCGTGACGAACGATTCGACGCTCACATCGTAGCCGCGCGGCCCGTCGCCGTCCCGGCGAATCCGACAGCAGGCGGCGTCCACGCCGTCGAGGGACGTGCCCGACATGAGACCGACGACGGTGCGCTCGCCGACTTCCTCGGGGGCGCATCGCTGGCGTCGGCGCGCGTCGAGTGACGCGTCGCTCACGCCGAGACCTCCTTTTCCAGCGTCTCGTACGCCAGCCATGGCTCGAATCCGAGTTTCCGGTAGTAGTCGAGCAGTCCCGTCCAGTCGATGACCGTCCGGTCGTACCGAGCGTCGCGGTACCGTTCGACGATGGTAGCTATCATCCACAGTCCCCAGCCGCGACCCCGGTACGACTCGTGAACGCCGAGCGGACCGAGACCGCAAACGGCACCGTCGAGGCGGTCGGCCCAGTTGACGTTCGCGCCGCGGTACGTCGAGTCCGGCGTGTTGGTCCGCGCGAATCCGACGGCCGTCCCGTCGTGTCGGAGGAGCCAGTAATCGGTGCCGCCGCCGGGAACGCGACAGACGTTTCGCGCCTCGTAGTACCAGCGTCCCGGGAACTGGTCGGCGAGGAACGAGCGGAGGTCGGCGTCGTCTGCGCCCACGCGCTCGACGGTCAGGTCCGGCCACGACTCGCCGACGCGGGCGACGCGCTCGCCCGGGTCGAACCCAGCGATGTCGCGTTGCAGGTCGTGGACGGTCCCGCGCGATTCGAACCCCGCGTCGCGGAGCGTCTCGCGGAGGCGGTCGAACTCGGTCGGCGCTCCGGGGAGGACCTGTCCGGGGTCGCCGCCGAAGCGGAGACGAGACACGCCGCGGTCGGTCGCGGCGCGCTCGACCGTCGCGAGCAGTTCGTCGGCGACGGCGCGCCGGTCGGCGACCGACGGGTCCACGGCGAACAGGCTAATCCAGCCCTGTTCGGGACCGGCGTAGTCGGGAATCCTCTCCACGAGTCGCTTTCCGACCGCGACGGCGACGACGCTCCCCTCTGAGACCGCGCCCCACGCAGTCACGTCGAGACCGTCGAAGGGGGCGAACACGCTCTGGGTCACTACTCGCTCGGGGAGCGAAAAACCCGGATGCGCGCGATTCCAGCAGTCGATACCGTCGCGGACAGTGGTGTAGTCGGTGAGCCTGCGAACCTCGAACTCCATCACCCTCCGTCTTCCTCGCGGGAGTACTTATAGGCCGGCGACGGTCGGACCCGTCACTCGGCGTCGCCGCGGCCGTCCGTCGGCGGGTCGTCGATGTCGTACATCATCGTCTCCAGTCGCTGGTCGAGACCCGCCGTGAGACCGCCGTCGATGGCGAGTTCGGCGCCCGTGACGAACGACGCCTCGTCGGACGCGAGAAAAGCCACGGCGGCCGCCACGTCCTCGGGGCGGCCGAACCGGTCGACCGGATACTGATTTAGCCACTCCTCGCGGACCGGTCCCTCGCTGGTGAGTTTCTCGCTCGACGCGTCGGTGATGATGCTCCCCGGACAGACCGCGTTCGAGCGGACGCCGTGTCGCCCGTACTGCGTGGCGATAATCCGAGACAGCGCGAGGACACCGTTCTTCGACGCGGAGTAGGCGGCGAGACCGATGCCGAGTCGGGCGTTGACCGAGGAGACGTGGACCATCGCGCCGCCGCCCGACTCGACCATCGCCGGGAGCGTCTCGCGCGCACAGAGGAACTGCCCTTTGAGGTTCACGTCCACGATTCGGTCCCACGTCTCCTCCGTGACTCGGTCCGGATTCCCGTCGTCGAACGAACCGCCGGCGTTGTTCACGAGCACGTCCACGCTCCCGTGGGCGTCCATCGTCGCCTCGACCATCGTCGAAACGTCGGTCGCGTCGCTCACGTCGGTGCGGACGAACTCGGCGGTGCCGCCGTCGTCCTCGATTGCGGCAACCGTCTCCGCACCGCCTTCTGCGTCCACGTCAGCCACGACTACGGTGGCGTCCTCGGCGGCGAGGCGTCTGGCGATAGCCCGGCCGATACCGTTGCTCGCTCCGGTGACGATAGCGACGTCTCCGCTTCGACTGCGGTCGCTTCTGTCCATGTAGTCGGTGTTTCGACTCCGACATGAACTGTCTTGCGGTCAGAGTCACCAATCTGTGACCCGACACGTTTTGCCACCGCCGGCGGTAATGTAAAAGAAACTACCAAAGGTTTTTAGTATCTTTTATCATTATTGTGAGTAAGTATGGTTAACGATAACCATGTCACCGGTGGCGACACCGACGGAAACAGGGTGACTCGGCGGCAGTGGCTCGCGCTCGGCGGTGGCGCGGCGCTGACAGGATTGGCCGGTTGTAGCGGCGACAACCCGAACGAGACGGACGTGACGATGAGTTCGAAGCCGGACGAGACCGACACCACCGGCGAGACGGACACCGAGCAGAGCGGTGGTTCGCCCGTGACAACGACGCTCAACATGCGCGCGCCGGTCAGTTGGCAACCGAGTAAGTCGAACGTCAATCCGTTCACCGACACCAAGAACACCGAGTACTGGATGGACTACATGTGGTCGGAGTCGCCGGTGTACCCGAACGCTCGGGGCGAACCCATCTACTGGCTCGCCGACGAGATAAACCTCAAGGGCGGCGGTTGCGAGGTCCACATCAAACTCAGCGAGGACTACACGTGGTGGGACGGTACCCCGGTAACTGCGAAAGACGTTCACACGACCCAGCTCATCAGCGACTACAAGAACTACATGGGTCCCGACCAGACCGAAGATAGCTGGGAGGTCGTGGACAAGTACACCGTCAAGAACGTCCTGCCCGGTCCGGCCAACCCCTCGCTGAAGAAGTCCCAGTACTACTCGGTCGTCGCCAAACACGACTACTTCAAGTCGTGGTTGGAGAAGTACGAGGACGCGAGCAACGAGAGCGCCGTCAAGCAGGTGACCAAGAACCTCCAAGAACACCGGATAACGCTGAACGACCTCACGGAGAAGGGGTTAGGCTGTGGCCTCTGGAAGCCGACGCAGCTCTCGCCGACGAAAGCCGTCCACGAGAAGTATCAAGACCACCCGCGCGCCGACTGGACGAACCTGGAAACGTTCAACTGGCACCTCATCTCCGAGAAACAGAAGGCGATTCAGGCGCTCAAGACCGGAAAGCTGGACATGGGCGACAAGACCGTCACGCAGGCCCAGTCCAACGACAGAGTCAGCATCTTCAACCGGTTCGGCACCTCCAGCATCGTGAAGTTGGCGATGAACTGGAACAACGAGCACCTCGCCCGCCGGCCGGTCCGCCGCGCCATCGCGTACCTCCTCGACCACGACGAACTGGTCAAGATAATCAAGACGACGCAGGGGCTGAAGTACAAGTCCCGAAGCACCGTCAACGGGTTGTCCTCGAAGCAGGCCCAGAAGTGGGGCGGGAAGAGCTTCCAGAACAAACTCATCGGCTACGGTCGAAAGTCACAGCCGGAGAAGGCGAAGAAGGTCCTGCAGGACGCCGGCTACTCGAAGAAAGGCGGCGTCTGGGTCGGGCCGAACGGGAGCAAGGTCAACGACCTCACCTACCTGACGCCGCCGTGGAACATCTACGAGACCATCGGGAACTACCTCAGCCCGAAACTCGACAAGTTCGGATTCAAGAACAAACTCATCATCCCGTCGTCGAGCGGCTTCTGGAAGCGGTGGACCGACACCCACGACTTCGACATGGTCAACTGGTTCTCGAACACCTCACACCCGGGGAACGCCTTCGCGACCAACAGCGTGGCCGGTCTGGGCAAGTACAACGAAGTCGCCACCGTCAAGCAACCGAAGGGCAAGTGCAAGGTCAATCGCACGACGCCCGAACTCAGCCAGCCGCGGAGCAAGAAACTCAACCACCCCATCCGGCCGAAGTTCCCGAAGAAGGTGGGCACAATGGGAACCGGGGGCGAGCAACAGACGCTCTACCCCGTCAAGTGGAACGACATCATCACCCAAACCCAGTCCGCGGACGAGGTCAAGAAGTACGCCAAGAAGTTCATGTGGTACATGAACTGGCAGGTGCCTCACATCGGCTTCTACGACGAGACGAGGGCGTACTGGGGCAACACCGACAAGTTCAATTTCCCCACCGGAAAGGTGGACGACCACCCGAACGCCAAGGAGACGAAGTCGGAACACTTCACGAACGCGATGGAGTTCCTCTCGAAGGGTCACATCAGCGCGAAGACCAAGTGAAGTCCAGACGGGTCGAACGTCCGACCGACCGCATTTTTTACTGACGTGACGTCACCGCCGACCGGATTTTCCTCGCGGCGTCACCTCCGATGGCACTTCAGAAGGACTCCCGCCGTCGGTACCGCGAGGACGGCGGCACCGACGAGGTTGAGGATGCCGACGACGTGCGAGGCGGTTCCTGGTTCCGTGCCGAGCACAAACACGACCGAGAGCACCCCCGCGAGACACTCGAACGCGAACAGCATGGCGAACTTATCGCTGTTCGAGCAGACGTAGTCGAAGAACGTCGGTGAGTGAGACATTTTCTCGTGAGGACGTTTTTCGACAGGAATTAAGTATCTTGCCCCGACGTTCCCGCGTCGGTCGTGCGAACCACCGCGTGCGGGACGCCACACTCCGGACACTCGTAGTGGTCGCGCTCGAACGTCCGGCCGCACCTGATGCACTGATAGGGGTCGCGCTCGTCGTCCGAGTCGCCGACGAGTTCGAGGAGTCGCGAGAGCAGCGACATACGCGAACGTGCGGCGCGGGCGTAATGAGCCTTCCTCTCTCTGTGCGAAGAACCCCCATAGCTTTATTGAGGTGGGAGAAATACAGGCAGGATAGCACGATGTATTATGCGAAGCGAATCGGCCAATCAGTGCTGGTGTTTTTCATCGCACTGACAGTAACGTTCGCTCTCTACCGGATGTTACCGTTCGGTCCGGTCGAGATGGTCAAGGTTCGACTGATGAAACAACTGATCGAACAGGGCCAGAGCCCGTCGGCCGCGCAGATGCAGACCATCAACTCGATGGTCAAAACGTACACCGGTATCGACCCGTCGGTGCCGTGGTACGTCTCCTACTACGAGTACCTGAAGAACATCGTCCTCTATCAGGACTTCGGGCGGTCGATATTCAAGAACAAGCCTGTGTTCGACATCCTCTTCCGAGCGATGCCGTGGTCGGTGTTCATCAGCATCTACGGCCTCGCGCTCGGGACGACCGTCAGTCTGCTGTTCGGCGCCGTCATGGCGTACAACGAGGGGAGCAAGTTCGACGCCGTGATGACCATCGTCTCCATCGGCAACAGCACGGTTCCCTACTACGTCGTCGCCATCCTCACGCTCATCGTCTTCTCGTTCAACCTCGGGTGGTTCCCCAGCGGGGGGCGCATGAACCCCTCGACGACGCCCGGCCTCAACTTGCCGTTCATCGTCGGCGTCGTCAAGCACGCGGCGCTCCCGGTCTTCTCGGCGTTCATCGCCAGTTTCGGCGGCGCGCTGGCGTTTCGCGGCAACTGCATCCGCGAGATGGGCGAGGGATACATCCGTGTCGCCCGACTTCGCGGCATCAGTCAGGGTCGAATCGCGATTCGCTACGTCGGCCGTAACGCGCTGTTGCCCGTCTACACCAACATCATGATGGGCATCGCGAGCGTCTTCGGGAGCAGCATCATCCTCGAGACGATATTCAACTACCCTGCGATGGGGATGGTGACGTTCAACGCGCTCATGAACCGGGACTACCCGCTCATCATGGGGTCGTTCATCTTCTTCACGATAATCACGCTGTTGGGCATCCTCGTCGCCGACCTCACGTACGGTATCATCGACCCGCGCGTCAAAGGAGGGAAGGAACGTGAAACCTACTGACGACCCGACCGAATCGGCCGACGACGCCGACGGTGCGGCCGTTCGCACCGACGGCGGAACCGGTAGCCGCTCCGGCGGGACCGGCGGCGTGGACGAGACGCTGTTCACGCAGACGTCGAACGTGCCCGACCCGACGGTCCGCGAGAAGGTCGAGCGAGCGTTCGAGCGCCGCGTCTACGCCCCCGCGGCGATACTCCTGAACGATTGGCGGGGACTCGTCGGGTCGGTCATCCTCGTCGGATTCGTCCTCATGGGGACGGTCGGCGTCTACGTCGTTCCCGAACCCACCGTGATGGAGGGGCCCATCTTCGTGCCGCCGTTCACGAACTGGTCGTACCCGCTCGGGACCGGCGTGATGGGCGAGTCACTCTTCAAGCAAGTCGTTCACGCGACGCCCGCGATGTTGCAGATGATAACCGCCGGTGCGCTGCTCTCGGTCGTCCTCGGGACCGGAATCGGAACCGTCGCGGGCTACCGCGGCGGTCGCACCGACAAGACCCTGATGACGCTGACCGACACCGTCCTCACGATTCCGGGGCTGGTCCTCATCATCGTGCTGGCGACAATCTATCAGCCCGAAAACCCCTTCGTGGTCGGTCTCATCCTCGGCATCGACAACTGGCCGCGGCTGGCGCGAACCATCCGCTCGCAGGTGTTGAGCATCCGCGAGGAGGCGTTCACCGAGGCGTCGCGCATCATGGGGCTGTCGGACCCCCACATCCTCCGCCGAGACGTCATCTCGAACCTGATGCCGTACATCACGGTGAACTTCGCCAACAGCGCGCGCCGCATCATCTTCGAGTCGGTCGCGCTATACTTCCTCGGCATCCTTCCCCAATCGCAACTCAACTGGGGCGTGATGATGGACGACGCGTACACCGGCGCGAACCTGACGAACCCGAACCAGATTCACTGGTTGCTGGTTCCGATGGCGCTCATCGTCCTCATCTCGCTCGGGTTCATCCTGCTGGCGCAGGGACTCGACCGCGTCTTCAACGTCAAACTCCGGGCCCGCCACGAGGGGTCGGCGAACGGCGGAGGTGACGCGACGTGAGTACCGCATCGACCGGACGCGTGACGTCCGTCCTGCTGGCGATTCGACAGTCGTTCCTCGCCTTCGTTACGGCCATCGGCGTCGGTTGCTGCCTGCTCGCCGTCCTGCTGTCGGAGTACGTCCTCGCCGGACTGTCGTACGGCGTCCTCGCGGGGATGTTCGCCATCTGGGGCGTGAGCGCGTTCGTCTACGCCGTCGTCGGCCACCTCGGACTCCGACTCATCGGGTACCGCTAACCAGACCAATGACACGACAAACCACACGATTCATGTCTGCTTTCGACACTGCGACGCCGCCGTATCGCCGCGCCAACCGAGACAGACCCCCGGAACCGACCGGCGGGGTCCGCGGAATCGCCGACCGGAGGTGACAGCAATGGCAACGGAACACCGACCTACCAAGGCGGACGACGACCGCGCCGACGAGGAGGTCATCTTGGAGGTACGGGACGCCAGCGTCTCGTTCAGCACTGACGACGAAGACTCTCGAGTCCTGCGCGACGTGAACCTCACCGTTCGCGCCGGCGAAGCGCTCGGCGTCGTCGGGGAGAGCGGGTCGGGCAAGTCGATGCTCGCCTCGGCGATGCTGGACGCCGTCGTCTCGCCGGGACAGGTGAGCGGCGAGGTCATCTATCACCCGCCGGAGGGGACTCCCGTCGACGTCCTCTCGCTCTCGCGGGAGGAACTGATGGACCTCCGCTGGAACGAGATTTCGTTCGTCATTCAGGGCGCCCAGAGCGCGTTCAACCCGACGATGGTCATCGGCGACCACTTCGAGGAGACGCTGCGCGCGCACGACGCGGACGTGGCCGAGGGCATGGAACGCGCCCGCGAACTGCTGGCCGACCTCTACCTGCCCGCGGACCAAGTGCTGAACTCCCACCCGCACGAACTCTCGGGCGGCATGAAACAGCGCGCGCTCATCGCGCTCGGACTCGTCCTCGACCCGAACGTGGTCGTGATGGACGAACCGACGGCCGCGCTCGACCTCCTGATGCAACGGTCCATCGTCAGCATGCTAGAGAGCCTCCGGGAGAAGTACGACCTCACGCTGGTATTCGTCACCCACGACCTGCCGCTGGTCGCGGACCTCGCCGACCGACTCGCCGTAATGTACGCCTTCGACCTCGTGGAACTCGGCCCGACCGACGAACTCATCGAGAACGCGGCCCACCCGTACACGCGCGCGCTTCTCAACGCGGTTCCCAACATCTCCGACCGGGCGATGGACATCGAGGGCATCGAGGGGACGAGTCCCAACCCCGCCTCGCTGCCCGCCGGCTGTTCGTTCCACCCCCGGTGTCCGCTCGCGGACGAGACCTGCGAGCGGAACGACCCGGAGATGCGGGACGTGGACGGCGACCACGAGGCCGCCTGTTTCCACTGGCAGGACGCCCGCGAGGAAGTCCCGCTGATGCTCGGCGACCCGGAGGACACCATCGACCGCGAGTACGGCGACGGAAACGCCGGAGGTGCGTCTCGATGAGCGGCGCGGACGACGAACCGCTGCTATCGCTCCGGAACGTGAGCGTCCACTTCGAGGACGAACAGCTGTTCGGTCTCGCCGGTTCGGAGACCGTCCGCGCCGTCGACGACGTGAGCCTCGACGTCCACGAGAACGACGTGGTGGCGCTGGTCGGCGAGTCGGGGTGCGGCAAGACCACGCTCGGGAAGACCGCCATCGGCGTCCAGCGACCCACCGACGGCAACGTGCGGTACCGCGGTCAGGATGTCTGGGAGGCGAAGGACGCGAAGGGGTTCCTCGGCGGCGGGGGCGACGTGACCCACTCGTGGGAGGAGATTCGACGGTCGCTCCAGATGATTCACCAGGACCCCGGGAGTTCGCTGAACTCGAACTTCACCATCGAGTCGATACTCTCGGCGCCGCTGAAGAAGTGGGAACCCGAGATGAGCGAGGCCGACCGCCGGGTCCGCATCTACGGCCTGCTCGAATACGTCGGCATGACGCCCGCGGAGGACTACGCCAGCCGATACCCCCACCAACTGTCGGGCGGCGAACAACAGCGCGTCGCGCTCATCCGGGCGCTGTTGATGAACTCGGACCTCATCCTCGCCGACGAGGCCATCAGCGCACTCGACGTGTCGCTACGCGCGGAGATGATGGACCTCATGCTCGAACTACAGGAGGAGTTCGACACCTCCTACCTGTTCATCTCGCACAACCTCGCCAACGCGAAGCACCTCACTCAGCGGGCGGGCGGTCGCATCGGAATCATGTACCTCGGCGAACTCGTAGAAATCGGCACGCCCGAGCAGATAATCCACGACCCACAGCACCCCTACACGAAGGTGTTGCTGTGGGCGACTTCGGACCTCCAGAACAGGTCGGAGGGCGTCTCGACGCCTCCGGTTCGGTCGCTCGACATCCCCGAACCGACCGACCCGCCCTCCGGGTGTCGGTTCCACACGCGCTGTCTCGAAGCGCGGGAGGTCTGCACGCGCGAGTGCCCGTCGCTCGACGACCACGACGGCGACGGCCGACGGACCGCCTGCTTCCGCGCGGACCCGGACCACGAGTACTGGGAGAGCGAACCGCTCGACGGCGCTGAAACCGAAGAAAGCGCGACCGGTAACCGAAGCGAACGCGGTGCGGCCGGAGACGACTGAGGCCGCTACGACCGCCCGCTCGGAGGTCTCCTCTCAGTCGACGCGGTACTGTTCGACCTTCTGCTCGTCCACGTCGATGCCGAGTCCCGGGCCGTCGGGAACCGGGTACGCGCCGTCCTCGACCTCGAACGGGTCCTCGACGATGTAGTCGTCCCACCCGTAGTAGACGCTGTCCGGCGGCAGGTTGATGCCGGGCGTGCTGGCCACGGTGTGGAGCACCGCCGCGGTCTTGACCCCGAGGTCGAACCCGCAGTGGTGGGTGACGGAGACGCCGGCGTTGGCGGCCATCGCGACCTGTTCGCGGACGCGGAGGATGCCGCCCGCTGGGACGAGGTCCACGACGGCCACGTCGATGGCGTCGGCCTGGAGGAGGTATCGGAGGTTCCGCGGGAAGTAGGTGTCCTCGTTGACCGCGACGGGCGTCCGCACGCGGTCCCGGAGCGACGCGTACGTGCCGTAGGTGTCGATTCGGACGGGTTGTTCGAGGTACTGGAGCAGGATGCCCTCCTCTTCGAGTCGGGTGGCGACCCGGACCGCGTCCTCGAACGACCACCCCTGATTGGGGTCGAGGCGGAACTCAAGTTGGCCGTCGACCTCCTCGTGCATCGCTCGGATTCGCGCCACGTCCTCGCGCCAGTCGGGACCCGCCTTCGTCTTCAGCGTCGAGAACCCGTGTTCGACCGCTCGTCTGGCGTACGTGCGCGACTCCTCGGGACCGAGGATGCCGAGGCAGGTGGCGACGGGAACTCGGTCGCGGGTCTTCCCGCCGAGGAGTCGGTGGACGGGTTGGCCGACCGACTTGCCGAACGCGTCCCAGAGCGCGGTCTCGACCGCACCGAGGAACGGCCGCACTTTCACGTACGGGAAGTAAAACGAGTCCACGAAGTCGCGTATCTCGCCGACTTCGCGGCCGACGAGTTCGGGGGCGACGACGTCGTCCATCACGGCCTTCGTCACTGCCGCGGACTTCATTCCGACGAGCATCTCGCCCCACCCGGTCACGCCGTCGTCGGTATCGACCCTGACGAGCATGCGCGTGACGGACTCGACTTCGTCGTGATTGCTCACGTAGGGCGCGAGGCCGAGGTCGGATTCGAGCGGCGCTACGTCCATCTCCACCGGGATGGCGGTGACGTTCGTAATCGGCATACCTGTCCCTCGTAGCCCACCTACAAATAATTCGTCACTGTGGCGGACGCCGCCAGCGACGACGGAGACGGGGTCGGTCCGCAGTTTTTATGCCGCCGCCGGGTGTCGCGAGAATCGATGCCAACCGAGACAGTTCGCGTTCTCGTCGTCGGTGCCCACCCCGACGACTGCGACCTCAAAGCCGGCGGCGTCGCCTGTAAGTACGCCGACCGCGGTGACGAAGTGCTGTTCGTCTCGATGACGAACGGCGAGGCGGGCCACCACGAACTCGCGGGCCGGGAACTGGTAGAGCGCCGCCGCGCGGAGGCCGAGGCCTCGGCGGCGGTCGCGGGCGCCGAGTTCGAGATGTTCGACGTTCCCGACGGGCGACTCGAACCGTCGCTAGAGAACCGCGACCGCCTCATTCGGACGATTCGGGAGTTCCGCCCGGATCTCGTCCTCACCCACCGACCGAACGACTACCACCCGGACCACCGGTACACCGCCCAACTCGTGCGGGACGCCGCCTACCTCGTCGCGGTGCCGAACGTCTGTCCGGCGACACCCGCGCTCGACCGGAATCCCGTCTTCGCGTACCTGAGCGACGGGTTCGACCGGCCGTACCCCTTCTCGCCGGACGTGGTCGTGGACGTGGACGACGTGGCCGACCGGAAGTTCGAAATGCTCGACTGCCACGAGTCCCAGATGTACGAGTGGCTTCCCCACGTCGAAGACGCGTTAGCGGAGGTCCCCGACGACCCCGACGCGCGCTTCGAATGGCTCCGGGACGGCGGCCTGCCCCACGTAGAGGCGCTCGCGGACGTGTCGGACCGCTTCCGCGACGCGCTGGTCGAGCGCTACGGCGCGGACGGCGAGGACGTTCGCTACGCGGAGGCGTTCGAGGTGAGCGAGTACGGCCGACCGCTGACCGACGACGCGGCCGAGCGCCTGTTCCCGTTCTGAGGAGTCGGCGCCAGCGGTGTACTTATGTCGCGGGCGTTCGAGACGACGGACGATGACGAACGTCCTCCTCGCCGGAGAGTCGTGGGTGACCGTACAGTTCGAAATCAAGGGCCGAAACGTGCTGCAAGACAGTCAGTACGGTGAGGCCGCCGACCGGTTCGTCTCGACGCTGGAGGAGGTCGGCGCGTCGGTGACGTACCAGCCGTGTCACGTCGCGGCGGAGTCGTTCCCCCGAACGACGGCGGAACTCGACGAGTACGACCTCGTGATTCTCAGCGACGTCGGCGCCGACACCCTCCAGATTACGGACCGAGTCGCCGACGGCGACACCGACGTCGACCGGTGTGCGCTGCTCGCGGAGTGGGTCCGGGAGGGCGGTGCGCTCGGCATGGTCGGCGGCTACATGAGTTTCGCGGGGAAGGGCGGCCAAGCCCGGTACGGGCGGACGCCGGTCGCGGACGTGTTACCGGTCGAAGTGTCCGCGGGCGACGACCGGGTCGAGACGCCCGACGGGGCGGTTCCCCAAAACGAGGGCGTGCCGGGCGCCGACCTCCCCGCGGAGTGGCCCCACGTCCTCGGCTACAACCGGACCGTAGCGAAGTCTGACGCGGACGTCTGGGCGACGGTCCGAAGCGACCCGTTCCTCGCGGTCGGCGACTACGGCGACGGGAGTTCGTTCGCGTACGCGACCGACTGCGCGCCCCACTGGGCGCCGGAGGGACTGCTCTCGTGGGACCACCTCCCGACGCTCTGGAGACGCGTCCTCGACCGCGTGACGTAGCGGGTCGGTCGCGGTCAGGGGAGTTCGTCGAGGTAGGCGTTCCACACGGCCATCGGTTCCTCGCAGGCTATCTCCGAAATGGTCCGACAGCCGTCGTAGCCCCACACGAACACGCTGTCCGCGCCGGTGTCGAGCGCGGTCCGGGTCGCGGTCCGAACGTCGTCGGCGGCCGACTCGCCCGACAGGCCGAAGCCCTGAATCCAGAGTTGGCTCCGGAGACCGTGGTCGTCGGCGACCTCGACCAGTTCCTCGCCGTACCGCGCGACGTACTCGCCGGGGTCGGCGTCCTCGGTGAACGCCGCCCAGTAGGGGTCGGTCGCCAGCACGTCGATGTGGTCGCTCTCGGCCATCTGCGCCCAGTCGCGCGGCCCGTGGTCGGCCGACTGGGTGGGCATGAGACAGACGGCGTTCTCCGCGCCCTCCTCGCTACCCAGAGCCATCATCTCGTCGAGGAAGTCGAGCATCGAGGCCTCGCGGAACCGGGAGACTCGCTCGGTCTCGGTCGCCGGCATCGGTTCGTCGTACCGCTCGCGGTACCGCTCCCGGCAGTGGTCGCACCGACAGCACCACACGTCGTCGGGGTAGCCGTCCTCGTACCAGTGGACGTCGTGCCAGTGGGGTTCGTCCCAGAAGAGAACGTCCGCGCCGAGTCCGGCGGCGTCCTCGGTCCACCCGCGCATGAACTCCCGGAACGCCGGGTCGTTGAAACAGGCGGCCGGAACCCGCTCGCCGGTGCTGAGCACCTGCCGGGAGTCCGGGTTGTGGGCCACGAACCGGGAGAACTCCTCGCCGCCGAAGACGCCGCCGACCGCCCACGGGTTGACGTACGTCGTCAGCCCCCGGTCGCGACTCGCCGCGACGATGTCGGCCATCGTCTCGCGATAGAACGCCCGGTCGCGCTCGCTGAACGTGTGGAGGACGGCGTCGAGTCCGGCCTCTCGAAAGCGGTCCAAGTCCGCCGCCGCGTGTTCTGGGTCCTGTACGCCGAAGTAGCTCGTACCGGCTTCTGTGTCGGGCATGGAACGCGTCGTGCTATCGATGCACATCCGAGAACCATGAACGTACCGGTGGGCGAAGGGAGAAAAAGGGTCGAAGTGAGTCGAAATGGGCCGAGGCGAGGTAGACCGAGACGGGCGGCGAACGCCGAACCTATTTAACGCAGGCCGCGCCAGACGTTCGTATGCCACCCGAGACCATCTACGAGGAGTTGGGCGTCCCGCACGTGGTCAACGCGACGGGGACGAAGACCCGCATCGGCGGGAGTCGAATCCGGCCGGAGGCCGTCGACGCGATGGCCCGCGCGTCGGAGGCGTTCGTGCGCCTCTCGGACCTGCAGGCCAGGGCGAGCGAACTGATAGCGGACGTGACCGGGGCGGACGCGGGCTACGTCGCGTCCGGCGCGGCGAGTGCGCTCGCGCTCGGCGCGGCGGCCTGCATCGCGGGCGACGACCTCGGAGCGATGGCCCGCCTCCCCGACACCGAGGGCGTCGCCGACGAAATCGTGATGGCCCGGACCCACCGGACCGGCTACGACCACGCGCTCCGGGCCGCGGGCGCGACAGTCGTGGACGTCGGGACCAACGACAAGCACCTCGGCACCGGGTCGCGGAACGTCGAACCGTGGGAAATCGAGGACGCCATCGGCGAGGACACCGCGGCGGTCGCCTACGTCGAGAAGTCCTACACAGAACCGCCGCTCGACGTGGTGTGCGACATCGCCCACGACAACGGCGTTCCCGTAATCGTGGATGCGGCCGCCGAACTCCCGCCGACGAGCAACCTCTCGGCGTTCGTGGACGCCGGTGCTGACCTCGTGGCGTTCAGCGGCGGGAAGGCCGTCCGCGGCCCGCAGACGACCGGTATCCTCGCCGGGCGAGAGGAGCTCGTCGAGTCGGTCGCGGCCCAGCACCTCGACATGCACGCCGCCGAGCAGGTGTGGGAACCGGCGCGCGAACTCGTGGACCCCGAGGAACTCGGCGGCGTCCCCCGGCAGGGAATCGGTCGCCCGATGAAGGTCGGCAAGGAGGAACTCGTCGGCCTGATTCGCGCGCTCGAACTGTTCGTCGAGGAGGACCACGACGCCCTCACCGAGGAGTGGCGCGAACGCGCGGAGCGAATCTCCGCCGACCTCGATTCTGTCGCCGGATTCGACACCTCGCTCACGGCCGACGACAAGACCGCGGTTGCGCCCGAAGTCATCGTCTCGGTGGACCCGGACGTCGCCGGCGTCTCGGCGGCCGACGTGGTCGGCGGACTCCGGCGCGAGGAACCCCGCGTGTTCGTCGGCGCGGACGCGCTCCCGGCGGGCGAGTTCACGGTCAACCCGATGTGTCTCACCGACGCGGAGGCCGACTACGCCGTCGAACGCATCGCCGCACAGGTCGAATAGTGAGACGGTCGAAATCTGTGGCGGAAGCTACAGCGTGTCGAACTCCACGACGGTCTTTATCACGTCGTCGCCGGTCTCGAACGCTCGCTCGACCTCGTCGGGACCGTAGACGCCGGTGACGAGTTCGTCGGTGAACCACTCGGGGAACGCAGCGAGCGACTCCTCGGCCGCCTCGTACTGCTCGACGTTGGAGTTGACGCTCCCGAGCAGCGCCTTGTTCTGCAACACCATCTCGCGGTGGATACGCCCGCCGTCGAGTTCGACCGTCCCGTCCGAGGGGATGCCGAGCAGTGCCCCGACGCCGTTCGGCGCGAGCGCAGTCACCGTCTCGAACGCGTGGGGCGCGTGTCCGGTCGCCTCGTAGACGAAGTCCATCGCCTCGTGAGCGTCTAGCACCTCGGGGAGCGGCGTCTCGCGCGAATCGACGTAGGTCGCGCCGAGGCGCTCGATTATCTCTATCGTCGGGTCGGGTCGGTCGCGCCGACCGAGGCAGTAGCACCGCTCGAAGTCGTCGCGTTCGACCAGCATCGCCAGCGTCAGGAGACCGAGCGGCCCGTTGCCGAGGACGAGCGCGGACTCGGGCTCCCACTCGAACGCCGACCGACTGGCGTAGGCGTGTTCGAGGGCCTTCTCGGTGTTGCTGACCGGTTCGACGAGGAACCCGGTGGTCGCGAAGTCGTCGGGGACGCCGACGAGAAATCGCTCGTCGCTGGTGAAGTAGTCGGCCATGTAGCCGTGCGCGCCGACGATTCCCCGTTCGAGGTATGCGCCGTCGGGAGCCATGTCGGGTTCGCCGCGCTCGAAGTGCTCGTTTCCCGCTCCCGGCGGCCGCCGGACCGTCGGGACGACGAGGTCGCCCGCGTCGAATCGGGTCCCGTTCGGGTCCTCTACGACCCCGACCGCCTCGTGGCCGAGAATCTGGTAGTCCGTGCCCTCGGGAAAGCCGCCGTGGCTCCCGCCGACGACTTCGTGGTCGGTGCCGTCGATGCCGACTCGGAGCGTCCGAACCAGCGCTTCGCCGGTGTCGGGAGTCGGTTTCGGCACGTCGACGACTCGGGGCGTCGATTCACCGCGCCGAACTGCGATGGCTCTCATCGGTCGGTCACTCCTCACTCCTCCGTCCCGCGGGCGCTGGCGACGACTTCGATTTCGACGCCGATGTCGATGGGGAGGTCCTCGACTTGGACCGCGCTCCGGGCGGGATACGGTGACGACATGTACTCGGCGTACACCTCGTTGATGGCGTCGTAGTCGTCCATGTCCTGCACGAAGACGGTCGCTTTCACCACGTCGTCGAGCGAGCGGTCGGCCGCCGCGAGGACCGCTTCGACGTTTTCCAGCGTTCGCTCGGTCTGTTCCTCGATGGTGTCGCCGACGATGTCGCCGGACTCGGGGTCGACCGGTCCCTGCCCCGAGACGTATATCCGGTCCCCGTCGCGGATACCCTGCGAGAAGGGGCCGATGCTCGGCGGCGCGGCGTCGGTGCTAATTTCCTCCATCGGTTCCCTCCCGTCGAGTGCGAGGAGTCGATGTCGTCGTTCGCGGGTCGCCGCGGCGGGCGAACGACGGACTAACTGCTCGTGCGGTCTCCGGTCTGCGTACCGTCATCAGACGTGTAATCAGACCGCGGAAGTATAAAACCAATCCACGCTTTGGGACAGGGGTTTGGGAGTCTCAGTCGGTTCGACGGCGGTCTGTTTTGTTTGTTTTTCACAATTTTAGTTGGTCGGCGCCCTCGATTGAGAATGCTGTGTTTTATCGCCTAGGTACACGCATTATCTATCCTTTTCCCATCAAAGGTTGAGTTACAAGAATAGTTCGTGGTTTTTCTGAACGGTAACGCAGATTATTAGGCCTCTATCTTTCGTGTTCGGTTCCGGAGTTTTGTGAATGTTATTCAGGTCGCACGGAGCATATACCCCCTCATGAGCCAGCTTCCCTATGTTTCTGCATCGTTCGTCACGAACGGATATTTGACCGAGGTATTGAATAGTTTTGTGTTACATCTACACTTCTACTTCATTCGAAGAGCGCGCCGAGCGCCCGACCACTGGACACCGGTCGAAGCGGCGAGTGGGGTCGGCGGGTCCCCGAGAGTCAGCGCTCGTGAACGCGCATCGGCATCCCGTTCCGGGGGTGCATCGTCAGCGTCGGCCAGAGTTCCGGTTCGTCGTCGCGGGTGTATTCGAGACGGTACTGCTGTGCGGTGCGTGTGAGGATGAGTTTCGCCTCTAATTTGGCGAGGTGCTTGCCGATGCAGTGGCGGGGTCCGCCGCCGAACGGGAAGTAGGCGAAGCGCGGCCGGTCGGCGTCGCGGGTCCAGCGGTCGGGGTCGAACGCGTCCGGATTCTCCCAGTAGCGGTCCGAGCGGTGCATCGCCCACTGCGAGAGCATGATGGCGGCGTCTTCGGGGATGCGATAGCCGCCTAGCTCTACCGGTTCCGTCGCTTCGCGGAACATCGCGTACACCGGCGGGTAGAGGCGCATCGCCTCGTCTACGACCTGCTCGACGTAAGTGAGGTCGCCCACGTCCGTCATCGTCGGCGGGTCGTCGCCGAGAACCTCCGCTACCTCCTCGTGGACGCGGCGCTCGGCGTCGGGATGCTGAGAGAGGAGGTACCACGTGTAGGTCAGCGTGAGCGCGGTGGTGTCGTGGCCCGCCAGAAGCATCGTCATCACCTCGTCGCGTATCTGGCGGTCGGACTGCTCGCCGCGGTCCTGTGCCCGGAGCAGAATCGACAGCAGGTCGTCGGGGCCCTCGTCGGTGTCGGCGTCGCCGTGCGTGCCGCGTCGCTCGGCGACGATGTCGTCGATGACGCTCTCCATCGTCCCGACTGCGTTCCGGTACTCGCTGTCGCCGGGCATCGGGAGCCACTGGGGCGCGGCGAACCGGACCGGGTCGGGTTCGAAGCGCGCGCCGAGCGGAAGCAAGGCCTCGCGGATGGTCCGGACGCGTTCGTCGTTCAGGTCGGTGCCGAGCATCAGGTCAACGATGACCGCCAGCGTCACCTGCGTCATGTCCTGTTCCACGTCCACCACCGCACCGTCGGCCCAGTCGGCGAGCAGGTCGTCGTTGTGAGCGACGATGTCGTCGGCGAACCCCATCAGTCGGCGCGCGTCGAACGCGGGGTTCGCGAGTTGGCGCTGGTCGCGCCACGTCTGGCCCTCGCTGAGCAGGAGCCCCTTCCCGAGCAGGTCGCCCAGCGCGTCGCTCTGGAAGTCCGGCTTGCGGAACTTCTCGGCCTCCGAGACCAACACGCGCTCCACGTCGGCCGGGTCGGTCAACAGGTAGGTGTTCAGCGGGCCGAGGTCGAACTGCACGACGTCGCCGTACGCCTCCTCAAGCGCCGAGAGGAACCGGAACGGGTCGCGGGCGTACCGGCGGCTACTGCCGAACAACGGTTCTCCGCGCGGGCCGGGCGGTGACGAACTCATCGGTACTCTGTTGGGCTCTACGCGAATGAATCCAACGGTGGGGTCACTCCGGTTCGTAGGGGTTGGTCGCGGTGTCGAGCCGATACACGTCGTCGGCGGCGTCGAAGTCGTTGTCGAACGCGTAGAGGTAGCCGAGCCCCTCGGTCTGCATGTACGCGACGATGCAGGCGTCCACGAACGAAAACGAGGCGTGCTGGCGAAACAGCGCCTTCGCGGTGGCGAACCCGTCTGCGGTGAGCGAGTCGATGTGGAAGCGGGCGTTCTCTTCGAGACGGTCGAGTAAGTCGACGCCGGCGTCGTGTCCGGCGTGCGTGACGAGTCCGTTCATCGTCTCGGCGAGGACGTAGTCGAGGACGACGCCTTCGGGGAGCGTCCCGCCGTCGATACCCCGGAGAACCGGCAGCGCATCGTCGTGAGACGCGTCGCGTCGATACGCCGCGGCGAAGAGGACGGACGTATCGAGGACCGCACGCGGCATCTACTCCGTCCCCCACGCGTCGTGGTCCGTCGTCGCGTCAGTCGCCTCGTCCCCCTCGTAGCCCTCGAACTCCGCGAAGGTTCCCGTCCGTTGCTGGACGACTTCGACGCGGAGGGTTCCGTCGTCGGCGAGCGTCCAGCGGAGGTGGTCGCCGTCTTCGATGTCCAGTTCGCGCCGAATCCGGGCCGGAATGTTCGCCTGATTCCCTGACACTTTACTCTCTGCCCCCACGCGGTCGCTGCTCATGCGAAACCGTACGAACTGGAACACGAAAAGGCTAGTGTACTCGCACACTAAACTGGGTTCGTCACCCTTTTCGGCGCTTTCGAAGGTTCGACGACTTCGGAATCTCCGGTGATTCGGTGGCGCGGAGTCAGTCCTTCGCGGCCTGACAGGCCTTGACGACGAGTTCGGGGTCGTCAAGCAGTTGGTTGACGGTGTAGCCGCCCTTGCCTTTGCCGCGGCCGCGGCGGTCCTGCTCGATGATGGAGAGGAACTCGAGTTCCGAGAGGATGTCACGGACGCGGCGCTGTTTCAGCGGCGAGAGACCGTCCTGCTCGCAGAGTTGGCGGTACATCTCGTAGACGTCGGTGTTGGGGACCTCGGGAGTCCCCTCGGGGGCCTGCTGGACTTGGAACGCGAGCGCGAGCAGGACCTGCTGGGAGTGGGGCGGCGACTTCGAGATGAGTTCCGAGAGCCGGTTCTGCTCCTCGCGTTCCTGGGCCTGCTCGACGTGTTCCTCGTCGACGGTGCTGTCGCCCTGTTTCTCCGCGATTTCCCCGGCGAACCGGAGGATATCGATGGCCTTCCGGGCGTCGCCGTGTTCGCGGGCGGCGAGTGCCGCGACCTTCGGGATGACACCGTCCTCGATGACGCCGTCGGCGAAGGCGTCGCTCCGCGCTTCGAGAATCTGTCGGAGTTGGGTCGCGTCGTACGGCGGAAAGACGTAATCGACCTCGCAGAGACTACTCTTGACGCGCTCGTTCAACTTCTCCTTGTACCGAATCTTGTTGGAGATGGCGATGGTGGCGACCTTCCCGTCCTGCAGTTTCTCGGACTCGGCGGCGCGCGAGAGTTGCATGAGGACGGAGTCGTTTTCGAGTTTGTCCACCTCGTCGAGGATGATGATGGCGACGTCGTAGAGGTCGTCGATGACGTTCCAGAGGCGCTTGTAGTAGGCCGCGGTCGAGATGCCGGTCTCGGGGATGGAGACGCCGGTCTGCCCAGCGTGGTTGAGTTGCGTGCCGGCGTTGCGGACGGCCTGCGTCTCGGTGGAGTCCTGAAGGCAATCGACGTAGGCATAGCCGACGTGAACGTCGTTGTCGGACGCTTCTCGGACGAGTTGTCGGCTGATGAACTTCGAGCAGAGCGATTTGCCGGTTCCGGTCTTGCCGTAGAGAAAGACGTTGTTCGGCGTGTTGCCGTCGAGGGCGGGACGGAGAGCGCGGCCGAGGCTCTTGAGTTCTCCTTCGCGACCGATGATGTCGTCGTCGTCCTCGGGGAGATGAGAAATCTGGAGGAGTTCCTTGTTCTCGAAGATGGGGCCGTCCCCGAAGTAGTCGATGGAGCTTGACATCCCTTTGTGGGTTGCTCGGTGGAAACGCATATCAATATTTGGATTCGTTAACGCCGGTTTGCCGCTGTACGCCCCCCTCGTTGCCGCTGTAAGTTTCGGATTTATAGAATACTGCGGCCGACGTGTGCGTCTCCCACCCCTCGTTGCCGCTGTAAACGGGCGAAGTTCCGCTGTAAGCGCGGAATATACGTGTTGGTCGAGTCCCATTTTCGACGGGGTTCTCGAGCGGCACACCCCTCGTTGCCGCTGTAAACGGAAAGCGGTCGGCGCAGTGGTCGGCGTAACTATCATCTCAGTAGTCCGCGCAGAATCAGACGAACGCCGAATTCAGCAGATAGCAAGTCGAGTAGACCCCTGTCTTCCGCTAATTCGAGGCTTGGAGTCCCAAGAGGGAGTACGTCTGAGATTGTCACACGTCCGGTTCGGCGGAAGTTACTTCCCGCCGGTCGGAGAGGAGACACCCCTCGTTGCCGCTGTAAACTGTCAGTTACTGTGTCCGATGACTCAATTGGAGAAAACAGAGTCCTGCCGGGAAAGAAATCTTCGGAGAATTAAACACACTGAGAAAGAACGTGACGTTGGAGAACCAGACGCAGAATCGGGGAAATAGACCGGGAATCGAGAACTAGACGAACAGGTTCTCTGTGCCAAATTTTAGCCGGTCGCGAGACTGCCGCAAATCGCGACCTACGGTCGCTTTGATATTTGCGATTCCATCAATGGACTTTGACGTAGTACCTATATAAAAAGTTGACTATATTGTCGAAGTCGTCACGAAAGAGAAACTCCATTTCCGACCCTTCTTCATCACCCACTCCCACCCCATCCACGTTTACAGCGGCAACGAGGGGTGTGTGCACCATAAAGAAACTCACAAAACCGGCCAACAAAACCGAACGACATTCAACCGAAACCGGTGTCAAAGACGACTCCGTCAACGATGAGTCCATCAACGGCAATTCGGTCAACGACCGGTCAACGACAATTTAGTCGACGACGGCCGTCAGCGAGCGACCCGACTCAGAGACCGGCGTAGGGCCCGCCCTTCGCCTCCGTGAGTCGGTCGACCTGTTCGTCCGAGAGGTCGATGTCGGCGGCCGCGAGGTTCTCGTCCAGTTGCTCGACGGTCCGAGCGCCGACGATGGGCGCGGTCACGCCGTCGCGCTGAGCAACCCACGCCAGCGCGGTCTGTGCGGGTGTGGCGTCCACCTCGTCTGCCACTGCGTCGAGTTCGTCGTGGAGGTCGAAGTTCTCCTCGGTGAGGTAGGCGTCCTCGAAGCGACTCGACTCCGCGGCGCGCGACTCGCCGGTCAGGCCGTCCTCGCGCGAGTACTTGCCGGTGAGGAAGCCCTGCCCGAGCGGACTCCACGGACAGACCGCGAGGTCCTCTTGGCGAGCCATCTCCAGATAGTCCCCCTCGATTTCACGGTCCACGAGGTTGTACCGCGGCTGGAGAACGGTGAACGGCTCCCAGCCCTCGGCGCGGGCGATGGCATTGGCCTTCGCCACCTTCCACGCGTTCGGTCGGAGCGTCGAGGCACCGAGGTAGTTGACCTTCCCCGACTCCACGAGCGCGTTGAGCGTCTTCATCATCTCGCGTGCGGAGGTCTGGTCGTCCCAGCGGTGGATGTAGAGCACGTCCACGTAATCGGTGCCGAGTCGGTCGAGAATCGCCTCGGCGCGGTGCCGGAGGTTCTTCCGGTTGGTGCCCCGACTGTTCGGGTCGCCGTCTCGAATCTGCCAGTAAATCTTCGAGGCGATGGTGAACCGCTCGCGGTCGCGGTCCTCCAACCAGTTGCCGATCCATTCCTCGGCCTTCCCGCCGCCGTACACGTCGGCGGTGTCGATGTAGCGCCCGCCGGCGGCCTCGTAGGCGTCGAGGAGTTCGTAGGCGCGCTCTTCGCCGATTTCGACGTTGCCCTCTTCGGTCTCCTTCCCGAAGCGCCACGTTCCGAACTGAAGTTCGCTCGTCTGGAGGCCGGTCCCGCCCATCTGGACGAAGTCGAGGTCGAGTGACTCTGCGTCTGTCATTCCGTTCTCCGCTAGGCGTGTCGGTTTGAAAAGGATTCAGCAAGCGGCAGGGGACGGGGAGAAGTCCCAAAGCCGTTCGAGAAAGCATCTACCCGCAGTTCCTCACGTCGAAAATGATGTCGCTTTAGACGACAGGTTCTCATCGAGTCGCTGTGGGAGACGGCCGGTCTTCACCGCTTTCGACGTGGCTGACGAAACCCTCTGCTCGTGGGAGATTTCCTCTCGCTCGGGAACCGTCACGACAACCTAAACCTTCCCTTACCACGACAAAATATTTCCCTAAGAAATGAAAATGCGGGCGACCGGACACGAGCGTCCCATCGCCCGCGTACCTCATCGTTGACCGCGACCGACCGTGTCGGCGAGACCCGCGAGCGAATGTCGGGAAGGCACGCAAAGCGGACGACGGTGCGGCACGCGAAGCAGATACCGGCGAGGCCTGCGAGCGGATGCCAGGAAGGCACGCGAGATGTGCGTCGTGGGACGGGACTAGCCCCACGAGGACACGCACGTTTCGACCGGGTTCGGCGTTCACTCGCGAACGCCACCAGTCGATAGGGCCGCCCTTCACTTTCCTATGCGGTTCGTAAACCCGTCCGCGATGGCGAAGTCGCCACCTGTTCGGCGACTCAATCGCAGTCGAACGAGACCTGTCCGGCGAGGGAATTGCGGTCGGACGAGGCGCGAACACCTGCCCGAATCATCCATCTCACGGAGGCCGCCCGCTGACCCGAATCACCCGTCTCGGTCGAACTGCGTCTGGAGAAAGAGACCAACGGGGAGGAGATTCAGCGCCGCGACGCCGAGGACGGGCGGCGTCGCTAGCCGCGGCGACGCGACGGCCGCGGCGAGTAGCGTGGCGACGGTCACCGTACTCGTCGCGAGCGCCACCGCGCTGATCCCGCGGCGGGTGGTTCCCGGTGTTACCGAGACCCGAGTGACCGCCTCGAAGTTCGGCCCGGTCGCGACCGACCGGGCCTCGCGGTCGTACCGGACGACCTCCCACTCGTCCAACTTGTCGAGGTGGTGCTGCGAGAGCGAGGTGTAGACGCTCTGGCGCAGGCCGTCGGACGCCGGTCCGTCGTCCGCGACCGAGTCGGCGACGGCGTCGGCGAGGTCGCGGACCGACACGACCGCGCCGTCGCTCGGACCGCGGCCCTCGCGGTTCCGCAGGTGGCGGACGCACGCGCGGCGCCGCGCGTTGGCGAGCAGTTCGTAGGTCTGGTCGTCGCTCAGGTCGCGGGACCCGTCGTGGTCGCTCCGACCGACGACCGGCCCGGTCTCGTTCGGTTGCGCATTCATCCCGAAGACACGACCGACGAGAGGCGCCTCGCTACCTTATCTATCGGCGAGGTAACGCGCTCGCGCCGATTTCCAACAGTCCCGACAACAGTTGCCAAAACCGAACGCGTCGACGAGTCGCGTCTTCACCTCGAACAGCCGTCTCCGTCACGCTGAACAGTCGTCTCGCGACCCCTCTCGCTGGGTGTCGTCGGCGTAGACCAGTCCCATCTCCATGTCAAAGACGAGCACGCCCGTCGCGTCGAGGCGCTGGAGGTGGTCCCGATACAGCGCCTCGTGAACGTCGCCGTACTCGCGCCCGTCGCCGGTCGCGTGCAGTCGCTCGGCGAGTTGACTCACGCTGACCGGCGCGCTGGCCTCCTCGACGGCGCGACGGACGCGCCGGAGGAGTCTCGCCCGTTCGCCCGTCTCCCCGTCCCGTCCGGCGGCACCGAGCGGACCGCTCGGGAGGTCCGAATCCGGTGAGTTCTGCGGCCGACTCATTCTGTTCGGTCCGTCGGCGCGTTCCGGCTTAAGTATGCGGTGCCGTTGTGGGATTCAATCGGCGTTATCCGCGCCGTACGCCCGACTGGGGCTATTCCGGTTCTCGGGCCCTATGCGGTTGCTAAACGCTCCCGCGACCCACAACGGTCGTCCCGATTTAACTCCCGTCGCTCCCGACGAGACGCCGAGGGAAACACCATGAGCAAGTCCGACACCCCCGCGACGGGGCTGACCACCGAGGAGTTCGAGGCCGCGCTCGCGGACCTGCTACGAACCGCCGACCGGAACGACCTCGATACCCCGGGGTCGCTGGACGTGTCAGGCGGGTCCGGCGGAGCCGAGTGGATGGTCGAGATTACCAGAATCGAGCGGCGTCGCTGACCCGCCGAGAGAACACGTGTGCGAGGATTCAGCCGAAACAACGTGGCGATGAGTCGGGACGCGGACGACGAGTCAGACGGCGCGGACGACCCAGACGACCCGGACGAGTCGAACGGCGCGGACGACGCAGACGAATCGCGGGACGCGGGCGAGTCCAACGAAGCGAGCGAACCTAACGACGCCGACGAATCGGACGACTCGAAGGACGTAGGAGTTCCCCGCAGACCGTACACGCTCTTCGTCCGCGCTCGACTCTCGCACCCGGAACTGCCGTTCGCGCCCGCGCTGGCCGACGCGCCGGGGACGACCGTCAGACCCCGCTCGGCGATGCTCGACGCCGACCGGTTCTTCGTCGCCGGGGTCGGCGACTCGCTTGACGCCTTCGAGGCCGGACTCGCGGCGGACCCGACGGTTGCAGACCCCGCGGTCGTCAGCGAGTCCGGCGACCGCCGCATCTATCGGAGCGACCTCACGGACCGCGGCCGCGAGCGACTGGCCCCGCTGGAGGCCGCCGCGGCGTTCGTCCACGACGCCAGCGGCACCGACGAGGGCTGGACGGTCCGGATGGAACTCCCTGACAGAGATGCGCTCGTCCGCTTCGTCGAGGCGTGTCGCGCGGCCGACGTCGACGTCGACCTCCAGCGAATCACCGATACCGGGGGCGTCGAGCGCCACCACGCGTACGGCCTCAGCGCCGACCAGGAGCGCATCCTCCGGACCGCCTACGAGACCGGCTACTACGACGTTCCCCGGAAGGTCTCTCAGAGCGACCTCGCGGAGTCGTTCGGTCTCTCCACGTCGGCGGTCTCCCAGCACCTCCGGCGCGCGACCGCGGAACTCGTCGGGAGCGCGCTCCTGCCTCGACGCGACCCCGACCCGTGACCGCCGTTCGGCGATACCTACTCGACTCGGGGACCGACTTCGACCCCGTTAGCAATCGCATTACTACGTGGCCGTCTCCCCAACAGTGAGCCATGAACTCGTCCGAAGCGAGCCGTCGCTGTAACGAGGTGCTCGACGCCGTCTCGAACGCGGTCATCACCGAGCGCGAGACGCTCCGAACCGTCCTCTCGGGCGTCCTCGCCGGGGGGAACGTCCTGCTCGAAGACGTGCCCGGAACCGGCAAGACGCTGACCGCCCGGAGTTTGGCGACCGCGCTCGGCCTCTCCTTTTCGCGCATCCAGTTCACGCCCGACCTGCTCCCCGCCGACGTGACGGGGACCGACGTGTTCAACGAGCGAGACCGGGAGTTCGAGTTCGACCGCGGTCCGCTGTTCGCCAACGTGGTCCTCGCCGACGAGATAAACCGCGCGTCGCCCAAGACGCAGGCCGCCCTTCTCGAAGCCATGGAGGAGGGACAGGTGACGGTCAACGGCGAAACCCACCAGCTACCCGACCCGTTCTTCGTCATCGCCACGCAGAACCCAGTCGAGGACGGGCAGGGGACCTTCCCGCTGCCGGAGGCTCAGAAGGACCGCTTCCTCGTGAAGACGAGTCTCGGCTACCCCGAGGAGGAGGGCGAACTCGAACTCCTCGACCGCCGCGACGCCCGCGACAGCAGACACCCGAGCGCCCGGCGGACGCTCGACCCCGCCGACCTCCGGGAAATCCAGTCCCTCGTGGAGCGAATCGAGGTCGACCGGGACGTGAAATCCTACGTGGTGGACCTCGCGCGCGCGACCCGCGACCACGCTCGGACCCGGGTCGGCGTCTCGCCCCGCGGGACCCAGCGCCTCTTCGAGACCGCCAGAACCCGCGCGCTCCTCGACGGCCGCGACTACGTCGTTCCCGACGACGTGAAGGCGGTCGCGCACCCGGTCGTGGCCCACCGACTCGTCCTAACCGCCGACGCCCGCGTGGACGAGGTGACGCGAACCGACGTCGTCGAGGACCTCCTCTCGGAGGTGTCGGTCCCGACGATTGCCCGCACGGCGTAGGCGAGGCCCGAGTCGTGCGGGCCGGTCGCGGTCACTCCGCGCTTCGCTCGTGGTCACTCTGGCGCTTCGATTTCGATGTCGCCGTCCCAGTACGCGGTCACGAGGCAGTCGTTGTACGAAAACGTGAGACATCCGCCACCGGGCCGGAGGTGCATCGTGGGCGTCGGTGCGAACAGTCTGTTCAGGGAGTCTGGGTCGGCCACCTCGTAAGCGGCGAGAGTTCCGTAGGGTCGGTCCCCGTGACCGAGGCGACGGCGGCGACGATGGTGTCGCTGAGTTCGTCGTCGCTCAGCCAGTCGCGTTCGGCGTGAAACGTGGTCGATTCGTCGGTAGTCACTCGCCGTAACTCCGGTGCGTCGTTCACGGCTAAGTCCTCCGTCGTAGTAGAAACCGACCGCTTAAATTTTTAATTTGCCGGCTTTATATTGAAATCACACCGCGATCGGAACTATAACTCGACAGAGGGAATCGAACGCGGTCAGAGCGACACCGAACGCGCCGGAAGCGCCTGGAGCGACACCGAGCGCGACTCGCCTACTCGTGAAGCGCGACGCTGAGGAGGACGACCGCGAGGACCAACAGCGCGAGCGCCGGGAGCGAGAGACCGGTCGAACCGACCCCGTCCACGACGCGCCCCGTCAGCATCGCCGCGACGCCGACGAGACCGGCACTCGCGGCGTGTACGCCCTCGGTGCGCCACGTCGAGGCCGCGCGGCCCAACTGCTCGCCGACGTTGATGGCGTGTTCGCCGAGGTCCCACCCGACGACCGCCGCGACCGCTCCGGCGACCAGCGTCCCCGGCGGGACCGCCTGGAAGACGCCGGTGACGAGGACCGTCACGAGGACGAGGCCCGCGCCGAGTTTCACCAGTCTCCGCGACCCCCGTCCGCGCGCCGGGACCACCCCGGCCCCGAGCGTCAGGACGCCGACCAGACCCGGAAGCACGCGCAGGACGCTCGGCACGTCGCCGGCCAGCACCGCGCCCGCGGCGATTCCGGCGAGCGCGATTGTGCCGCCCGTGCCGAACGCGGCCAGCGACTGCGCTCGCCGCCCCCGCGCCCGGAGTTCGTCGCCCGTCGCCGCCGCCGCGAGACCGACGAGGACGACGCCGACCGCCGGACCGCCCGGACCGCCGACGAGCAGAACGCCCGCCGCGGCGGCGAGACTGGCGACCGTCGCGCTGAGGCGCGTCGGTCGCCGCCCGACCGCGATTCCGTCGCTCGCCGGGGTCGGTTCGCCCGCCCGCTCGCCGGTCGCGGTTCCCGTCATAGCGCCCCCCTGTCGCCCGCCTTGGCGACCGCGGCGGCCAGACCGTCGTCGGTCCCCCAGTCGAGGACGGGAATCTCCCGTCGCCGGAGCGCCGCGATGCGGTTCTCCCGCTCGGTCGCCGCCAGTCTCCGGCCCGGCGTCGCGTCGCCGGTCGCGTCCGGACTGACGACGGTCACGCTGTGGCCGTGGGCCTCCAGCGTGCTGGCCGCCGTCACCGCGTCGTCGTCGCACAGCGGCGTGAGGAACGTGACCTGTGTGTCCGGACTCAACTGCCGCCGGACCCGGGCTACCCGGTCCGCTATCGGTTCTTCGGCGTCGTCGTTCGGCGGCGACGCCGCGAACGCTGAGTGGGTCGCCAGTGTTCGCATCGCGCGCGTCCGGTGGTCGGTCCCCGCGCCCGGCGGAAGCCAGCAGTTCTCGCGGCCGAGCGCCGCCACGCCGACTCGGTTGCGCCCCGTGAGGAGCGACCCCGCGAGTCGCTGGGCGGCCGCGACGCTCCGGACGACCGCGTGGGGTTCGCCCTCGGACGCTCGATAGGCCGGAGCGCGGGCGTCCACCAGCAGGACGACCGAGGCGCTTCGCTCTTCGCGGTACTCGACGGTCGTGAGTTCGCCGGCGCGGGCGAACCGCTTCCAGTCGATGCGACTCATCGCGTCGCCGCGCCGGTACTCGCGGGTCTGGTGGAACTCGACCCCGACGCCGCCGTGGTCGGTCAGCAGGTCGCCAGCGTCCTCGACGGCGAGGTTCCGGCGCGGCGGCGCGCCGCCCGCCACGGTGCAGTCGATTTCGGTCTCTGCGGACACCGTCGTTTCGACCTCGCGCTCCCCGCTCGGGTCGCGGACGACCGCTGTCGCGGGGTCGAACCCGTGCTTGCCCTCGTCGGTCTCGACGGCGTACTCGAAGGTCGCCTCGCCGCCTGGTCGGAGCGGACCGCCGTACCGCGGCGACCCCGACGTGACCGTCAGCGCGGGCGGCACCCCGTCCACGACGCGAAGGTCGAACAGCGTCTGGTCGCCGGCGTTCCGGACCGTGACACTCACTTCGACCGTCTCGCCCGGCGAAGGTGCTCGCTCGCTCAACCGACGCTCGATTTCGAGGTCCGGGGTCTCGGGCGGCGCGGGCGAGAGTCGCGGGTACGCCGCGAACGCGACCCCGACCACGGAGACGAGGACGAGGTCGGGCCGGTCGGCGACGAGTCCGACGCCTCCGACGAGCAGCGTCACCGCCACGACGCCCCGCCAACGACGAGTCTCGGTCATCGCTCGACCTCCGGTCGCCGATTCAGTTCGCGCTCTCGCTGCTCGTTCTCTCTCCGCCTATTCCCTCCCCGCTCGCTCTCTTTCCGCACGTCTCCTCTCGGCCCGTTCGCTCCTCGCTCGTCTTCTCTCTGCTCGCTCCGCTCGCGTTCGAGCAGTTCCGCGACGGCCCGCCGAGCGCCGCGCCTGCTCCACGGTTCGGCGCGGGCCAGCGCCAGCGCGCGGGCCTCGACGCCGGGCCCGTTCCCGGCGAGGAACGCGGCCGCCTCGCGATCGTCGGTCCACGTCCCCGCGTCGAGGCGCTCCTCGGCCTCCTCGCGGGAACACTCGTCCCGGCGAACCCACGTTTCGACCGCGACGGTCCGGAGGCGCTCGCGGAGGGCCTCGCGGCGCTCGTCGCCGACGACCGGCGCGAGCGCGGTCCGACTCGCGAGCGCGTCGTCCACCGCGTCGCCCGCGACCGGCGCCGTCACCGGACGCTCGGGCGTCGGCGTCTCGGTCTGTCGGAGCGCGCCGCCCCCGCCGGACGCCAGCACGGACGCGGCGACGAGCAACCCGACGCCCGCGAACGCGGCGACCACGAAGTAGTCGTTGCCGAGCGCGGTCAGCATCGCCCCGACGGCCCCGCCCGCGGGACCGCCGCCGAGCGCGAGCGCGCATCCCAGCGCCACCACGCCGGCGCCCCCGGAGACGACCCGATAGCGCTTCACTGCCGGACCTCCAGTTGCGAGCGCACGCTGTCGAGGGTCCGCTCGGCGCGCCGGCGGCGCTCGTCGGTCACACGAGCGCCGCCGTACCGGACTTCCTCGAACAGCGCGGTCAGTTTCCGGGCGGTCTCGTCGTCCACGCCGCGGCGCTTCGCCGCCGCCGCGCACTCTCGGGGCGTGAGGTCGCGTCGGTCGGCGAGGTCGAGTCGCTCGACCATCTCGAACCACGCCGCCGCGATATCGTTCTGCGGGTCGGGTTCGCGGTCGGCCGCCGCTTCGCTCTCGTCGCCGTCCTCGGTCTCCCCCGGCGAAATCCGGGCGAGAATCCGGTCGCGGTACCGGACCGCCGCGCCGAACAGCACCGCCAGCACCAGATACGGGAGCAGGTTCGACAGCAGGTCGAGCAGGTCCCGCAGGAGCGACAGCAGGCGTTCGAGCAGCGTCTGGTCGCGAATCCCAGTCCCGTTACCTTCTCCGGACTGGGAGTTCGCTCCGCCGCTCTGTTGCATCTCGTTTCCGCTGCCCCCGGACTGCTTGCTGTGTTGGTTCTCGCCGCTTCCTGCGGCTTGGTCCTGTCGTCCCCCGTCACCGCCGGACGCCGACCGAGTGAAGTCGCCGTTCTCCGCGGCGTCGCCCGCTTTCGCCGCCTGCACCTTCTCGTCGCCGGAGGACCCCGACTCAGACGAGGCGTCCTTCCCGGACCCGGACTGGCCGGAGGCCGACCGGCCGCCGTCGATGGCGTCGTCGAGTTTCTTGGCTTGCCCCGTCCCGATTGGGACCTTGTCGTAGTCGAAGTTCGTGACCTCCTCGGGGTCGGTCGAGACCGTCGAGTCGAGCGTGGTCGAGGTCGCGCCGATTGCGAGGACACAGCAGAGCGCGACGACGACCGTGAGGACCGAGTCGGCCTTCATCCTCGCGCTCGAAGGTTCTCCGAGCGTATCGTTCGGCGAGCGGTTCCGTGCATTCTCTGTCCGGTCGGAAGGGGCGTTCGGGGTTAATTATGACGCGCTTAAGCCGGTCATAGGTCGCGGATAATAATCCTGTCCCGGTCCCGTCTCCGAAGTATGCCCGATACACTGGCAGGCGGAGGAGGTCGTCGCCGCGTCGTGGCTATCGCGCTGGTCGGATTACTCGTCGCTTTCTCCGGGTGCGCCGGGTTCGGCGGGGGCGTGTCAGACGGCACTTCGACCGAGAACGGAACGACTACCGCGGGTGAACCGACCACCGAACCGGCGACGGGCGAATCGACCGTGGTGAACGGCACCGATGAGACGACTACGGCGAACGACAGTACCGGAACGACCGCGACGAACGACAGTTCGGAGACCACCGCCGGTGACGGCCACAGTCACTCCCACGGCGGAGAGACGACCGACTCCGAAGGCTCCGACGACGGCGGAAACGACTCCGAGAGCGCGAACGCGACCGGAGACCTCTCGGGTAAGATGACGGTGGTCGTCGCCGGGACCGAACTCCCGCTCGACGAACTCTCCTCGGGCGACCGGGTGTCGATAGCGGCCGACGACGAACACTCGTGGCGAGCGAACTCCTCGCTCACGCTCGCGGCGGCGCTGTCCTCGTTCGGCGTCGAGGCGAGCGCGGACGCCGTGAGCTACGACGGCGAGACCTACCGCGAGGCGACGAACGGCACCGAAATTCACTACCGAGTGAACGGCGAGGAGGTCGACCCCGAGTCCTACACGCTCGGCGACGGCGACCAGATTTGGGTGACCGTCGAGACGGCAGACGCGAACTACTCGGTGCCCGGCACGTACATCGACGCCGACCAGCAGCACATCCACGGCCCGATGACGTTCGTCGTGGACGGCGAGAAGGTGGACTTCAGCGCCGAGCGGTTCCAGTCGGGCCACCGCCACTTCCACTTCGAGGGCGGTCACGCGAACCCGTGGCACGCCCACTCGTGGAGCGTCACCCTCCAGTACGGACTGAACACCCTGTCCGGTATCAACGTGACCGACGACTCGGTGACGTACAACGGTACGACCTACCGGCGTGGGGCCGCCAACACGTCGGTCTCGATTACGGTGAACGGCGAGGCGGTCGACCCGAGCGAGTACTTCCTGAAGGACGGCGACGAGGTGCGCGTCGTGGTTGAGAAGGACGACTCGTAGCCGACCCCGCTCTCTTCTGGCCACCGAGTACGGAATCCTTGATTTAAAAGCTGGCCATGTGAACGACAGCAACCATTTGGGGCGGCCAGAAGACTTTTCTACGGTTCATTCCCGACGAACCGTGGAAAATATGACGACACGGACACCTAAATCTGACTACGACTCCGAGGCGGCGGAACGCGACGAACTTTCCGAAGACGGCGACGCTGCACGAACCATCTCTCGACGGGGCTATCTCGCGTCTCTGACTAGGGCGGGCCTTCTCGGGGGCGTGTCTCCCGCGCTCGTCGGGCGGGCGAGCGCAGCCTCGACCGACCGAATCGAACAGTTGAAAGACCAGTACAGCACCGTCGTCGACATCGCCGACGCTGGCGCCGACGACACCGGCGCGGAATCGATAACCCCAGTTCTCGATGCTCACGCGGGCGACGACACGCTGTTCGTCTTCCCGCAGGGTCGCTACCGGATGAACGAGGAGTTCCGACACTGCGGCTACGACCACTTCGGGATGGTGGGCGACGACGCCACCATCGTCCCCGGCGACTATTACGAGTTCGAGGGGCCGAACCGGCGACTCTTCCGACTCGGGGTCTACCACGACCCCGGCCGGGACCTGCACGTCGAGGGCCTCACCGTGGACCAGACGGCCCCCGACACCGGTATCCGGGCCATCGAGGCGCAGGTCTCGGACGGACTGACGGTCCGGGACGTGGACGTGGTCGGCAAGCACGACAGCGGCACGTGGGGTCCGGCGCTCTTCGACGTAATGGACCCCGACGGGACCGGCACGGTCGAGGGGTTCCGCGCGCCCGCCGGCGGCGAGTGGGTGTCGAACACGCCCAACGACGGCGACCTCTGGCGCGGGCCGACGGGCATCATGGTCAGTCGCTACCACGAGGGGACGGTCGAACTCGTCGACTGCCAACTCGGGGGCTTCCCCGACAACGGCGTCTACGCCGGAAACGCCAAGGGGACCGTAATCGTTCGGCGCGGCGTCTTTCGCAACAGCCACGCCAGCAGTCTCCGCATCGGCGGCCACCACAGCAAAATCGTGGGCGCGACCGTCATCGTGGACGACAACCCCGACCACTTCGACAACCAGCGCGGGATTCGCCTCGACCAGGGTTCGTGGCTACAGGTCCTCGACTCGACGGTTCGACTCGACAAGCCGACCGGCAACGGCATCACGGTCCTCGACGACGTGGAGTCGGCAAAAATTCACAACTCCTCGGTGATTCAGCGCACCGACCGCACGAACCAGGCCATCGTCGTCGAGGACGAGGCCGGTCCGACCTACGTCCAGAAGGTCCACGTCGACATCCACGGGAGCGGCAATGCCGTCGAAATCAAGGGCGGCGACCGACCCGGCGAGGTCGGCGTCTCGGACGTTCGGGTCACCGGTCCGGCGTCCGGGAGCGTCTTCCGGAACGCCATCCGGTGCGAGCGAGCGAACTGCGAGTTCCGAGGACTCGAAATCGACCAACCGGGGAGCGACTACCGGCGCGCGCTCGAAATCAACGCCGACGACTGCCTCGTCTACGGGGGCACCTTCGAGACGACTCACCACCCCATCGTGGTCAACGGAACCGGCGCGTGGATAGAGTCGGCCTACGCCGAGTCGTACTCGGACTACGAGGCGCTCCGACTCAACGAGTCGAGCGCCGACGTCAAAGTGAAGGACAACACGCTGGTCGGCGGCGTCCTCGACGTGGGGTGCGAGGGCCTCACGATGTACGGCAACGAGACGTAACCCGGGAGTTCGACGCGGCGGTTCGGCCCGGCTTACCCGCCGGATAATAAAGCACGACGGGTTCCTGAGTTCCCGTCGATGGAGTCACGTCCCGCACGCGGATACCTCGACCTGCTGGTCGCGTTCGGCCTGCTGGCGGCGGCGGCCGCCGCGACCGCGCTCTCGCTCGACGGCATCGCCCGCTTCGTCCTCCTGATTCCGACGGTCGTGTTCCTGCCGGGGTACGCCGTCGTCGCCCTCGTCTACCCGACCCGCGGGTCGCCGCCCGAGGAGTCGACCATCGGGCCGACAGGCACCGGTCTCCGAACGGCGTTCTCGCGCGGCGACCACGGCATCGGCGGCGTCGAGCGCGTCGTCCTCGCGGTTCTCTGGACCGTTATCGTGGTTCCGGCGGTCGCACTCGCGGTCCACTTCTCGCCGTTCCCCATCGCGGCGCGGCCGATTCAGGTCGGCGTCTTCGGCGCGACGGCCGTCCTGCTGGTCTGCGCGGCGGTGAGTCGCGCCCGACAGTCCCCGGACGACCGGTTCGCGCCCGGCGTCCCCTCGCCGTCGGACCTGTTCGGCGAGTCGTCGTCCGGGTTCCGGACCGGTTCGCCGACGCTCGGGACGCCCTCGAAGGCCTCCCGCCCGTGGTCGGGGATACTCGTCGCGGTGAGTCTGCTCGTCCTCGCGTCGTCGGTCGGGTACGCGCTCGTCGCGCCGCCCGCCGACGAGGGGTTCACCGAACTCTACGTCCAGTCAGGAAACGTCACCGACGAGACCACCGCGCTCTACCCCTCGACGCTGACCCGCGGCCGGTCCCAACCGCTCGACTTCGCGGTCGTCAACCGAGAGGGTTCGACCGTCGAGTACGGCTACGCGGTCGAACTCCAGCGCGTCGAGCGGTCCGGCGCGGCGGGCGCGAACGCGTCGGTCGCCGACGACGGTTCTGCCGGTACGAAGGGCGCAAACGACTCGGTCGAAGTCGTTGCCGAGACAGAGGTGGACCGCGGGAGCTTCGAACTCGCCGCCGGGGAGACCCGGAACCTAACCGCGCAAATCACCCCGCAGGCGACCGGCGACGACCTCCGAATCGTCGTCCTCGTCTACCGCGGCGACCCGCCGCAGGACCCGAGTCTCGACACCGCCTACCGGTCGCTCCGGCTTCCGGTCGAAGTCGCGGCCGGCGGCGACGGCGCGAACGGTAGCGCCGCGCGCCGGACACCGCGAGTCCCGCGGGGAGACGGCTGATGTGGCCGTGGGAACACGCCGCCTTCGGCTACCTGCTGGTCTCGCTGTGGTGGCACCTCCGGCGCGGCGAGTCGCCCGACGGTCGAATCGCGCTCGCGGCCGGATTCGGCGCGGTCTTCCCCGACCTCGTGGACAAGCCGCTCTCGTGGACGCTCGGGGTGTTTCCGTCGGGTTACGCCGTCGCCCACTCGGCGTTCGTCTTCCCGGCGTTCGCGGCGGCGCTCTGGTTGGCCGCCCGGCGGCGAAACGCGGCGGGGGCGGCGACCGCGTTTCTCGTCGGCCACGCCTCCCACCTCGCCGGCGACGTGGTCTACCCCTTCCTGCTGGGCGACGAGTTGGCGGTCGAGGCGGTGCTGTGGCCCGCGGTCGTCTCGTCGGCCTCGCCGACCGAGGCGGGCCTGGTCGCCCGGACGCTGTTCTACCTCCGAGCGTGGCTGGTCCGACTATGGGCGCTCGAGTTCGGTCCCCTGCTCGCCTTCGAACTCGCGCTCGTCGGGGTCGTCGCCGCGGTCTGGTTGTACGACGGCGCGCCGGTCCTCGCGGAGTGCCGGACGCTGTTGGCGGGTCGGTCCGAGTAGCCCGTCGGCACGGTGCGAGTCGCGTCGGGACGGTGACGACTTTTCTCCCGAAATCCTGCTTGGCAACTGTTGTGCAACCGTTCAGCGCCGGAAACGGTCGCCCCGATATAACGGCGCCTCGCGAGACTGCCGAGGTGGATGTCTCCCGAAGACGACACTCCGAAACAGTCGAGTAGGCGTCGATTTCTGGCGACCGCCGTCGCCACAGCGACCGCCGCGACGGCCACTTCGTCGGCGGTCACCGGGTCGAAAGCAACTGCGCCGGGCGAACTCTCCAGTCGCGGCGCGGCCCTGTCCAGCGAGTACGACACCGTCGTCGACGTGACCGAGGCCGGCGCGGACGACACCGGGAACGAACCGATCAACTCGGTACTGAATCGGCTCTGCAACGACGGAGCCACCGACACGCTGCTCCGGTTCCCGCCGGGGACCTACGCGATGGACGAGATGTTCCGACTCGTCGCGTACGACCGCGTCGGGTTCGTCGGCGACGACGCGACCGTCGTGCCGACCGCCGACTTCGACGACAGCGCGCCGTGGCTGTTCCGCCTCGGCGTCCTCGCGGACCCCGGCCGAGACCTGCTGTTCGAGGGCTTCACGTTCGACTTCACGGCCCCCGACACCGGGATGCGGGCGCTCGAAGCCCAAGTCACCGACGGACTCGCCGTCCGCGACGTGAACGTCGTCGGCTTCCACGACGGCGGCACGCTCGGTCCGGCGATGTTCGACGTTCTCGACCCCGACGGGTGGGGTACCGTCGAGCGGTTCCGCGCGCCCGACGGCGGCGCGTACTCCGCGAACACCGACGGGAACATCGCTGTCGGGCCGACCGGCGTGCTGGTGAGTCCCTACCACCGCGGCACGCTCCGTCTGCGGGACCTCGAAGTCGGCGGCTTCCCCGACAACGGTCTCTACGCGGACACACCCGACGGCCGGGTACTGGTCGAGGGCGGACGCTACCGGAACAGCAACGTCGCCAGCGTCCGCGTCGCGGGCGACGGAAGCCGCGTCCGGGGGACTCGCATCGAAGTGACACACAACCGACCGGAGGACGTGAACCAGCGCGGCCTCCGCCTCGACGCGGGCGCGGACCTCCGAGTCGAGAACGTCGGCATCGAACTGACCCGGCCCAACGGCTACGCGCTCTCGGTCCAAGACGAGGTGGAGTCGGCCCGCATCGAAGGGGTGAACGTCGCGGTGGCGGACCGACCCAACACTGCGATGGTGGTCGCGCCGACCGCGAACCGCGTCACCGTCGCCGACAGCGAGATTCACCTCGGCGGCGGCGGGTACGCTCTCGCCGCCTTCGGCGACGCGCCCGGCCCAGTGGTCGCCCGGAACCTGTCGGTCTACGGGTGGGCGACCGGCGGCGCGGGACGCCCGGCCGTCCTCTGTCACCGCGACCACTGCGAGTTCCACGACCTCGCGGTGTACCAACCCGGCGAGGACCGCCGCGCCATCGACGTTCGGGGCGACGACTGCCTCGTCTCGGGCGGGACCTACATGGCGAGCGACACTCCGCTGTACAACACCGGTTCGCGGACCCGGTTCGAGGGCGTCACCGCCGACTCGTGGGGCGACTCCCCCGCGCTCTACCTGCTCGACGGCGACGGCGTCGAGGTGGTCGACTGCGACCTCTCGGGCGGCGTCCGGACCGGCGGTGGCACCTTTGCCACTCGAAGCGGTAATTCGACGTAGAAGCGAGCGATTTCCCCATCCCGACCGACGCGGCAAACGACGACCGCGACGAATCGACTCGTCGCGGCCGACCGCTCTCGGCGTCTCTCGTTCACTCTCGCTCAGGTCAGCCTTTCCCGATGTCGCTTATTCGCCCTCGCTACCTCGGTCGTCGTCGCTCGCGGGGTCGCACTTCGGCGGTTCGTCGCCGCCCTCGACTCGCACGGTCCCGGAGGCGGTCTCCGTTCTCCCGTTCTCGCCGACCGCCGTAACCGTGACGCCGTAGCTACCTCTCTCGTCGTAACTGTGTTCGACCGTCCGGTTATCGGTGGTCTCGTCTGCGTCGCCGTCGCCGTCGAAGTCCCACTCGTAGGTCGCGTTCTCGCCGTCGTCCGCGAAGCCGCTGGCCTCGAACCTCACCGTCTCGCCGGGGTTGACCTCCTCGGCCGAGACCGAGAGCGCGCCCTCCGAGCGGTTCACGCCGTCGCCCGACCCGTCGCCGTCGTCCGGCGAATCGTCGCCGTCCGACCCGTCGCTCCCCGAACAGCTACCTTTTCGGATAGTGACGGGTTCGCCCTTGTCGAGTGCGAACTCCTCGCCGGTGCCCGAGCGGAGGTGCCACTCCTCGACGTCGTCGGTGGCGAACCGCCACGGATTGCTCCGGTTCCGGTAGGCCCACGAGTTCTCGCCCCACTCGGCGTCGACGGTGATGGCGTCGAACTCGCCGGAGATACCGCGGACCGCCGCGCCGTCGGTCCGGCCGTCGCCCCACATCCAGTGGAGCGTGGAGTTGGTCTCGCCGTGGACGAAGTTGTCGTCGCGGTTCGGGTAGTCGTCGTCCTCGACGGCCCACACGCGGTCGGCGGGTAGGCCGGAGACCGAGAAGGAGGCCGCGCCGCCCCGCGACGAGTCGAGTTCGTCGTGGAGCATTACGAGGCTCAGTCCCTGTTCGCCCTCGTAGACGAAGAGGTGACTGACCTGATTCTGCTGAATCGCTCGGGACCGCTCGCCGTACGACCCGTACAGCGTGCCTGCCCCCGACCGGTAGCCGTAGAACTCCGAGACGGTTCGGTTCCCGTCGCCCAGCGCCGTGATTTCGTAGCACTCCTCGCCCTGCACGACGTGGAACGTCTGCCCGGCGGTTCCGGCGTTTCCGGCCGTCCGGTCTTCGTTTCCGGCCGTTTCGTCGGTAGTTCCGACATCGACTGTCCCCGAACCCGCTCCGGGTCCGGTGGCGACCGCTCCGAACGACGAGACGAGCAGGAGCGCGACGAGCAGGACGCTCGTCGTCTTCGCGGTCGTCACGTCGAGGTTCCTCCGCTGAGTCGCGTCGCTCTATCTCCGCAGCGCCGCGTCGTGTCGTTTCTGCGGGTTCGCGTTGTGCTGTCTCTGCCGAGTCGCGTTTCGTGGTCCGTGTGCGTCGAACGTATCATGTCGAGTTGGCTGTCGTGAAGCTCGAATTCTCGCGCGTTGCGTCGGTCGTACTCGGTGATTCGGTCACGGCATCGAACTCCACGTTCCGGGGTAGCGATATTTACTATCCGACGTCTAAGCCGTTGGAAGGCGGGGTCTACGGCCTGCAACGGTCGAAATCTTTCTCGGGCGCGGTCGGCCGCTCCCCGCCGATTCGACTCCCGCCCGTGACGCCTCGTTCCTCGACACCGTCGCCTTGCACCCGACTTAGCCGGTCGGTAGTAATGGCCGTCGGGTGCCTACGTCCCGAGAAGATGCCCACAGTTTCGGTCGTCATCCCGACGTACAACCGTGCGGAACTGCTGACCAGAGCCATCGACAGCGTCCTCGCTCAGACCTACGACGACTTCGAACTCGTCGTCGTGGACGACGGTTCGACCGACGACACCGAGGCGGTCGTCACCGGTTACGACGACGACCGGGTGCGCTACCTCGCCCACGAGACCAACCGCGGCGCGAACCCGGCGCGGAACACCGGCATCGAGGCCGCCGAGGGCGAGTACGTCGCCTTCCTCGACTCGGACGACGAGTGGCGACCCCGAAAGCTCGACGCCCAACTCGACCGACTCTCGGGCACCGGCGACGAGTGGGTCGCGGTCTACTGCGACTACGAGGTCACGGTACCCGGCGCGTCCGGACTGATTCGAGAGGCCGCCGCCGACCTTCTGGCGACGGACGACGGAGAGGCGGTCGTCGAGGGCGGCGAGGACCTCGTCGGCCCGACGCTGGCCGACACGCTTCACACCGGGGCCGGGTCGACGCTGCTCGTCCGGACCGAAGTCGCCCGCCGAATCGACGGCTTCGACGAGGACCTCGACTGGTTTCAGGACCCCGACTTCCTGCTCCGGGTCCTGCTGGAGGGGAACCTCGCGCACGTCCCCGAACCGCTGGTCGTGCGCCACTACTCGGGGTCGCCCGACGCCGACACCGCCGCGGCGGCCGACGAGGAGTTCCTCGACAAGCACGCCGACTCGGTCCGGCGCGCCGAGCGCGACGGCTACGACGTTCGGGGCGCTCACGACCTCGTCCTCGCCAAGTACTACCTCCGGGAGGGCCGGTTCCTGCGAGGGCTGGCGAAGCTACGGACCGCCTCGGCTGGCCCGCGACAGGTTCCATCGCTCGCGTGGTTCGCCGCGACCGGGAGTCGGCGCGGGCGCTCGGCGATGCTCGCGGCGCTCGCGATGGCGGTGCTGGTCGCTCGGCGGAGTCGGTAGCGGGTCCGAGTCGGTTTCGTACTTTCGCCCTTATTTTGGAAACACAGAGTGAGCTTTGGGACGTAGAAATATTTCTCAGGAGTGGGTAGAAACTGCTAACAGCGGTATCGAGTTATTCGTGTAGAAATGCGCTCACGCCCCGTTTCGACGAAACCACTCGAACGACGAGGTGTCCGTCGCGTCAAATCCGGAAAACGTCCAATCGCGGAAAACGGGGGAACGCCACCCGGACCGAGAAACCGTTCGACGGACTCGACTACCAGAACTGACCGCCGACGAGGCGACCGAGCAGACTGTCGGTGTCGGAACTGTCGTCGGTCCCGTTCGCGGTCGTCGTCCGGTTCGTCGTGGTCGTCGTCCGGTTCGTCGTGGTCGTCTCGTCCAGATTTATCATCGACTCGGTCGTGGTCGTCGTGCCGTTCTCCGTCGCAGTTCCATTTACCGTCGTCCCGTTCATCGTGGTCGTGCCGTTGGGGGCCGTCGTGGTGTTCCCGGCGGTCCCGTTGGTCGTTCCGGCGTCGGCGGTGACGGTCGTCTCGGCGAACGACGACAGTTTGCCTTCGACCTCGTAACTCGGCGTGCCGACGGTGACGGTGTCGGACCCCGAGACGGACCCGGACGCGAACTCGACGGCGTAAGAGCCGTCGGCGGCTATCTCCGCGCCCGCCACGCGGTCGGTCCGGCTATCGTAGACGTAGGCGACGCCGCCGGCGTCGCCGCTGTCGGTGGTGCCCTCGACCGTCCACGTCTTCGCCGTCGCCGGAACGCCCGACCCGGCGGTCGGGTAGTCCGCCACCTTCCACGCCTGAAAGCCGTTCTGAAGGGCGTAGACCTCCTCGAAGCCGTCGTCGATGAGATTGGCCGCGCGCTCGACGGCGAGGTGCGTCGGGCAGTGGCAGTAGGTTATCACCCGGTCGGAGTCGGGCCAGTCGTCGGTCGGGTCGTCGCTCCCGCCCTTCGGCGGCGGACTCCGGACCGCGCCGAGGACGTGCGAGACCTCGTAGCCGTACTTCGCTCTGGCGTCGACCATGCGCGCCTCGCGCCGGGCGTAGAGGTTGTACGCCACGTCGAGCGGAACCAGCGGCACCTCGACCGTCGAACCGCTCTCGGCCTCCTCGCTTACTGTGGGGAACGAATCGGCGTCGAACTCCGTCGCCGACGGCCGGTCGTCGAACTCCGGCGGGTAGCCGTCGTCCGGGGTCTGGTCCGTCGGGTAGTCTTCGGCGCTCTCGGTCGTCTCCTCGCCCGCGGTGGTCGTCTCTCCGCCGTCGGTCGTCGTGGCGTTCGCGGTGGTCGTCCCGTCCGCGGCGGTCGTCGTCCCATCGCCCGAGTCCGCGCCGGACTGACACCCGGCGAGCAACGCGGTCGCGGCCGTACCGGCCGTCAGGAGGTAGCGCCGTCGGGTCGTGGATTTCGAGTCCATACCCACCGCTCCGGGCGGAGGGCAGTTTATTATCTGCCGGGTATGCGCCGCGTAGCAGGTGGATAGTAACTGACGAGTGCCTGTCGAGTCGGCGCGAGGTGGGCTCGGCGTGCGGCGGTTTTCGCCGACCGTTCGCTCCCCGCGCTCCGGGAGTCGCGGAGGTCTACGGGGAACGGTATCGTCCGACGAATCCGAAAAAGGAGGCTGGTGTCGGCCGACCGAACTCGTCACGGCGTCGAGTACATCGTCACGGCGTCGAACACATCGTCACGTCGCCGTTCGCGTACACCTCGCCCATCGTCGGGCGGCAGAGCCGCGACTGGGGGATGTCCCGAATCTTCCCGGACCCGTTCTCGCCGGTCAGGAAGAACGACGCGCCGCGGCGCTGGTACTCCCGGTAGACCACGAGGTCGTGGGTCACGGGGCGACTCTCGTTGACGACGGCCGGAGCGGCCGGGTACGACCGCGTTCTGGTGAACACGGTCTGGTAGGGGTGGTCGGTGTGGAGAATCTGGCGTCCGGTCAACTCGTCGCGGTCGGGCGACCCCGTCATCGCGCCGATGGTGTCCACCGCGGCGAGTTCCTGTTCGGTGTAGCTGAGTCGCTCGCGCTCGCCGGGGAACACCGGGTCGTCCACCGTCCCGTTGCTCGACATCACCATTACGCTCGGGAACGCGAGCGCGAGGACGACCGCGAGCGCGACGAACAGGCGCGAGTCGAGCGACCGCGAGAGGTAGCGTAAGCCGACGACGCCGAGTACCGCCATCGGCGCGTACATGAAGGCTATCCAGCGCTGGGGAACGAAGTTGTCGATGCCGAACATCGGCAGGCCGAGGACGAACACCAGCATGACCGCGGTCGAGACGAGCAGGGTGAACGTCGCCTGCGAGGCCCGCTTGCGGTGGACGACGTAGAGGCACCCGACGAAGGTCAGGAGCATGAACAGCAGAAAGCCCGTCGTGTCCACGTAGAGCGCGACCTGTTCGACCAGCGTGGGCGCGGCGCTGGCCGCCCCGCCGCCGGACGACCTGCTCGCGCCGCCGACCAGATTCAGGAACCCGGCGCTCGACGCGAGCGTCTCCATCAGGTAACTCAGGACCAGCGAGAGGAAGGGCTGGTCGGCCCCCGCGTAGGGCGTGAACGACCACATGAACAGGGTGAACCCCGCGTCGAAGACGAGCAGGCCGAGGATGCGGACGGTCTTCTCGCCGTCGAAGGGGTTGAAGACGCTCGCCGACCCCGCGAACGGCCCGTACTCCACGAGGAGGCGCGCCGCGAGCGTCGAACCCAGCAGGACGAGCATGATAAACGTCGAGACCTGATGGGTGAGGATGATCGCCACCGAGACGACCGACAGGAGCAGGAAGTCCCGGAGTCGGTTCTCGATTCGCATCAGGCGCACCACCATGTAGGCGACCCCGAGGAACATGAACAGCCCCTGACTCGTCGGGATGACGTGGATGCCCCACTCTATCGGGTAGTCGGCGACGGCGTACAGCGCGGCCGCGAGGACGGCCCACCGCTCGCCCGTGAACAGGTTCGCGGTAGCGTAGACGAACAGCGACGCCAGCGGCACGACGAGACCGAGCGAGAGGTGGAGCGCGATTCGGAGCGAACTGCCGTACAGCAGCGAACTCGCCACGACGTAGAGGTGGTAGAACGGCGCGGCGTAGTGCTTGTTGTCGTCTATCGCGTCCAGCGTCCCCTCGGTCAGGATGGCGTCGGCCAACCGGGGAACGTGCGTCCAGAGGTCGATGCCGATGAACCCCGGATTCACGTACAGCGCCGGGAGCCGAATCGCGGCCGCCAGAACCACCACCTGTGCGAGTAGCCAGTTGCGGTCGAACTCCTCGTCGCCGACGAACAGCGCCTGTCCGACGACCAGCGTCCCGAGGACGCCCGCGATGTCGTAGAACAGGAGCGACCGCTCGCCCGCCCGGACCGCGACGACGACCAGCGCGGCCGCCCCGAGGAAGACGACGCTCGGCAGGAACGCCGATACGCGCGCCGGAAGTCGCGGCAGAGCGTGGTCGTCGCGGGTCTCGGTGCGGACGCCCGCGAGGTAGAGCAGGCACGCCACCCCGAGGACGACCGGAATCGTCTCGATGTAAATCTGGGAGGCGAAAAACCGGAGCGGGAACAGCAGGGACGCGACGAGGACGCCGAGTCCGGCCATCGTGGTGTCGATGCGCAGGTCGCTGAACGCCCTGCCCAGTCGGGTGGACATCAGGTGGCACCTCCGCCCTCGGTCGTCGGGGTCTCCCCGACCGTCGCGGTCCCATTCCGCTCGCAGAGAACGCGCTCGTAGACCGCCCGGAGTCGCCGGCCGGTCGTCTCAAGTTGCCACTCTCGGGGAAGTCGCGGACCTTCGGCGACGCACGCCGGCGAATCGCCGCCGGCGTCCGCCAGAACCCGGTCGAGTTCCTCGGCGAGTCCGTCGGTCGTCTCGCGGACCGCGGCACCGGGCACGTCGCCGACGAATCCCACGTCGGTCGAGACGACCGGCAGGCCGCAGGCCGCGGCCTCCTTGGCGACCATCGGGCCGCTCTCGCGCCGCGAGGTGACCAGCAGGGCGTCGCTGGCGTTCAGGTAGTGGGGCATCTCGTCGTGGGGGACCCCGGTGACGGTCCGGAGGTCGGCCTCGGCGTCGGCCGCCTCGACCACGCGCTCGGCCCGCGGGAAGTCCTTCTCGGGGCGCTCCGGCGCGTACGGAAAGAGGACGACGTTCCGGTCGTCGTCCCATCCGACTCGCTCGCGGGCCGACTCCCGCGGAATCGGACGGAACAGGTCGGTGTCGATGCCGAACGGGATATGGGTGTACGGTCGCCCGAGCGTCTCGGCCATGCGGCGACTCGGCAGGACGGTCGCGTCGGCGAGTCCGGCCGAGACCCGACTCAACTGCCGAATCCACTCCCGCTCGCCCATCAGGTCGGTGCCCCAGAGCGTGAGGACGACCGGCCGCCGGGCGAGCGCAAGCGCGAACGGCGCGGTCAGGCCGTAGTTCGCGTGGACAACGTCGTGGTCGTCCAGCGCTCGCAGGACCTCGGGGAGGAACCGGGCGTACTCCGCCGCGGTCCGGGGTTCGTCGGGGGAGTGGCTCCCCGGCACCTCGCGGACGGTGGACTCGACGCCCGCGGCGTCGAGCGCGGCCACCTGCGCGTCGAAGAACGGGCGGCGCTCGGTGACGAGTTGGAGGACTCTCACTCGGCGCGCACCTCCCGGTCGCGGTTGGCCTGCATGTCGAGCGTCATCGCGGCCAACAGAGCCAGACAGCCGACGGGGACCAAGACGGCCGTCGTCACGTCGGCCGACTCGAACCCCGCGAGGCCGCCGACCGTCGCGCCCACGCCAGCGAGGGTGCCCACCGCGAGGGAGGCGACCCCGAACAGGTAACAGAGCGCGAGCGGGTGGAAGTCCCGGACCAGATACTTGGTGTGGAGTCGCCAGACGAACCCCTTGAGCAGGAGCGCCGACAGCTTCGGGACGAACGACGAGTACCGGATACTGCTGGTCTCGTCGCCGTACACAGCGGGCATCGGCACGTCGGCGACCGTGAATCCGTAGGCGTTGAGTTTCACCAGCACGTCGTTGCAGAACCCGTAGTCGGTGTAGAAGTCGCCGGTCCCGATGGTTTCGAGCGCCTCGCGCGAGATGGCGGTGTAGCCGTTCTGGGGGTCCATCGTCTTCCAGTAGCCGCTGGCCAGTTTCGTGAGGAACGTCAGCAGCCAGTTTCCGAACAGCCGCCACCCCGTCATGCCGTCGCGGAACTCCCGCTGGAGCAGTCGGTTGCCCTTCGCGTAGTCGGCCCGCCCCTCGACGACGGGGTCGAGGAGTCGCGGGAGTTCGTCGGGGTCCATCTGAGCGTCGCCGTTCATCACGGCGACCACGTCCACGCCGTCGGCCAGCGCCCGGCGGTAGCCGGTGGTTATCGCGCCGCCGACGCCGAGGTTCTCCTCGTGGCGAATCGGCACGACGCGGTCGCCGACCGCGACGCCGCCGTCGGCGGTCGCGGAGTCCGCGGCGACCGCGCTCCCGCGAGAGCGCGAGCGACCGCGGTCGCCGTCGGTTCGTTCTCCGCGCCCGCCTCGACTTCCGCGGCCGTTTTCGGCGGCCCGCCGGTTGGCCTGCTCGGCGGCCCGCCGGACGTGTTCCCACGTGTCGTCGGTCGAGCGGTCGTCCACGACGTAGATTCGGTCGACGAACTCGGGCATCGTCTCCACGACGGTGCCGACGAGCGCCGACTCGTTGTACGCCGGGACGACCACGCCGACCCGCGTGTCCCGGTACATCTCACAGCCTCCGGTAGACGAAACCGCCGTCCTCGGCGGTCTCGGCGTCGAACGTTCCGTTCACGTCCATCAACACCGGGTCGTCGGCCGCGGCGTCGGCCGCGGCCGCGAGGTCCAACCGCTCGAAGGTGTCGTGGGCGGTCGCGACCAGCACGCAGTCGGCGTCCTCGAACGACGGCGACTCGCGGACCTCGATGTCGAAGTGGTCGCGCATCGCGTCGTCGTCGGCGTGGGGGTCGTAGCCGGCCACGTCCACGTCGTACTCCCGGAGGACGTCGATGACGCCCTGCACCTCCGAGGTCCGGATATCGGCGACGTTCGGCTTGTAGGCCAGTCCCAGTACCAGCACCTCGCTCTCGCGGAGGACCTTCCCGGCGTCGTTGAGCGCCTTCAGCGTGACTTCGCCGACGTGCTTGGGCATGTACTCGTTTATCTCCCGGCCCTTCAGGGTCAGTTTCGGCGTGTACCCCTGCATCTCCGACCCGTAAGCGAAGTAGAAGGGGTCGACGGGGATGCAGTGGCCCCCGACCAGTCCGGGCGAGTAGTCGTGGAAGTTCCACTTCGTCCGGGCGGCGTCCAGCACCTCTTGGGTGTCGAGTCCCATCTGGTGGAACACTATCGAGAGTTCGTTTACCAGCGCGATGTTGATGTCGCGCTGGACGTTCTCGATGCACTTGGCGGCCTCCGCGGCCTCGATGGAACTCACCCGGTGGACGCCCGCGCCGACGACCGACTCGTAGAGCGCGGCCACGTCCTCGCGGACGTCGGGGTCGTCCGCGCCGACGACCTTGACCACCTCGCGGATGCCGTGGTCGTCGTCGCCGGGCGAGGTCCGCTCGGGCGAGTACGCGACGTGGAACTCCTCGTCGGCCGCGAGTCCCGAGGCCGCTTCGAGCGCCGGAACCAGCACGTCGCGGGTCGCGCCCGGATACACCGTCGATTCGAGGACGACGGTGGTGTCGGGCGTCAGGTGCTCGCCGACGGTGTGGCCCGCCTGCTCGACGTACCGGAAGTCGGGGTTCTGGAACTCGTCCACCGGCGTCGGTACCGTGATGCAGACGTACTCGGCGTCGGCGATGGCGGCGGGGTCGGCCGTGAACTGCACGTCGCTCTCGGCGATGGCGGCGTCGCCCACCTCCTCGGTCACGTCCTCGCCGCGCCGCAGGCGTTCGATGCGCTCTTCGTCGATGTCGTATCCGAGTACCCGCTGTCCCGCGTGGTCGAACTCGACGGCCAGCGGCAGGCCGACGTAGCCCAGTCCCACGAGACAGACGGGGACTGACTTCGGCGTCGCTTCCTCTCGGTCCATCACCGAAGTTCGGTCGGTGTTCTCGTTGTACGAACTCATGGTGTCGGGAGTGAATCGCTTCTCGTCGTTGGACAGGCCGCGAACCGGTTTTATTATAGACGGGATAAGCCGCGGAACGCGGCCGAACTCGGCGGAATCGCCGCCGCCGGAATCGTCTCGACTGGAATCGTTCTCGATGAAATCGTCTTTCGTGGGAACCGTTCTCGATACAATCGTCCACCGCGGAGTCGTCCCCGCCGGAAACGGTCTCGGCGTGGTCGTCTCCGGCGAGACCCTCATCTGGTGGCCCGGTCGATTAGCCGGTCCGTGAGCGCGACCACCTCGTCGCGGACCCGCCGGGAGCGCGACCTGTCGAGTCGCGCGTCGTCGGCGTCGAGGCCCGCGACGTAGTCCGCGATGGCCTCGGGGTCCCGCGAGTGGAAGAGTCGGCCCTCCTCGACCAGTTGGCGGTCCACCGACAGCAGTTCGTTCGGGAAGAACGACACCGCGGGCTTGCCCATGCAGGCGGCCTCGCGCGCCATCGTCCCCGAACCGGTCAGCACGCACTCGGCGTGAGCGGCCAACTGGAGTCCGTCGTACGCGGCGTCGGGGACGTGAATCCGGTCGGGGTCGACCCCGCCGGCGTACCCCCGGTCGCCCCGGCCGCGGGGCAGGTAGACGACGTCGTACCCGGCGTCGACGACGCCCTCCAGAACCGCGGGGACGAGCGACTCGGCTTCGTCCACGTAGGCCGCGTCGAGCGCCTCGGGCCGGACGACGACGTACTCCCCGACGGGGAGTCGGTCGGCGAACGACTCGTCGGGTTCGAAGTCGGCGACGTAGATGTCCTCCTTGTAGCCGGGGTAGGTAAAAATCGACATCGCGTCGGTCCCGTGCTTCTCGAGTTCCGCGGTCTCGAACGCCTCGGGGACCACGGTGTAGGTCGCGCGGGCTTCGAGCCAGTTGTACAGTTCCTCGGCCCAGAGACCGTCCACGTAGGCGGTGATGTCGTTGTCGGTGAAGTGGACGGAGGGAATCCCGCGGGCCTTCGACGCGAGGACGCACATCGCGTTGCGCGAGGACAGCGACACGTCCGCGTCCGGAGGCCGGGCCGCGAGTTGCGCGGTCCGGAGCGGAATCCCCGCCTTCCGGAGGTGAGGGTCGTCGAAGTCCCGACCGCGGACCTCGAAGTCGAAGCCGGCTTCGGCGGCTAAATCGACGGTTTCAGTCTTTTCGCGCACGGTCGTCGTCACGTCGAGGTCGGGGAACGACGACAGCAGGCCGTCGAACAGGAACGGGTGGGAGGGACTCACGAGGTCCACCCACGCGGTGTGGTCCCGGGTCATAGCGTCTCGACCGTCGCGCCGACGCCTCGCCACCGCTCGCGGTCGAGCGCGTCGCAGGCGTCCACGACTACCTCGTCGGCCATCCTGTCGGTCACGATGCCGGGGGCCAGCGCGCCGTACTCCTCGTGGGCCGCGGTCGCGACCAGCGCGTCCGCGCCTCGGGTCGCGCCGACGAGCGATTCGAGTTCGAGCGCCGGGTCGCCCCCGTCGGCCGCGACGCCGTCGTCGACCGTCCCCGTCACGTGGGGGTCTTGGACCGTCACGTCCGCGCCCCGCGACCGGAGTTCGTCGGCGAGCGCGAGGCCCGGACTCCCGCGGGTGTCGTCGACGTTCCCCTTGTACGCGACGCCGAGGACCGCGACCTTTCGGCCGTCGAGCGACCCGAGGTGCCGGGCCACGCGGTCGGCGACGTAACTCGGCATCCCGTCGTTTATCTCCCGGGCGCGCGCCGCGAGGTCCAGACTGTCGGAGTCGCGCCCGAGGAACCACGGGTCCACGGGGAGGCAGTGGCCGCCGACGCCCGGTCCCGGACGCAGGAGGTCCACGCGGGGGTGGTCGTTGGCGGCCTCGATGACCGCCCGCGAACTGACGCCGTAGTCGTCGGCGAGTTTCGCCACCTCGTTGGCGAGCGCGACGTTCACGTCGCGGTAGGTGTTCTGAATCAGTTTCGCGAACTCCGCGGTCGTGGGGTCGGGCACGACCGAAATCTCGCCCTCGACCACGGGGTCGTAGAGCGCCCGGGCCGCCTCGGCCGAGGCGTCGTCCACGCCGCCGACCAACCGGTCGTTCGCCCGGAGTTCCGCGAGCATGTCGCCCGGAAGCACGGTCTCGGGGCAGTGGGCCAGCGAGAAGTCCGCCCCCGAGTCGAGTCCCGAGGTTGCCGCCAGCGTCTCGCAGAACTCGCCGGTCGTCGTCCCCGGCGGCACCGTCGATTCGAGGACGACGGCGTCGCCCGCCCGTAGCACCTCGCCGACGCCCTCGGCCGCGGCCCGGACGTACCGGAGGTCGGCCTCGCGAGTCTCGGCGTCGAAGGGCGTCGGCACGCAGACGAGGTGGTAGTCGGCGACCGGGACCTCGCTGGCGACCGTCAGCGCGCCCGACTCCCGGACCTCGGCCACGAGGTCGGCGAGTTCGGGTTCCTCGACGTGGGAGTCGCCGCCCCGGACTATCTCGCGGACCGCCTCGTCCACGTCGTAGCCGACGACTTCGTATCCGGCGTCGGCAAGCACGGCGGCGGTCGGCAGACCGATGTAGCCCAGTCCGTGGACGCAGACGGAAGTCATTGGACCGCCTCCGTCGCGGCGGCCGAGTCGTCCGCCCCGTCGGCGTCGGTCGCGGCGGCCGCGTCGAGAATCCGCGCCGCGGCGTCGCCGTCGCCGAACGGGTTCTCCCACTCGGCGTCGGTGCCGACCATCTCGCGGGCGGTCTCGAAGATGCCGGTCGGGGTCACGCCGCCGAGGCGGTTGGCCCCGGCCGCTATCGTCTCGGGACGCTCGGTGTTCTCTCGGAGGGTGACGCAGGGGACGCCCAGCACGCAGGCTTCCTCTTGGACCCCGCCCGAGTCGGTCAGAATCACCGAGGCATCGCTCTCGAGGCGCAGGAACTCCAGATAGTCGAGTGGTTCGACCACCTCGACGGCGTTGGGCACCCGCAGGTCCTCCAACTTCTTCCGTGCGCGCGGGTGGGCCGGATAGACGACGTCCATCTCGTACTCGCGGGCGACCCGGCCGACGCCGGTCAGCAGGTCGGCGAACCGGTCGGGGTCGTCCACGTTCTCGGCCCGGTGGAGCGTGAGGAGTCCGTACTCGCCCGGTTCGACGCCGAGGTCGTCGAGGACGGCGGTCCGGTCGGCCGCGAGACCCCGGTGGCGCTGGAGCGCGTCGACGACCGTGTTTCCCGTGACCGAGATGCGGTCGCTCGGGACGCCCTCGGCCCGCAGGTTCTCGGCCGCGGCGGGCGTCGGCGCGAACAGTCTGTCGGCGGTGTGGTCGCAGATGATGCGGTTTACCTCCTCGGGCATCCCCCGGTCGTCGCTCCGGAGTCCGGCCTCGACGTGGCCGAGTTCGGCGTCCAGTTTGCTCGCCGCGATGGTCGCCGCGAGCGTGGTGTTGGTGTCGCCCTGCACGAGGACCGTCTCGGGGTCGGCCTCGAGCAGGACCTCCTCGATGCCCGCAATCATGCTCCCGGTCTGCTCGCCGTGGGTGGCCGAACCGACGCCGAGCGCGTGGTCCGGCGGCGGAAGCTCCAGTTCGTCGAAGAACACCTCCGTGAGTTGCGGCGAGTAGTGCTGTCCGGTGTGGACGACGATGTGGGGCACGTCGCGGTCCCGGCACTCGCGGATAATCGGCGCGAGCTTGACTATCTCCGGTCTCGTTCCAAGTACGATGGCGAGTTGTGGCGAGTTCATGCGTAAGTCGTTCGTGGGCGTACGGGGCGACCGCACGCGCTCGTCTCTCGCGTGACGCGGGGCGGGCTTTATTATCGGCCAGATAAGCCGTCACCGGCCGATTTCGAGCCGGTTTAGCACCTGCCGAACGTCGGCACGCGGTGCCGCGCGCCTCGCCGGTCGCCGTCCGCCCTCGCTCGTCCGACCCCCGACGCCGCGGCTTAGTCGCTCTATAGTATTGTCCGAGGAGGCCCAACGGTCGGAGAAATGAGTGGGGACACGCATCGTTTCGGGCCGACGCCGGGTCGCGGCCCCGCCGGACCGCTCGGGCGCGCGGCCGTCCTCGCGCTGGTCGTCGCTGCGCTTGTCGCCGCCGTGACACTCTCTCCGGCGGCTGCTGGGGGAAGTGTCCCCGCGACCGCCGGAACGCCGCCGGACCTCGCGGTCGGCGACGTGTCAGTCTCCGGAGCAGCCGTCGCGGCCCGCCACGACGGGACCGTCCTGCTCTGGCGGTCGCGGCCCTACTCGCTGACCGCCACGGTCGGCGACCTCCCGGCCCCGGCCGAGTACCGCGTCTGCGCCCTGACAGCGACCGCCGAACTGAACTGCACGACGGCGACGCTCCGCCCGGCCGGTACCGCGGTCGAACTCCGGGTGCCGGGGTCGGTCGCGAAATCGACCTCCGGGTCGGCGTCCGACGCCGCGGCATCGGCCGGCGACTCGACCGACGAGTCGGCCGTCGTTTCACTCGCGCCCGGCGTCCGAAACGTCAGCGTCTCCGTGACCCGGGTCGGCGGGAACGAGACGGTCGTGGTGTCCCGACTCGCCAGACTCCGAGTCCTCGTGCCCACCGCGGACTTCGACGGCGACGGTCTGTCGAACCGCGACGAACGAGAGCAGGGCACCGACCCCGCGGCCGCCGACACCGACCGAGACCTGTTCGACGACGGCACCGAGACCGCGCTCGGTACCGACCCACTAAAACGCAAGACCGCGGTCGGGTTCGGCGTGACGGGGCTGTTCGCTCTCGGCGTGGCGGTCGGTCTCCTCTACCGGTTCGGTCCCCGACTCGTCGCGTCGCTTCTGACTCGCGTCGGCGCCAAATCGGAGTCGGCGGCGCTGGCGAGTCGGTCCGACGCCACTGGACGCGGGAGGACGGAGCGAAGCGAACCCCACGCGGCGGGACAGACCGACGGGGCGAGAAGGACCGCCGGGACGGAGAGGGACGCCACTGGACGCGAGGCGTCCGGTCGCGGAACGGGAGCGGCCGGACGGGAGACGACCCCGCCCGAATCGACCGGTCGGCGCGACGCCGGGCGGACCGACGACCGCGGCGAGCGCGACCCCGACCCGTCGCCGCCGCTCTCCGACGAGGAACGCGTGCTGGGTCTGCTCGAAGCGAACGACGGACAGTTACCCCAGAGCGAAATCGTCTCCCGGACGCCGTGGTCGAAGTCGAAGGTGAGTCGCCTCCTCGCCCGCATGGACGCTCAGGAACTCGTCGTGAAGATAAACGCCGGTCGCCGGAACGTCATCGTTCTGCCCGGCGAGGAACCCGAAGCGGTGCAGTCGCTCGGCGACGGCGACGACGGGTGAAAACCCGACTCGGACGTCAGCGCTCGACGGCCCGGCGCAACTGTCGTTTCGTCGCCGCGAAGTCCACGGTCGGCGCGGTCACTTTCTCTGCGGTCGCCACGCGCGGGACGGTGGCGACGCCGCGTCGCCGGGCCTCTCCGGTCGTCGCTTTCACCTTCTCGCGGTGTGCGCCGGTCAGCAGCGCCTCCGCCACCGCGTCGGTGTCGCGGACGTTCGCGGTCTCGGCGAACCTGACCAGTCTGTCGGCGGTCGCCCACTCGTACCGCTCCGGCGGTTGGTTCTCGAACACCGACGCGAAGTACCGCCAGTAGCGCTCGGGTGCCGTCCGCCAGACTTCGAGTCCGGCGCGGGCGGCCCGCGGGGCGTCCGGACCGAGGAACGGTTCGCCGCCGAGGTAGCTCAGCGCCCGAAATTCGAGCGCCACGTCGCCGGGCGCGACGAACTCCTCGATGACGTCGCCGAGCATCTGGCGGACGAACTCCCCGGTGTAGGGGCACTTCCAGTTGCCGAAGAGCGTGGCGGTCGCGTCGGCGCTCTCGCGGCCGAGTCGCGCGTAGTCGTACCGGCCGGGGGTCGCGGGTACGAGCGACTCCGAGACGGTCAACGTCGGCGGGTCGATGCTGACACGTCCGAGCGACTCCGCGTCGGCGGTCGTGGTCGCGCCCGGTTCCGAGACGTTCCGTCCGGTGGCGTTTCCGTCGGTGACGTTCTGCCGAGTGGCGTCCCCGTCGGCGGTCGTCTCCGTTCCGGCGCTGGCCGCGGACCCGGCGGTCGTCGTGTCGCTAGCGGGCGATGCGTCGGTCGTCGTCTCCGGGCCGTCGGCGGTCTCTCCGATGACGCTCGCACAGCCAGCGAGCGAGGCGAGAAACGCCGAACCGGCCGCGCCGAGTAGTTTGCGGCGGTTAGACACGACTCCGACGTCGGCTCGAGCGACCATTACTATCCGTCGGATAAGCGTCCGCGCGACGGCATAGTCGAGGTTCGAGGCCGGAAGAACCGGACGAGTCCGGGGTTCGCCGGACGCCGTCCCGCCGACCGAAGCAGAGTGACCGCGAGAGTCAGCGGAAACATTTAACGAGCGACAGGAAGTGTACTCGCTCGGGATGAGAGTCACGAGGGTCTCCGTCGTACAGGCCACGACGGTTCTGGTCGTCGCCGCGTTTCTCGGCGTGTTGGGACAGTATCTCGGACGGCCGGGGTACACGCAGACGCGACTGGCGTTCTTCGCGGTTCTCGGGGGACTCGCCGTCGCGGGTGCCGCCGGGGTCGTCTACCGGCGAGAGACGGTCGCCGCCGGCGGCGCCTGTGGCCTCCTGCTGTTGGGGCTCTGGCAGGCGGTCCTCTGGATATACATCTTTCCCGTCGTCGGCGTGCTCGCGTTCGCTATCGCGGTGACTGCGACCCCCGACTGGACGGACTCCTCGGCCGCGAGGTAGCGCCGCGGCGCGATGCGGCCGGTCGCACTCCCGGAGAGCGGTCAGTCTCCGAGTTCACCACGTCACGATGCGGGCGAGTACGAACACCAGCAGTGCGGCCAGCAGCGACCCGAGAATCGACTCCAGACCTGCCAAGAACCGCGCGAACGACCCTATCGGTTGGATGTCGCCCAGTCCGAGCGTGGCGAACGTGACGACGCTGAAGTAGAGGCTCTTGAACAGAACCTGTCCGATCCACCACCACGGCGCTTCGTCCGGATTCTCTATCGAGTACGTCACCGGTTGCCCGGCCTGAATCTCCTGAATCCCGCCGGTCAGCGGGTAGAGGAGCGCGGCCACGACGACCACGACGAGCGACGTGAGGAGCACTCGGTAGGGACTGCTGCCGTACTGCATCGTCCAACGGGACAGTTCCCACTTTATTGCCTCGGTGTATCTCGACTGTCCCCACGCGAGGCGGCGGCGAGCGTCGCGCTCCTGATAGTAACTCCGGCGGGCTAACTCCGGGAGTCCGTTCTCCTCGTACAGGGTTTGAAACTGCCGATACACCCACGCCGCCGCGTCGAGCGGTTGCTCGTCGACCAGGTTCGGCGGCGCGTTTTCTCGGTCGTAGACGGACGTTCCACCCATCTCGGTCCCGCCTCCGATGTGCATGTCGGTGAGTATCGTCTCGTGGAGTCGGGCGCCTTCGAGCGTCGCCCGCCGGACGTCGGCGTTCGTCAGAATCGCCCCTTCGAGGTTCGCGTCGGTGAAATCGGCACCGAGAGCGCTGGCGTCCGTCAGCGTCGCCAGTGTCAAGTCGGTCTCGGTGAAGTCCGCCCCCTTCAAATCGGCGCCCTTGAGGTTGGCTCCGATGAGGGAGGACCCGACGAACCAATCGACGTTTGCGAGAGAGGCCTCTCGGAGATACGCGCCGTGAATGGCGTCTCTGGACTCCGGGTCGGCGTCTTCGAGTTGCTCTTTGGTTTTTCCCTCGACCGGCGCGTGCCAGACGCACCGGTCGTGGTCCTCCCACACCGGCCGGTCGCACGGTCGGGTCGGAATGTCGTCGTTGTCGAGTCCGACTTCGAGTCGGTATCCACACCGGTCTGACGCTGTCGTTCCCATACCGTGTATTGGCCGGCCATTTTTAAAACTCACTAGCGGAACCGAGTTACTTAGTCGCAGGCTCGCTCGCCGGATTCGACCGCTTTCGAGAACTCCGAGCGTCTACACGGCGAACCCGAAGCCGAGGGCATCGAGTCGCGAGACGAATGCGATGAATTAACTGCCCCTCGTTCGGAAGTGGCGGGTATGGTCCCCCTTACGCGCAGGCGACTCCTCCACGGCGCGGTCGGCGCCCTCGTCGGCCTCGCCGGATGCAGCGATTCGAGAGACGGTACGTCCACGGAGACCGCGAGTCAGTCTCCGAGCAGCGACACCGGAGCGGTTCCGGACCACTACAGTCTGCGACGCCCCGACGAGAAACCGGCGGTCAGGGTCTCGGACGAGCGCCGACGAGGCACGACGGCGTCGTCCTCGCCCACCGACGGTCCCCCGGAAGACGCTCGACAGCGCGGTTTCGTCACCTCCACCGAGGCCGCACGGCGGATGTGGTTCGCCGACACGGACGGCGCGGCCGAGGCCCGCCAGTTCGTCGCCGACACCGACTTCGACAGCGAGACCCTCTACGTCGAGTTCTACCCGGTCAGGGAGTGTTACTCCCTCGAACTCTGTTCGGTCACGTGGTCGCGGACGGACATCCACACTCAGTACGGGAGTTACCTCCGCTCGTCCGACGTCTCCTGCGAGGTCGAGGCGAGAGACGGCGTTTCGTGGCTGATTCGCATCCCCGAGGTACTCGACCCGGAGGCGATGACCGGTGGCGGGTCGGGGTGGAGCAGCAACGGATGCGGTCGGCGACACCGACCGCCCGACCAGACGACGACCGACGCGCCCGACTTCGGCCCGAAACCGCCGACGAACGGTACCGAAACCGCGACGGAGGGCGACCGATGACGGACGGCCGACCCGACGCGGCCCGCAGTGGCGCGGTACGGGGCGGCGGCGCGACGCGTCGCGGATTCCTCGCACTCGCCGGAACCGCGACGCTCGCTGGTTGTAACGGATTCGGTGGCATCGGCGGTGTCTTCGGGGACGAACCACCGACGCTCAGCGGCGAAGCGATCGGGGAAGCGGTTTCGGCGGACCCGCCGACGGTGCCCGAGACGGTGCCGATTCCGGTCGAGCAGTCGCGACTGGACGAGACGGCCGCGGCGGTCCGGGACCGCCTCGACTCGGTTCCCGCGCCGTTCGACGCCCGAGAGATTCCCAACGGTGCGATTCGAGACAAGGTCTCCCAGATGCGCGACGAGGCGACCACCGCGCTCGAAGACGCCGCCGACGCGCCCACGCCCGTCGAAACGATGACGAAACTCCGCACCGCTCGCGGACGCGCCCGAGAGGTCACGGCGACGTGGGCGGCTATCGACGCCGGACTCGGGTTCGCCGACCTTCGAGAGACGGTCCCGGAGATTCGGGACGCCACCGACGCCTTCCGCGGTCGGTGGCGCTACGTCGGCGACGCGCCGATTCGAGCGGTGCTGGCCCACGCGAAAATCGAGGAACTGGTCGCGTTCGTCGGACACCGAACCGGGGGCGCGGTCGAGCGATACGGCCGGGAGGCCGAGAACCCGATACGGACGGGGGAGTTCGCGGGCGCCCTCGAAGAAGCACGCGCCGCGCTGGACGACGCCGAGTACCTCTACGACCGATACGAATCGTCGCTCGCCGACCCGCGCCGCGTTCGCTCGGAAGTGACTGCCGCCGGAGAGTCGTTGATTCAGACGCTCGAAAATCGGCGAGAAAAACTCCCCGACGGCAACCCCCGAAAGCCGTCGTCGTTCGTGGACCGCAATATAAAGCGCACTCCGGTCGGGTCCGCGATGACCGAACTGTATCGAGGTCTGGACTACGCCGACGGACTCGAAGACGAACGCGCGACCGGCCGACGCGCGCAGGTCGTCGTCTCGGCCCACGAGACGCTGGTCAGAGTTCGCGCGTTCGAGTTACTCCGAGAGCGCGTCCAAAGCGGCGACCACGTCACCGTCGAGAGCGCCGACGACGTGCGCAAGATTCGCGAGTCGGCGATTAGAGCGTTCGAGGACGCTCTCGAATCGGGCACGAATCCGCGACTCGGCCGGCACGTCCTCTCGCAAATCGTCGGCGTCTTCGAGTACGCCGACGACCAATTGAAGGGCTACGACGAGGACAGCGACGTCTCCGCCAAGTGGCTCGACCGGGAACTCGGCCGGTACGTCCTCGCCGGCGCGATGGCGCGGGCGACGCCGAAGACGAGCGCGGACGTCGCCGACGAGATTCGACGGGCGTTCTGACGGGTCGGCGGTCCCCGGCCCAGAACCCTGCGGACGGACGTTTACCCCCTGCGGAGCGGAAACGACGGAGGGAGACGAACCCCCGTGTGCCATCAGTGTTATACGTCACCAAACATCTCGGATGACTTTTCCGTGGGGCGTTCCTCTGTAAGGTATGAGCGAAAACTCCGGGCGGCGAAACCTTCGCATGCCCAACAGCGACGAGTTGTTCGGCGTCGTGACCGAACACAACGGCGGAAACCACGTGCGCGTCCAGTGCGAGGACGGCCAGAACCGAATGGGCCGCATCCCCGGACGAATGAAGTACCGAACGTGGATCAACCAAGGCGACGTCGTCCTCGTCGACCCGTGGGACTGGCAGGACGAGAAGGCCGACGTCGAATGGCGCTACACCGAGCAGGACGCCGACCAGCTCCGCGCCGAAGGCCACATCGACTAACGCCGCCGCGATACCGACCCGTCTGGGTCGGTTCGTCTCGTTTTACTCTATCTCATCTCACTAGCGGAGTGACGACGAGTTCGTTCACGTAGCAGTCCGCTGTCGAACAGTTCGACGGTCAGACGGTCGGGTCGCCGTCAAGAACTTACACGCATAACCGAACCAACCGTATGGAGACGACTGTCCTCGTAATCGGCGGCGGCGCGACCGGGACCGGAATCGCCCGCGACCTCGCGCTTCGCGGCGTGGACGCGACGCTCGTCGACCGCGGCGGTCTCGCCAGCGGCACGTCCGGACGCTCCCACGGCCTGTTACACAGCGGGGCGCGCTACGCCGAGTCCGACCCGGTCGGCGCCGAGGAGTGCATCGAAGCAAACCGCGTTCTCAAGGAAATTGCCGGGGCCTGCGTCCGCGACACCGGCGGACTGTTCGTCCAACTCGCCGAGGACGACCCCGCGTACTTCGAGACAAAGCGCGAGGCCTGCGAAACCGTCGGTATCCCGGCGAACGTCCTCGACGGCGACGCCGCGGGCGAAGTCGTCCCGGACCTCTCGGCCGACGTCGAGCGTGCGATGGAGGTGCCCGACGCCGTCGTCTACCCCTCGCGACTCGTCGCCGCCAACGCGGCCGACGCCCGCGACCACGGCGCGACGATTCACCCCCACGCTCCTGTAGAGGGCATGACCGTCGTCGACGGACGCATCACCGGCGTCGACGTCGGAGGGACCGTCGACGACCGCGTCGACCCCGACTACGTCGTCAACGCGGCCGGCGCGTGGGCCGAACAGGTCGCCGCGATGGCCGGCGTAGACGTAGAGATGCGGCCGACGCGGGGCGTGATGGTCTCCGTCGAGTACGACCGCCTCGGCCCCGTCCTTAACCGGTGTCGCGCCCCCGACGACGGAGACATTATCGTGCCACACGACTCGGAGGTCGTCCTCGGAACCACGAGCGTCCGCGTCGAGAGTCCCGACGAGTACCCGACCGAGGAGTGGGAGGTCTCGAAAACGGTCGCGGAGTGCGCCGCCATGCTCCCGCCGGTCGCCGACGCACCGACGGTCCGGACGTGGTGGGGCGTCCGCCCGCTGTACGGCCCCGACGAGGACGAACGCGGCGGCCGCGGCATCTCCCGCGGGTTCTTCCGATTGGACCACGCCGCCGACGGCGTCGACAACTTCGCGAGCGTCGTCGGCGGGAAACTGACCACGTACCGCCAGATGGCGGAGTCGGCCACCGACCACGTCTGCGACCGGTTGGGCGTCGACGCCGAGTGCCTGACCGCGGACCGCCAACTCCCCGGCGCGGACGCCCCCGACCGACTCGACGAACTCGTCGCCGAGTTCGACGGGCAGAGCGTGACCGACGCCGACGTAGTTGGCGCATGTGAATCGTGAAGTGATTTCAGTTCGACGGGCCTCTACCTACGACGCCGAATCGTCCGGGTCGGCCGTCGCCTCGGACCGCGCGCCTTCGAGTTCCGCTTCGAGGTCCTCGATGCGCTTCTCTTGAGCGAGGACCATCGAGAGCAGGACGACGACCATCGGGTTCCGGCGGTCGAGGTAGCCGCCCGCGTCGGCGTACCGGCGGGCGTCCTCCCAGAGGCGGTCGAAGCGGTCCCTGTCCGGCCGGCGGAGCGCCCGCCGGTAGTCCCGCCAGCTATCTTCGAGCGACGCGAGCGTGTCGCGGAACGCCGTGTTAGCGGGCCCCATCGACGCTCACCTCCGTGGTCGGCGCGGCGCTGGTCGCGGTCGCTCGCTCGTCTCCCACCGAATCGAGCGGACGAACGCCTACCGCTAACTCGGGTCGCTCCGATTTCGGTACCCCACCGTTCTGTGGTATCGCTCGCATACACAGACGTACTCGCGGTAGCCGGTTAAGCGTCGGCGCGCGGCTTCCAGAAGTTCCGGAAGCGAGCCGTGTCCCGGAGGAGGACGAGTTAGGGGCTCACGTTGCGGATGCCTCGGTTTCCAAACGTTACCGGAATCGACCGCCGCGTCCAGTCGCGGCCCGTTCTTCGGTCGAATTGTGCGTTACTCCTCTCCCTGTTTGAGAGGTGGCTACGAACGCTGTCGTTAGCCTTCGGTCTTTTTACATATCTGTCGTTTCGCTGCGCACCTTCGCAGAAGATACTTGACAGTCTGCTTGTCCGCCAATCTCTTTTTAACGTCAGTTATTGTAGGAGGCGGTAATGGCGGATGATTCTTCGCAAGACGTCACGACGGGGGATCAAGTCGGCGGGGAGGAGGGAGACGTAGAGACGGAACTGTCGCGGGACATGAGTCTCTTCGACATCACCTTCATCGGCGTGGGGGCGATGATCGGCGCGGGCGTGTTCGCGCTCACCGGGTTCGCCGCCGGACTCGCCGGACCCGCGCTGACGCTCGCGTTTCTCCTCAACGGCTTCGTGGCGATGTTCACTGCGGTGTCGTACGCGGAACTCGGCGCGGCGTTCCCCGAGGCCGGCGGTGGCTACCTCTGGGTGAAAGAGGCGCTCGTAGACCCCAACGGGTTCTACGCCGGGTGGATGAGTTGGTTCGCTCACGCGGTCGCGTGTTCGCTCTACGCCGTCACCTTCGGGGTCTTCCTCGTCGAACTCATCGTCTACTCGACGGGACTCCCCCACGAGTTCCATCTCTTCGGGTTCGTCACCCCGATAATGGCCGAAAAGGGATTATCGGTCCTCATGGTCGCCGCCTTCGCATACATCAACTACCGCGGAGCGGAGGAGACCGGAAAGGCGGGCGTGGTCGTCACGGGAATCAAAATCGTCATCCTCGGGGCGTTCATCGCGTTCGGCGCGTACGCGACCGTCACCGCTCCCCAGTGGACCGACAAGTTCTTCGCCAGTCCCTCGTTCGCGCCGAACGGCCTGTTCGGTATCATCGGCGCGATGGGGTTCACCTACATCGCGTTCGAGGGGTACGAAATCATCGTGCAGTCCGGCGAAGAGGTCGTCGACCCCGGTAAGAACATCCCGAAGGCGGTGTTCTATTCGATGCTGATAGTCGTCCCTATCTACGTCCTCGTGGCGTTCGCGTCCATCGGCGGCATCGACGTGACCCAACGCATCATCGGGTTAGCCGAGGTGGGCGGCCAACAGAGCGTCTACACGTGGGAACTGCTCGGCGAACTCGGCGAACTCGGCATCATCCGCGCCGCGGGCCAGTTCATGCCCTACGGCGTTCCGCTGTTGCTGTTCGCCGGACTGGCGGCGACCATGAGCGCACTGAACGCGACAGTGTACTCGTCGAGTCGCGTCTCGTTCGCCATGGGTCGCGACCGCGCGCTTCCCGGCGTCTTCGACCGAATTCACCCCGACAAGCGGACGCCCCACTGGGCGATTTTCATCTCCGCTATCCTCATCGCGGCGATGGCGGTCATCCTTCCCATCGAGGCGGTTGCGGCTTCGGCGGACATCATGTTCATCCTGCTGTTCGTCCAAGTGAACTGGACGGTCATCCGGATGCGCGAGACACACCCCGACCTGCCGCGGACGTACGAAGTGCCGTACATGCCGTGGCCGCCGCTCATCGGCATCGGACTGCAGATACTACTGACGCCGTTCCTCATCTACACCCTCGGACTGGAGGCCATCGGTATCGGCGAGAGCAACCACGGTCTCATCGCGCTGGTGACGACCGCAATCTGGATGCTGTTCGGTCTCGCGATTTACTACGGCTACTCCAAGCGAAAGGAGGCCGAGCAGATAGAGCAGGAGACGCCCACGCTGCTGACCGAACGTAGTCCGTCGGAGTCGGACGGTCAAATCGTGGTCCCGATAGCGAACCCGGAAAACGCCGAGCAGTTGATGCGGACCGCGGTCGATATCGCGCGCGACAAAGACGCCGAAATCCTAGTGATGAGCGTCGTCACCGTCCCTCAACAGACCCCGATTTCCGAGGGTCGGACGTTCGTCACGGACGAACGGGAGGTGGTCGAGCGAGCGATGGACATCGCGAAGGAAGTCGACGTGCCGGTCAGCGGGACGGTCCGTATCGGTCACGACGTCGCACAGGCGATCATCAACACCGTCGAACAGTACGACTGCGAGACGGTTCTGATGGGGTGGAAGGGACAACACAAGACTCAGCGGCGAGACATCGTCCTCGGAAGTAACGTCGATACGGTCGTACAGAAGGCGGACGCCGACGTACTCGTCGAGCGAATCGGAAGCGCGACGGGGACCGTCGAGTCCATCCTGCTCCCGACGGCGGGCGGACCCCACGCCGAGTTCGCCGCCGAAATAGCGCAAGCGATAGCCCGCACGACGGGCGCCCGTATCGACGTGGTTCACATTGTCGACCCGGGCGCGAGCGACCAGCGGCGACAGGAGGCACGGGACACCGTCGAGTCTACGGCTGCTATCTTCGAGGGTGACGACATCGCCGAAACGAACGTCGTCGAGGGCGAGGACATCGTCACCGCTATCGTTGACCGGTCGGAGTCCTCCGACCTCACGATTATCGGTGCCACCCGAGAGGGACTGCTCCAACAGTTCGTCTTCGGGGTCGTTCCCGAACAGGTTGGATGGCAGGCGAAGAACACCGTCATCATGGCGAAACGGAACACGGACATTGCGTCACGACTCGCTCGTTGGCTCGGGCGGTAACGACGCGACACTCCCTACAGCGGTCTCCTGTGGACTCGCTAGGTGACTTTCGACCGGACTCCCTCCTCACCCACGAACACTTCGATAATCTCGGGTTCGAAGCCGCGCGTCGAGAACACGGTTACCAAGTCCCCGGTCCGAATTTCGGTGTCGCCTTGCGGGAGGATGACGGAGTGGTCGCGTTCGATGGCGACCACCCGAACGTCGTCGGGGAGGATGCCGTCTTCGTCAGCAGTAGCGAGCGTCCGGTGAACGAGCGGGCTACCCTCGCCGACCGTAATCTCGAATATCTCCGCGTCCCCGGAGAGGTGCATGAAGTCCTTGATTGCCGGCCGCTGGACCGCCCGATAGAGGTACTCTGCGATCAAGTGTTCCGGATTTTCGAGGACGTTGACGCCGAGTTGGCGGAACAGACCCATGTGTTCGGGGTTGTGGACGACGGAGACTTGGGAGGGGATTTCGAGTTCTTGAGCGAGGAGCATCACCATGATGTTCGTGGCGTCGGATTCGGTCGTGCTGATGATGGCGTCGGCCTGTTCGGCGCCCGCTTCCTCGAGCGCGTCCATCACCGTCGCGTCTCGGTTCAGCACGAGACAGTCGAAGTTCTGGGCGGTACGGGTGGCTACTGCCTCGTCTTTCTCGATTACGACCACGTTGTTGTTCTCTCGGGTCGCGATTTCGAGGAGTTGCGACCCGATGTCGCCCGCACCAACGATAATGACGTACATGCTGGTTTTAGGAAGGCACAATCGCTTAAAAGTGATGGATTCTGATTCCACAATTCTAAGTAGGAGAACTACGAAGTGCGAATCATGTCACAGAATCCTAACAGCCACTCGGATTCCTCCGCTTCTCCGCCTTCTGACCTCCCCGAGGACCTCGCGGACCGACTCCCCCAACTGAACGAGTCCGAACTCCGCGCCGTCGTTTCGCACGCTCGCTCGCTGTTGCCCGAACCGCCGACGGTGGAGGACTTGCTCGAAGCCAAATCCGGCGAGGAACTCCTCGAAGTGGACGAGAAGGAAGGGTACACGATGGTCGCCAAGAAACAACCGTGTGCGGAAGGCTGCGACGAGTGCCCGCACGGACCGTACCTGTATCACGTTCGGGTCGAAAACCATCCCGAACGAGGGAAAGAGCCGTCTTTACACTGGGAGTTCATCGGCCCCGTCTCCGAGTCGTGAGGAGAGCGGGCTCACGACGAGAGGGCTTTCGAGAGCGTGTACCCGACGAAGGCCGCGAGATACCCCATCGCCAAGAGTATCGTGCCTATCGACCGACCGAGTAGGGCGACGGTGGCGATGAGCAGCGGTCCGACGAGCAGCAGCGAGTCGAACGCGCGGTCGTTCGGTCCCGCGTCGAGAATCTCTCCGATGACCGGGACGCTATCGGGGTTCATCGGTACCCTCCTAATCTGACGAAGGCTCCCCGAAGCAGGACCAGTACCGGGATGATTTCGAGTCGGCCAATCCACATGTTGAACAGGAACGTCACCTTCGCGAGCGTCGGCATGCTCGGGCCGGTGATGCCCGACGAAAGGCCGACGTTGCCCTGTGCGCTTGCGACCTCGAACAGGACGTTTTCGAGCGTGAACCCGTCGGTCCCCGTGGGGAGAACGAGGAGCAAGACGAGCGTTCCGAGTCCGAGGAAAACGAACCAGAGGAACGTGATGATGGCCGCCTCCTCGAACTCCTTGGACGCCTCTTCCTCCGAGAGATTCCGACCGTTGAGGCTGAACGTCCGAATCGCCGACGGCGGGTAGAAGACGTCCCGTATCCGGAACATCGTCCCCTTCGTCAGCGTGAGAGCGCGAATCAGTTTGATACCGCCGACGGTGGACCCGGCGGCCGCGCCGACGACCATCCCGAAGGAGACGAGCAGTTGCGCCTGAGCGGACCACGCCGTTCCGAGGGAACTGGCGGTCTGGAACCCGGTACACGAGGCCGCCGAGACGAACTGGAAGGCCCCGTACCGGAACGACTGGAACAGCGCGGCGCCGCTTCCGGTCAGCGTCATCCCAGCGACGGTCATCGACTCGGGCGTGTACACCTGATTCGAGTACAGCATCGCCGTGAGACCGAGCGCACCCGCGGCGAAGTAGACGAACACCCATCGCGTCTGGAGGTCCTCGTAGAAGTTCCGCAGGTCGCCCTGCAAGATGAGGTAGTGGATGGGGAACGCGATGCTCCCGAGGACCATGACCGGCAGCAGCGCGAAGTCGATGGCGACGCTGTCGTAGGTCGCGATGCTGTTGTCCGTGATGGAGAACCCGCCGGTGGCGAGACCGGTCATCGCGTGGTTGATGGCGTCCCACATCGGCATCCCCGCCAGCCATAGCAGCAGAATCGAGACGAAGGTGAACAGGAGGAAAATCCACCAGATGGTCCGAACCGTCGAGACGATGCCCGGGTGAATCTTCTCTGAACGGGCTTCGCTCTCGTAGAGTGTCAGCGACCCGCTTCCGGGTCGAGCGAGGATGGCGGTCGTGAGGACGATGACGCCGACCCCGCCGACCCACTCGATGAACGACCGCCACCACTGGAGCAGGTGGGGGAGGGAACTCTCGTCGTCGGTCATCGTGAGTCCCGTGCCGGTGAACCCCGACATCGACTCGAAGAACGCGTTCAGCGGGTTCCGGAACGCCGCGAGCGTCGACGCCGCCCGTCCGGTGAACTCCGGCGCGTTCAGGAACCACGGGTCGAGGTGGACCGTCCACGCGACGAGCAGGAACGGGAGCGACCCGAACAGCGCGACGAGGAACCACCCCGACGCGGCGATGGTCATCCCGTGGAGTTTCCCGGGGTCGGCGGCGTCGGCGTACCGCGTCGAGAGCCACCGCCCTAATCCGAGCGGAACGAGTCCCGAGGCGACCATCGGCAGTATCACGTAGTGTTCGCCCCACGCTATCGGAACGACGAGCGAGGCGAACATCAGTCCCGCCAACGCCTCCAGCATCCGTCCGAGGTCGCGGCCGATGGTTCCGAACTCCCCGTTCATCGTCCTCTACGCCTCCGAGCGAAATCGGTGCCAGACGGTGTCCTCTCGCCGTCCTACCGACGCCCTCCGGGCGTACTCGCTGTTCGCCCGACAGCGGTTGCTACTGGTTCTCGCAATGCGTTCGCGACACAGACCGGACGCCCGACCGCGTGTCGGATACGAGGTAGTATTTGCTCGATATGTTTTATTCGATAGTCTGCGTAGTCCCATCAACAAGAGTCACCTGTTAGGAGTAATTTAAAACTTCTGATTGCCCAACTCCATTTATAAGTAGTGTTCGCGTGCGATTCCTATGCTTATGCTTTGTTCCGGATTCTGTCCCTACGGGTGAATGAAAAGGGTACTCTCATAGACGCCTCTCGCGAGCAGGAAAATCCGCTCTCGAAGTGTCCCGAGAGTCGTCCTCCGAAGCGCGAGAGGACGCTATCGGTCGCCGAACGCGCTGATGGTCTCCTCGTCGATACCGTTCCGCGAAAAGAGCGTCACGACGTCGTCCGGACGGAGGTGGGTGTCTCCTTTCGGTGTGAGCATCGCCTCGTCTCGCTCGATGGAGATGATGAGCGCTTCGGAATCGATGATGCCCCGCTTGTTCGCCTCCTGTAACGTGAGGTCGGCAATTTGGGCCGACGAAGAAACGACGAGTTCGACGACCTCCGCGCCACCGGACAGGTTCATGAAGTCGGTTATCGAGTGGGCGTCCGGCCCGTCCTCGGGACCGAAGGCGTCGTAGGGGCCGCGGTACTCCTGCTGGATGAGGTTCTCCTCCTCGATGTCGATACCCAGATTCGCGAGGTCGCGGGCGACTCGCGAGAGGTCGGCCATGTCCTCGCCGACTGCGGCGACGTGGAGGTTGCCCCGGCCAGTCATGAGTTCGCGGACGTCGGTCACGCCGGGGATGTCCGCGACCTGTTTCGCGATGCGCTCGCGGTCGGGCACGTCGGTCGTACAGATAAACAGGTTCGTCAGCCGTCGCTCCGCGCGCTCGTAGTCGATTCGGGCGTGGTATCCCTCTATGATGCCCTTCTCTTCGAGTTGCCTGATGCGGTTTCTGATGGTTCCCGCCGAGACGTTGACCTCCTCGGCGATGTCCGGGGCGGAGATGCCCCGCGCATCCCGAGCGAGGTGATAAAGAATACGCTTGTCTATTTCGTCCAAGCGAACGCTCATACCTAAGATGCGGTGATGGGATGATAAACCGCTTCCGGCTTTCGTAGCCTCATCAATCCTTCTCTCGGCCGACTTGCACGACGCGACTACCCTAACCGCGCACTAAAAAGAGACTTCGGAACGAGTAATTCACTCCGGGTTTCCGTACCGGTACCAAACCGCGCCGTACGAATCGGTGCCAGCCGTGACTTGCCGGAGACGGTTCGCCTTCGTCCTATACGCCGAGCAGTCGTCACTCGACGCAGTCGCCACGTACCGCGCGGTCGGCGTCGATGCGACTCGCTCGAGACCAGTCGTGCGAGTCCCGTCCGGAACGATTTCCGTACCGCTCGGGTTACGTATCCCGAACAACGATTATCGGGAGTTCCGTCCGGTCGGCGATCGATTCGTACGTCGGCCCAAAGACGCGCTCGACTCCCGGTTCCTGCGTCTCGCCCACGACGATCAGGTCGTTGTTCCTCGCCGCTTGGCTTATCGCGAACGACGGGTCGTCGTCGACGACGACTTCCTTGTCGATTCCTGCCTGCGAGTACCCCTCGTCGACGAGTCGCTGTTTGACCTCCGAGAGCAGTTGCTCGCCCTCCTCGACGTCGGACTCGGACTCGGCGACGTGCAAGAGATTCGTGTGTAAGAGAACCTCCTGATTCAACGCGCAGACGAAGTCGCTGATCGGTCGCGCGAACTTCTCGTCGCGTATCGCGACTAAGACGTGGCCCAAGGTGGTGATGGGGTTCGGTACGAGAAGCGCGTCCACGTCCCGGTCTTCGGCGACGGTCGTCGGTGCGTCCGCGACGTTCTCTCCCATGACGAGTTCTACCTCGGCGGTCTCCCCTCTTTGAACGAAGTCGGCCGCGAGCGTGTACAGGTCCCGATACGCCTCCACTTCGCGTCGCTGCCGTTCGTCTGCCGTCAGTTCCCTCGGCGTCTCGTAGACACCGAGCAGAATCACTTTACAACTTGTGAGCCCCTCTACGAAGGTCGAAGGGAGCGGGTCCGGGTCGGGGAACTCGACTGGAATCAACACGGTCTGTGACGACATCCTTGTTCACCGAATTCTGATACGGTTCATCCGCCAAAAGTCTCTGTGGCTCTCAGCTACGACACCGCAAGACGGTTTTATACCTAGATTCGGGATGCTCACTCGACCCGCGGTCGTCGGGTCTCGTCCGACGGCGGTCCACCGATTACTCGATTCGGTCGAACGTCTCGGACACCGACCGGTACGTCCGGTCGCGACTCGTCCCCTCGGCCTCTATCACGTCGTACTGGTCCATCTTCGAGAGGTAGTTGCGGACCGTGCGGTCGGTCTTCGGGTCGTCCGTGCGCTCGCGGTACTCCTCGTACAGTTCGCTCGGCGAGATGGCGTCGTGGTCCTCGATAATCTCGTAGAGCGTGTGCTGGTGGGGCGTCAGCGTGTCCACGTCCTTCTCGTGGCGTTCGGCGCGCGCCTCCGGAATCGACGCTTCCACGATTTCGTCGGTGATTCTCGACTCGTAGCTCTGGTGGGCCTGCCGGGCGGCCGTCCGGAGGACACTGAGCGCGACGCGGGCGTCGCCCGCGGCGGCGTCGGCGATGGTCGCCAACTGGTCGCGCTCGACGGCGTTCTCCTCGAGACCGCGCTTCACGCGGGCGTCCATGATGGACACGAGTTCCGCCGAGTCGTAGCGGTCGAACCGCACGCGCTCGCACCCCGTGAGCCGACTGGTCAGGCGTTCGTCGGCGTTGGCGAACAGTTCCCGCTCGCGGTTGGCGATGAGCAGCATCGAGAACTGCGGGAGTTCGTGGAGCGTGTAGAGCAGACGCTTCTGTTCGAGTTGGTCGGCCTCGTCGAGGATGACCACGCACGGCGGGCCGTCGTACGTGCGCAGTCGCTCGAAGAGTTCGTCGCGCGGCGTGGACTGGCGGTGGATGTCTATCGTTTTGCCGAGTCCCTCTAAAATCCGGTAGAGGGTGCGAAACTCCGAGAAGTTCTGCCAGCAGTTGACGTACTGGTACTCTACGTCGAGGACCTCTTGGCGCAACTGCTCGGCGGTGTACTTGGCGAGACAGGTCTTGCCGACGCCCGAGGGGCCGAGCAGGAGGGTGGTGTCGGCGGGGTCGCCGTCGGTCAGCGGAGCGAGGACCTCGGTGAGGTGGGTGACCTCGGCGTCTCGATGCTCGACTTCTCGGGGAACGAAGCCTGTCCGGAGGACGCGAGCATCGGTTATCATTAGTTCCGGTATCAGGCCACTGGGACTTAAATGCCGAGGCTGGTTTTCCGGAAATTCCAGAAGTCCCGTCGGCGGTAGGTTCGCCCGTCGCGTCGACACGTTGGCGCGTCGGCGCGCGTTCGACGCTCGGCCGCTCCTACGCGTTGGACTCGCCGGTACTCGCGGTCCGCGTTTGCACTTCGCCGCTTATCTGCCCGAGCGGTTGCCCCACGAAGAGGCCGCCTAAAAGTATCCCTAGCGCTCCCACTCCGAGCAGCGTGGCCCGACTGCCGAACGCGTCGACGACGGGACCGGTGAGACCGAGACCGACGACGAACGCCAGCGACGAGAACACGCCGACGACGGAACTGTATCTGCCGAGTCGCTCCTCCGGCACCACCAGTTGACCGAGCGTAGTTACCGGAACCCTGACCGCGGCGAACACTGCTCCGGCGAGCGCGAGCGAGACGAGGACGGCGGCAGTCTGAACCCCCGTGGTCGGGACGCGTACGACGGCGAGAACGAGCAGGAGACCGAACACCGGGAGACCGCCCACGACGAGTCGCCCGCGATAGGCGTGGACGAGGCCGTCGTACCGGCCGACGAGGAGGCTTCCCGCGGTCATCCCCGTGAAGAACGCCGAGTACAGGAGGCCGATGGCGAACCCGCCTTCGAGCGGGAGCGAGGGAGCGTAGACGGGGAGCGCGACGTTGATGGGGGCGAGGGTGAACTGGAGACCGACTTGGAACGCGACGAGGTTCGTCAGGAGCGGATGGTCGGCGACGTACCCGAGACTGTCGGAGATGTCCCGCTTCGTCTCTCGAACGACCGACCGGAGTCGCGCGCGAAACGTTCGTTTCGGTGACTGGTCTTCGTCCGGCGACGGGCGGCCGCGCTCGGACGGAATGGCGAGGACGAACAGCGCGGAGAGGAAGAAGGAACCGGCGTCGACGTAGAAGGCGTCGAACGAACCGACGACTGCGATTACCGCGCCGCCTCCGGCGAAGAACATCTGGGAGACGCTGAAGGTCAGTTCCTTCAGGGAGTTCGCCGACTCGAGGTCGTCGTCGGGGACGAGTTGCGGGATTATCGCGCTCCGGGCCGGGCCGTCGAACGCGTCGATGATGCCGGTGAAAAGGGCGACGGCGAGGATAGTCGGAACGAGCAGTTCGCCGCGTCCGACCGCAGGGATGACGAGAACGACCGCGCCCCTGACGACGTCGGACCCGACGAGGAGGTGCTTGCGGTTGACGCGGTCGGCAATCGCACCGCCGGGCAGCGAGAGGACCGTCGTCGGGAGGAAGCTAGCGACGAACGTGAGCGAGAGCAGCGTCGGGTCGCCGGTGACTTCATAGACCACCCAGATGAGCGCGATTTCGTGGACGCTATCGCCGACTCGGGAGGCGACCTGTCCAAACCAGAGCGCTCGGAACCCCCGGTGGGAGAGCGCCGACCGGAACGACATTACGAGTCCTCCGCACCGCCGTTCGAGGGGTTGTGGTCCTCTTCCACGCCGAGGACCGACGAGAGGTACTCTTCGAGACCGCGTCTGAGCGTGTCGGCGTCTTCGCTCCGTTCGAGGGTCGTCGCCCGGAGGACGCCGCCGTCGTGGGCCGAAAGCAGGAGACTCGTCGTCGCTTCGACGTCCACGTCGCGGAACTCGCCTGCGGTAATACCGTCCTCGATGGCCTGTCGGACGAACGCGCGACCGTCGTCTTCGAGTCGGTTCAGTTCCGCTCGATAGGCGTCGTTGTGGGCCGCCGTCGCGTGTAGTTCGAGTTGAACGCGACTCGCCGCCCGTTCGGTCTCCGTCGGGTCGGCCGAGAAGTCCAAGAACCACCGGATTCGCTCGGTCGGGGGGTCGCTGGCGCGCGCCTCGTACTCCGCGTTGCAGTTCGACCGGACGTACTCGATGTACGCGGTGACGAGTTCCGTCTTCGTCTCGTAGTAGTAGTGGACGAGAGACTGGGATTTCCCCCACGCTTCCGCGACGCGTTCGGTGGTCAGCCCTTCGATGCCGTGTTCTCGGAGGGCTTGTCCGGTGGCTCTGAGGAGCGCTTGCTCGGTGGAGACGTCGTCGGCGTCTTCGACCATGTTGATTGAGTACTCAATCAAGATTCTTGTAGCCTTCGGTTCAACCAGTTGGCAGTTCGGCCGGTGACCGCGACGTGGCCGCAGATACTGCGGTCGTCCGCGGAGCGAGACCCGACGCCGTCGGTCAGATACCGTCGCGGAGCGTCACCTGCCGTGTATCGCCTCGACTCGCAGGACACCGCGTTCGGTTTCGATACGGACAGTCACCGCTCGCTCGAACGTTATATGTCAGGGGTACGTAACCCTCCGTATGCAACTCGATGACAAGACGGTACTCGTCACGGGCGCTGCGTCCGGAATCGGTGCGGCGACTGCGAAACAGTGTAGCGAGTACGGCGCGCGGGTGCTCGTCACGGACGTGGACACGCCCGGGGCGGAGGAAGTCGCCGAGACGATTCGCGATGACGGAGGCGACGCGGAGGCCCACGAACTCGACGTGACCGACCCCGAGCAGGTGGCGACCGTCATAGAGGCCGCCCACGAGGAGTACGGGCTAGACGGTCTGTTCAACAACGCCGGTGTGGGACACCCCGGACAGTCCATCGAGGACGTAGACGAGAGCGTCCGGGACTTCGTGATGAACGTCAACATCAACGGCGTCTGGAACTGCTGTCACGCCGCGTTGCCGCTCTTGAAAGAACAGGGCCACGGCTCAGTTGTCAACATGTCTTCCGTCGCGGGCAAACTCGGACTGCCCGGCCAGTCGGTGTACTCGCTGACGAAGGGCGCGGTGTTGAACTTCACGCGCGCCGCCGCCCAAGAGGCCGGACCGCACGGCGTCCGAGTGAACGCCGTGTGTCCGGGGTTCGTCGATACGCCGCTGACCGACAGCTACTTCGAAGGCAGAGACGACCCCGACCGGGCGCGAGAGGCGATGGTCGAACAGTACCCGCTCAAGCGATTGGGAGACCCCGACGAAGTCGCGGACTGCGTCGCCTTCCTGCTGTCGGACCACGCGTCGTACGTGACCGGCCACGGCCTCGTCATCGACGGCGGCTACGAAAGCGGGTAGGGACGACACCTGTCAGTGGACGCCCAGCGCTTCTATCTGTTCCTGATACCGGTTGCGGATGGTAACTTCGGTCACCTGCGCCACGTCGGCGACTTCGCGCTGGGTCTGCTTCTCGTTGCAGAGCAGCGACGCGGCGTAGATGGCCGCGGCCGCGAATCCGGTCGGCGACTTCCCGGAGAGAAGGCCCTTCTCGGCGGTCTTGTCGATAATCTCGTTGGCCTTCATCTTGACCTCCTCGGTCACGTCGAGTTCGGAGGTGAACCGCGGCACGTACTCCTTGGGGTCGACCGGTTTCATCTCCAAGCCGAGTTCCTTCGAGACGTACCGGTACGTTCTGCCGATCTCCTTCTTCTCGACCCGGGACACCTCGGCCACCTCCTCGAGACTCCGGGGAATCCCCTCTTGGCGGCACGCGGCGTAGAGACAACTGGTCGCGACTCCTTCGATGGACCGGCCGCGAATCAGGTCCTCCTTGAGCGCGCGCCGGTAGACGACCGACGCGACTTCGCGGACCGACCGCGGGACGCCGAGCGCCGAGGCCATGCGGTCGATTTCGCTCAGGGCGAACTGGAGGTTCCGCTCGCCCGCGTCCTTGGTCCGGATGCGCTCTTGCCACTTCCGTAGACGGCTCATTTGGCTTCGCTTCTCCGAGGAGAGCGACCGGCCGTAGGCGTCCTTGTTCTTCCAGTCGATTTGGGTCGTCAGCCCCTTGTCGTGCATCGTCTGGGTCGTCGGTGCGCCGACGCGACTCTTGCTCTGGCGTTCGCCGTGGTTGAACGCCCGCCACTCCGGCCCGCGGTCTATCTGTTGGTCGTCGAGAACCAGTCCGCAGTCCTCGCAGACGATTTCGTCACCGTCTCCGCTCGTAACGAGACTCTCGGACTCGCACTCGGGACAACTCTTCTCTCCCTCCGTCGCCTCCGTTTCTTCTGCTTGTTGTTCTTCCGACGTACGTTCGTGTTCTCGCTGTCGATTGAGCCGGACCATTAAAGTCCAATTATAGTAGTGGCTTGGTTGCCTAATAAGTATGGTTCTGTGTAGAAGGGGAACGACTGTCTCGGGACTCGTTTGCGAGGCGTTCGACCAGCGTTAGAGTAAACTCGGTTGCGTAACACGCGAACTTCTCACGACCGAGCGAAACTATCGTCTCGAACGTCGGAGCAACGATGGCCGGGTCGTCTCCGCGAGCCCTCCTCGAAACATGGCCGGTCGTGCCGAGAATGAAAGCGTTATCCGCCTTAGACTCCGAGACCCGACATGGACCTCTCGGTCGTCGACCTCTCTCCGGTTCCCGACGATGGCACCGCAACCGACGCCTACGCGAACACCGTCGAGGCGGCGCAGCAGGCCGAACGGCTGGGATACTCTCGATTCTGGGTCGCCGAACACCACGACATGGCCGACCGCATCGCAGGGACGACCCCCGAGGTGTTGCTCGGACACCTCGCCGCCGAGACCGACTCGATTCGGCTCGGGTCGGGGGCGGTGCTGCTCAACCACTACAGTCCGTTCAAGGTCGCTGAGGAGTTCGGCGTACTCGACGCGCTCGCACCGGGGCGTATCGACGCGGGTCTTGGGCGAGCGAACGGTTCGCCGGCCGCCGACCGCGCCCTCGGAACGAAGCGACGCGTCCGGAACCCCGACGAGGACCACACCGAGAAGATAGAGGCGGTCGTCAACCACCTCTACGACGACTACCCCGACGACCACGCCTACAGCGACCTCCAGATTCCGCGCTCGGGCGAGGCGACGCCCGTCCCGTGGGTGCTCGGGTCGAGTCCGTCGAGCGCGGCCATCGCGGGCGAACTCGGACTCCGGTACTGCTTCGCGGCGTTCATCCGGCCGCAGTTCGCCACCCGCGCGTTCGAGGAGTACCGCGACAGCTTCCGACCGTCACGGCTCGCCGGTAGCGTCGAGGAACCGCAGGGAATGGTCGCAGTGAACGCGGTCTGTGCTGACACCGACGAGGAAGCGGCGCGCCTACGAGCGGTGGCCGAGGCTACGTACAAGCGGATGCAGCGCGGAGATATCGGAACCACGCCGTCCGTCGAGGAGGCCATCGACGAACTCGGCGGCGTCCCCGACCCGACGCCGGCCACGCTCGACCCGGGAGAGTGGCCCCGAGCGATATCCGGAAGTCCCGAGACGCTCGCCGACCTCTTGGAGCAACTCGCCGACCGCGTCGGCGTGGAGGAAGTGATGATTCAGCACGTCGTCCCCGACCACGACGACGCGCTCCGGTCTCACGAACTGCTGGCGGAGGGCGTCGGACTCGCAGGTCGCTGACGAGGCGTCTGCACTCGCCCGCTCGAACTGTTCGACCCGGCCCTCCGCAACGTCGGGAGAGTGGTACGCCTCGCTGTTTTTCGTGGGCGGTGTCCTCGCGTTTGGGGCTTCGATACATTCGTCGGCTCTCCGCAGCGATTGTTCCGCCGACGCGCTCCGAAAAGACTATAATCTGGCCTCAGAAGAACGTGAACGAGACACGATGGGGGTCAGCCAATGCAGGACGGAGTAACGGACGACAGAGACGCGTTTTTCCAGATGGCCAGCGATTTCCCGGTCCGGACGGTCCTCTACACGTTTGGCCTTCCGGTGTTCGGACTTCTACAGTTGATAAACGGCTTAGTACACGACGGGTCGCTAGTCTTCATCGGCCTCTTCGCGGCGCTTTTGGTCGCGTTCTCGGCGGTACTCACTCAGTATCACGTCGCAATCTATCGCCGGAAGAAATTCGCTCGGTAAGAATCGAAAGAACGGCGGAAACGCCTCACGTCTCGCGGCCGAGTCGCCGGGCTTCCTTCTTCTGGTCGCGCGCCGCGTACGCGCTGAACGCCCCGAGGGCGAACGTGATCAGTCCGACGACGATGTCGTTCCAGAACACCAGCGGATTCGTCGCCTCGGTGGCTCCGGCGTCCCAACCGAACATGAACGGCGCGGCGATGAGCCACAGGCCGACCAGCGCGGCGACGGCAGCGGCACCGACGCTACCTACCTTGTCGTTGCCCCGGCGAGAGTAGTTGTAGCCTCCGGCGACGAGCAGGAGGGCGCCGACGATGATGTCGTTCCAGAACTGCGAGGCGACCATGTCGAACAGGAACGACTGGACGATCATCCACGCTCCGATGAGCGCGATGATTCCCGACAACCACTTGCCGCGTTCGTACGGATTCGGGTCGACGTCTGCGTCGACGTTACGATCCGTGTCGTACTCGGCGTCCGTTTCGCGATTACTCATTTGTTCTCCCCCTTGCCCTCGTTGGGGTGGCGACCCAAAGAGTCTGCTGGCCTCCCGGATACCGACGCCGATACCGCCGGATGGCGGGCCATTCAGTTTAACCGCGTAGCCACTCACTAGTGATACTTGGGGGATTACAATGACTGAGCCGAGAATCTCACGCGACCGCGACGACATCGAAACGTGGGCGGACGAACACGACGCCGTTCCCGTCCGGGAGGAGAACCGAATCCGACTCGTTCGCGAGAACGACGTAACGTCGGACCACGAGCGGCTCGACTGGGAGACCTTCCACCGAGAGGTGGACGACGAGGACCGCGTCGTGACCTACTACGGCGAGGCCGAAGACCGCGACTCGTTCGAGGTTAGCGACCGCGATACCGCCCTCGACCGAGTCGTCTCGGAGTCCGACGAACTCGACCGCGAAGGGGCCGAACAGCGACTGATCGAAGGGGAGACCATCACCGGCACCGTCACCGAGACGACGGTGGTCGAGGAGACTATCGTCGAGAAAGCTACTCTCGAAAGCGACGTCGTCGACCGCGAGACCATCGACCGGAACGTGGTCGACGTCGAACTACTGGGCCGTGAGTGCCAGTCCTGCGACATCGCCGGCGAGGACGCAGACTTCGACTACATGGGGACGTACGGGACCGACCGGTACCTCACCGACGACGTTCCGACCGAGTCCACCGATAGTCACGACGACTACCCGTTCGACGTCACCGTCGAGGTCCGCGAGGACTGGGCGGTCACGATAGAGGAACGCGACCGCTACACGGTCGAGACACACATCACCGACGTCGACGTCTCCGAGACAGACAGAGTCGAGGCTCACGACCTCGAAGCCGAGGTCGACGTCGACACCGTCCACCGACAACTCCTCGACAGCGACATCATCGACGTCGATACCGACGCCCGTGAGGGCGAAACCGTCGATACCGAATCGTACGACATCGAGAGCGAGTTCACCGAGGACGACGTTCTGACCACCTACCTCACCTCTCGGCGACGGTTAGAGCGCGAGATATCCGACCGGTCGCGCCTCACGACCGAAGTGGTCGAAGGCGAACTCCTCGACCGCGAAGTCGTCGGCGAGGACACCGTCGAGGCCGGTCTCGCCGAGCATGACGCGTCCACGGTCGAGACCGAGACCGAAGTCGAATCCGACACCGAAATCGAGTCCGACACTGACATCGAGACCGAGGAAGTCCGAGTGCTGCCCGACGAGAGCGACGAAGGGAAGCGAGTGGTCGACGAGACCGGTGAGAAAGTCGGGGAGGTCATCGACGTGAACGACGGCGTGGCCTTCGTCGACCCTCACGCGAGTCTCACCGAGAAAGTCATGTCCCGACTCGGGTTCGACGAGGACGAGGAGTACTACCGACTGCGGGAGGACCGGATCGACCGCATCACCGACGACGAAATTGTGGTCTCGACCGCCGAGTTCGACGAGGAGAGACGGTAGTCCTCGCTCACTCTCGGCGTGAGCAAAGCCGCAAACTCGAAGCGGGTCGCTGCGGATGTCGACCTCGAACTCCGGGACCGAGCGGCTGACGGACCTTAGCGGTCGGGTAATCGGACCGTAAACTCCGCTGGTTTCTTCTCGGGGCATCTCTGCGCTCGCCCCGGAATCTACCAGTTTCGGTTAGCAGAAAGACTATGGAATAGCTGTGGGTGTCCTCGAACGGAGACGACGACCGTCTCCCGAAACCCCCATAGAACTGTCCTTCGGGATACTCATCCCGAACTCTCTCTCTCCTGAACCGGATTCGGTCCTCCAGCGACGCGTCGTTCTGCTCGGCCCGCAGTTCGTCCGCGGAAACGTAGTGCCAGCGGTCGGCCCTCAGTCGAACGCGAAACACCGGATGTCGACCTGGCTGGAGAGGCTCTCGGTACTCCCCCGATAGGCGACCATCCGTCCCGCGCCGACCGCGACGGGGTTCCACTGTCCGTCCATCGTCCACGCGACGGACCCGTCGGCCGCGACGGCCGCGACGTCGCCCGTCGCCGACTGCTCCGAGTCGTTGCTCGTGCCGGTTCGCTCCGGGAAGCGGCGCGCGACGATGGCGCGTCCACCGGCACCGAGCGCGTGACTCGCCGGCCGGCCTGTTTCGAGCGACCACTGGATTTCACCCGTGGCCGGGTCGACCCCGTGGAGGTGGCCGGGGTCGCCGATTGCGAACGGCGACGTATCGCTCGTCTGGACGTAGAGGACGTCGTCCGTGACGACCGGCCCCCGAATCACGCCGAGGTAGTTCTTCTCCTTCGTCTCGCTGCTCGTCGTCGTGAGCGACCAGATTCGCTCGCCGGTCGTCGCGGAAACCGCTTCGAGTCCCTTCGGGTGTCCCATCAGAACGTGCCCGCGCTTCGCGTCGACGACCGGTCGCATATCGTCGGCCTTCGTCTCGGTCTCCCACTCGACGGTTCCGTCGGTGGCGTTCAGCGCGGCGAGTCGGTGACGACCGCTGTTCGCGAAGACGCGGCCGTCCGCGACCGTCGGCGCGTGGTGGAGGACCAGTCCCGCCTCGAACCGCCACACCTCCGTGCCGGTCGTCGCGTCGAGGGCGTGGACTGCGGTCTTTCCGTGCGAGGTGTTGTGGACGAAGAGTCGCCCGTCGGAGACGACGACGGGACCCGAGAGCGCTCGCCCGACGGTCCATCGCCAGCGCCGTTCGCCCGTCGCGGGGTCGAGTGCGAGGACTTCGCCCTGTCCCGGTCCGGTGTTGGAGTTGTCCTGCCCGGAGAGCGCGAACAGCGTGCGGACGCCGTCGCCGTCCGAAGCCAGCGTCGGTGTCGCGTCTCGGGTGTAGGCCAGCGGTCGTTCCCACTGCTTGGCACCGTCGTCGAGCGCGAACGCCGCGACTCTCGTCTTCGCCGGTGTCGGTTCGTGGTTGCCGATTCCGACGTAGAGGCGTTCCGGTCCGAGCGCGGGGTCGGTCGGGAGGTGGGACTGCGGGAGGGAGTACGTCCACGCGGCGCTGGTCGGGGCCGTTCCGGCGTCGACCTCGGGATTGTGTCGAGTCGCTCCGGTGTCGTGGTCGCCCATCGGCCACCTGCTGGCGTCCGCCCGCGCTGGGGATGCGATTGGCTCTGCGTCCGTGCCGGTCTGCGTCGATTCGGGAGTCTCCCCGCCGACCAGACGTCCGGAGAGACACCCGCCGAGTGCGGTCGCGGTGAGGGCCGCACCGCCGGCGCGCGCGAGGAACGCTCGCCGGGAACGCGTCGGAGGGCTCGGGGGCATAGTTGGTGACTCGCTATCCGTCCGATAAGTACTTTCTGTCGACCGTTTCGGGGTCTCCGGCCGCGGCCGCGACGGGAACACCGCCCGGCTATCGTCAGTGGGCGTGTTCGTTCAGGTGGGTGTCGCGGTCGCCGTAACTGGGACACAGTTCGACGGTGGCGTGGTCGACGCCGTGGCGGGCGAGTTCCTCGTGGACGCGCCGGGTCACCGCCTCCGCGTCGGCCATCGTCTCCGCGTCGGTTTCGAGATGTGCGGTGGCTATCGTTATCTGACTGCAGACCTGCCACGCGTGGAGGTCGTCGACGGCGGTCACGCCGTCGATTTCCCGAAGGACGGCCCGTACCGTGTCCTGTTCGAGCGGCGTCCGGTGCAGGAAGATTGCACCGCTACCCCGCAACACCTTTCCTGCCGACCACGTGATGACGACGGCAATCAGTCCCGCGGTTATCGGGTCGACGATTCGGACGCCGGTCAGTTCGATGACCGCCGTCGAGACGATGACGGCAATCGAGCCACCGGCGTCGCCGAGGAGGTGGTAGAACGCGCCTCGCTCGTTGAGGCTCATTTCGCCGCCCTGAAGGACGTAGACCGACCCGAGGTTGACCAGCAGGCCGCCCGTCGCGATGACGAGCGTGGGGCCGGTACTGATGGCGACCGGGTCGAGGAATCGCTGGTAGGACTCCCAGAGGATGAACCCGACCATCGGCAACAGCAGGAGGCCGTTGAGAAACGCCGCGAGCGGTTCCAGTCGGTGGAGACCGTACGACCAGCGGTCGCCCTCCCCGTAGCGGTCGGCGACGTAGGCGGCGGCGAACGCCATCACGTACGCCAGCGCGTCGAACAGCATGTGGAAGGCGTCGCTGAGGAGCGCGACCGACCCGAATAGTAGCCCACCGGCGAGTTCGGCGACGAAGCCGAGGAGGTTGATGGCGGAGACGGCGGCCAACTTTCGACTGCTCGTCGACGACGCGCCGTGCCCGTGGCTGTGGTCGTGCGCGCCATCGTCGGTTTGGGCCGACTCTTCGTCGGTCATCTTGATCCAACGTTGACACGCCCGGTTTATTAAAATAGCTGCTACAGATGCGCCTATTATACGTAGAGATTAATAATTATATGGCTCTATATTACTAATTCGTAGTGGGGTAAGCAGCACCCTACTGCGAGATAGCGATCGGGCCACCCGCCGGTAGTGAGGAGGCGAGAACGACCAGAAGTACACACACGATATATGCCCGCCTCATATTAGGTTACTGAATACTATCAGGTAAAAGGGTTTATTCGTAGTCCCTTCGTCTTTCTTGAAACCGGAGTAGGAGGGGTCTCCGGTTCTGTAGTCCTGTTCGACGAGGTATCTCGCTCGCGAACGCGCTCGCGGCGACCGAGGCGACGCGCTGGCTCGCGGAGGCGGTCGTCAATCGGGTCGCTGGAGCGCCGGTGTTGCTCGTTGCGCTTGTAGTCGCAGCGAATACCGTTACGGTCTCCGAGATCGCCTCCAACACCGCGATGGCAGCGATATCAGTGCCAATTCTGATATCGATGGGGCCACGGTACGCCGGAACCCTCGGTACGTCCCCGGCTATCGCTAGCGTCTTTCTGGCGGTTACGGGCGGTGTGGCGGCAAGCTTCGGCTTTGCCCTTCCGGTCGCAACGCCGCCGAACGCGATCGCGTTCGGGACCGGCCAAATGACGAAAGACCAGATGCTCCGCCTGGGGGTAATCCTCGACGCCGCGATGGTAATCGTCACCGCCGTCCCCACCTTCGTTCTCTTCACCGTCGTCTGGCCGTTTGTTGGATGACCGAGGCGCGCAACGTGAATCACTCAGTCGCGCGTTGCACCGTGGTCAGGTCCGTGAACTCGAACTGCGCCCCGCCAGCGTCGCTCTGGGTCACGGTATATGTCCACTCGTACACCTCGGCGAGTTCGCGGACGAACGCCAGCCCTAACCCAGTTCCACCCTGCTCGCCTGCGGTTGTGTATCCCGGTTCGAACACGGTGTCCCGCTCGTCGACCGGGATACCGGGGCCGTCGTCAGCCACGTAGAACCCGGTTGGGAGGGCGCCAACCGTGACCGTGACGTCCGCTCCCCCGTGTTCGACGGCATTCTTGAACAGATTTCCGAACAGGTGTCGGAGGTACGTATCGTCCGCTCGGGTGGTAACGTCGACGTCGATTTCGAGTGTCGCTTCGGGGGCGTTCACGTCCTCCCACGCTTCACGCGCCACGTCTGCGAGTCGGACGGGGCTACCGCTACCAACTGCATCGCGGCCACGCGCCAGCACCAACATCACGTCGATCATGTCTTCGATGCGGTCGAACGCCTCGGTGACGTACTCGACCGCTTCCGACTCGGTATCGGCCGGCAGCTGCTGACTGTAGATTTGGCCGATATTGACGGGATTGCGCAGTTCGTGAGCGAGCATACTCGCGAAGCTCTCTAACCGTTGGTTCTGTCGCTCGAGTTCCTGTTCTCGCTCGTTCCGTTCGGTCACGTCCCGGACGACGGCGACTCTATCGTGACTCACACTATCCCGCCCCGGGAGGAACGCCATGGTCGCCTCGGCTTCGATTTCCTCACCGGACGCGGTTTCCAACGTCGCCTCGTACGTTCCCGTCTCGGAACCGTCCGCTTCGAGGTCATCACGAATCTTGTCGGCAAGCGTCTCCGCGTTCTCTGCGACGAGCGACGTGTGCGAGCCGAGGAGTTCCTCGCGGTCGTACCCAAGCATCTCGGCGTACGCGCCGTTGACCAGCGTGAAATACCCGTTCTTGTCCACGACGTAGATGCCGTCCTCGACGGTTTCGACGATGGTCTCGTAGCGTTCGAGCTTGCGATTTGCGCGTTCGAGTTCGCGACTGTACCGCTCGGCTTCCTGCCGTCGTTCTTCGGCTTCGCGTCGTTGCTCTTCAGCGTTGAGCGCTCGGGTTTTCGCCGTCGCGTCGTGAACGCCCATGCCGAGGCCAGCGACGCTGGCGAGCGGCGTGAGGATGAGAACGGTCCCGACGGGGTCGTCGATTCCCGCGATGACTTCTACGAGCAGGAGGATTCCGAGCAGTACCCCGATTGTACGCACACACCAAGTAGCTATGACGCCATAGAGGTCGGGACGGATATCGGTACGCGGTAGCCGATAGCCGGCATAGAGAAGTCCGACTCCGGCACTGCCGACCAAGATTGCGATTACCAAGATATCGTCGGATGCCCTCCCTTCGAGTACTTGCAATACTGGCGATCCGGCAGCGATCGCGATGTACAACCCTCCGAGGGCCAAGAGAGCGCGCCGTCCGCCGACCCTTCCGATGGCCTGTGACCCGTACCCCATCAATGTCCTCCACAGAACGGACGATAATGACGATTTGGTTTTCCCCGACGAAAAACGAGACTGTACGGACGGGATATAGCGTCTGCCCGAACCTCGGTAAAGGCCGTGGTTAGTCCGCGGGTTGCGCCTGCTCCGACGTCGACGCGTCCGGGAGAGTCGGGACCGAGAGGTCGGCCCGCCGAAGCAACTGGGCGTTGATTGCGACTATCACCGTACTGAGCGACATCAACAGCGCACCCACCGCGGGTGAGAGGAGAACGCCAATCGGGGCCAGTACGCCGGCGGCGAGCGGAATGGCGAACACGTTGTAACCGGCGGCCCAGAGGATGTTCTCCTGCATCTTTCGATAGCTCGCCTTGCTTAGTTTCACCAGGCGCACGACGTCCATCGGATTGTTCTGGACCAAGATAACGTCGGCCGACTGGACGGCAACGTCCGTGCCGCTCCCGATAGCGATACCGACGTCCGCTCTCGTCAGCGCCGGCGCGTCGTTGACGCCGTCGCCGACCATCGCGACGAGTTTCCCCTCGTCTTGGAGTTGCTGGACTTTCGTGTCCTTGTCCTCAGGCAGCACTTCGGCGAAGACCGTGTCGATGCCGAGTTCGTCGGCCACCGCGTTGGCTACGTCTTCGGAGTCACCCGTCAGCATCGCCACCTCGATGTCTAATTCGTGAAGCGCATCGACGACGCGATAGCTCGTCTCACGGATGACGTCCGCCATTGCGAACGCCGCGACCAGTTCCCCCTCGCGAACGAGGTAGACGACGGTCTGTGCGTTCTCGCCGGCCTCGTCGGCGAACGACGCAAGGTCCGGAGGTACCTCGCTGTCGAGGTGGTCGAGCAGGTTCGGCCCGCCGACGAAGACTTCCCGACCGTCTATCGTGGCCCTCACCCCGCGGCCTTTCATCGCCTCGAAGTCGGTGGCGCGTCGCGCTTCGACTCCGCGCTCGTCGGCCGCCTCGCGTATCGCTCTGGCGATCATGTGCTCGGAGTCTCCCTCGACGGCTGCCGCGAGCGCCAAGGCCTCGTCTTCGTCGACCCCGTCGATGGTCGCCACCCCGACGACACCGTGTTCGCCTTCGGTGAGCGTCCCCGTCTTGTCGAAGATTATCGCATCGAGGTCCCGGGCCTGTTCCATGGCGATGCGGTCGCGAATCAGCATCCCGTTTCGCGCGGCGAGGGAGGTGTTGATGGCGACGACGAGCGGAATCGCCAGACCGAGCGCGTGCGGACACGCGATGACGAGGACCGTGACGACCCGCTCGATTACCGCTGCGTCGAACGTCGTCGCGACGGTCCAAGCGATAGCGGTGACGATAGCCGCGCCGACGGCGACGTAGAACAGCCACCCGGCCGCCCTGTCCGCGAGCACTTGGGTCTTCGACTTGCTCCCCTGGGCCTCCTCGACGAGACGCATGATGCCCGCGAGCGTCGTCTCGTCGCCGGTCGCGCCGATTCGGACGCGCAGACTTCCGTCGCCGTTGATGGTGCCGCCGATGACCTCGTCGCCCGGTTCCTTAGAAACCGGCTTGGACTCGCCGGTAATCATCGACTCGTTCACGTCCGAGTCGCCCTCCTCGACCACGCCGTCGCCGGGGACGCTCGCGCCGGGGCGGACGAGGACGAGGTCACCCTCCGCGAGTTCGTTCACCGGGACCTCCTCGGTTTCGCCGCCCTCGGTAATGCGCTCCGCAGTATCGGGCATCAACTTCGCCAGTTCGTCCAGCGCACTAGAGGCGCGTCGCACAGAACGCATCTCGATCCAGTGACCGAGTAGCATGATGTCGATGAGCGTCACGAGTTCCCAGAAGAACGCCGACTCCGTCGGGAAGACGACACTCGCCAGACTGTAGACGAATGCGACGCTGATGGCCATCGAGATAAGCGTCATCATCCCCGGGGAACGGTCTCTCAGTTCGGGGACGGCCATCCGGAGGAACGGAACCCCTCCGTAGGCAAAGACGACAACCGCGAAGACGGGGTTGATCCACTCGCTTCCGGGAAACGCCGGTACTGAGAATCCGAGCCACTCCTGAAGCGCCTCGCTGTAGAGGAGGACCGGTATCGACAGCAGCGTCGAGGCGAAGAAGCGCCGGCGAAACATCTGCTCGTGGCCGGCGTGCATCCCGCCGTGGTCCCCGTGTCCCTCGTGGTCCTGCTCGTCGTGACCGCCGTGGTCCATCGCGCCGTGCCCACCGCCGTGGGCAGTGTTTCCTGCTGTTTCCTCGGAGTTCTCAGCCTCCTCCTCGAGCATCGACTGTTCGACGCGCTCGACGTCTCCCGTCTCCGCGTCGTCGCCGGACGGACGTTCGTGGCTGTCGTGTCCGCCGTGGTCGCGCGCCGGCCCGTCGTCCGGTGGGGAATTCCGGTCGTCCATCGGTACTCTCTCGGTTCCTATACGGTAGCCCGCGACAAGGTAGTTCTGTCCGTGACGGGTGCCGACTTTGCGATCCGGGTCAGACGGCGTCGCGTCCTAAATCGCCCATCGGCCAGCCGTGAGCACTACCTCGAAGAATCAATCCATAGGTTACGTGAATCCGTGTGAACACGTATCCATACTACTTTATTACCACCGCCAACGTCTACTGTAGTAGGAATTTCTCCTTCCGTTACCATGACCTCATCTGCCATCTCACCAGACGCTCGTAACACCTTCGAGAGTACTATCGGCGGTTACACCATCGGCGGACGTGCCCACAGCCTGTCGGCGTGGTTCGTCCTCTCGCTCCGACTCATGATGGGCTACGCGTTCGCCTACTCTGGATTCACGAAACTCGTCGCCGCCGAACCGTTTAGCGCGGGCGGCTACCTCGCTAACGTGGCTGCGACCAACGGCAACCCGCTCGCCAGCCTGTTCGCGTGGATGGGTTCGACCCCGTGGTTCGTCGAATTCGCGAACGTCGCGGTCCCGTGGGGCGAACTATTCATCGGCCTCGGACTGCTAGTCGGTGCGTTCGTCCGCCTCGCGGCGTTCTTCGGCGCGCTCATGATGCTCACGTTCTACTTCGGCAACTGGGACATCGCTCACGGCGTCATCAACGGCGACTTCGCGTACATGCTCGTCTTCCTCGCCGTGGCCGCGTTCGGTGCTGGCCGCATCCTCGGACTGGACGCGTGGATCGAAAACTACGACCTCGGCGGCGAGACGCTCGTAGAGCGCTATCCCGCACTCGAGTACGTCCTCGGGTAGACGAGAACTGAACTTTTCTTTCTCGCTGTCGAGTTCGCGCTATTCGTCGGCTTCCCGCGGGATTTGCCGCCGGCGTATTCGTCTTCGCGACCACGGAAACCCAACTGAACGCTACCAATACTCGTAGCACCCAAAAATACTCGTACCATTCACTTCACGTTGAGGTATGCCCGGACCGGTGTTTCTGGAGGGTGACACGGTAACCCTTCGACCAGTCGACGAGGAAGATATCGAGTTCATTCAACGGATGATGAACAACCCGACTGTCTGGCGTCCAGCGCTCGATATCAATCCGATGAACGATAACTTGGCTGAAGATTTTTTCGAGAACGTCCTTACCACCGAGGAGGACGTCCACTGTCTGGTTTGTCGCGACGACGACCCGGTCGGTCACGTGTCCTTATCGCAGTCTCAGTACGGCCCCACCGAGACGTCTCGGGCCCGGTCTGCGGAACTGGGGTACTGGATTGCCCCCGAACACCACGGACAGGGGTACGGGTCTGACGCTGTCAACAGGATAGTCGAGTACGCCTTCACGGACCGAAACCTTCGGCGTCTGAGTGCGCACGTCGGCGGGTTCAACGACGCGTCCATCGCGCTGCTGGAATCACTGGGATTCGTACACGAGGGGACGCAACGAGAGGCCGCATGGTATCGGGGCGAGTATCACGACATGCTCTCGTACGGACTCCTCCGATCGGAGTGGCAGAATAGCGAATAGTTCCCGTCAGGACCGAAGACGCACCGGACTACTGCACGTGAAAACAGCGTGACTGGCGAGTCCTATCGACCGAGGAAGGCCTCGACTTCCGCCGAGACGAGTCCGGGCGCTTCGCTGGGACCGCTGTGGCTGACACCGTCGAACTCGACGAGACGACTCTCCGGAAGCACGTCGTGGACTGCGCGAGCGCTCTTCCGGAGGAAGTCCGGTCCGTCGGTACCGGTCAACACGAGGACGGGAGCGTCCACGTCGAGTCGTTCCGGTAGCTGATACCCCTCAACGGCGTAGTTCATCCGGACGACCTCCTCGGCGAGTTCGACGCAGTCGGGCCAGACCGGCCATTCCGCCAACCACGCGTCGAGGTCGTCGATTCCGTCGGGGTGGAGGACCTGCTCGACGTAGCGTTTGACCGCCTCTCGACGTTCGCCCTCCTCGACGAGCTCCTCCATGCGACTGGCTAAGTCGGCTTCTTTCCGATACTCCTTGGGGAGGACTGCGGGTTCGTACGCGACCACCGCTTCGACCGTTGCCTCGGTCGCGGCCTCTATCGCCGTGAGCGCGCCGAAGGAGTGGCCGAACAGAATCGGCTCGCCGTCGACGGCATCTACGAGCGTTCGGACGTACTCGGCTTCACGCTCGATTACTTCGTCGGCGCTCGTCTCCGCCGAATCGTCGAGAAAGGTACCGAAACCCGGCCGCTGAGGGACCACAGCGGCATACTCGCTGAGATGCGGAACGACCGGATTCCAGTACTCCCGAGGAGCCATTCCGCCGTGAAGCAGGACGACCGGCCGACCGTCTCCGTGTCGCTCGTACGCTACCTCCGTGCCATCTATAGACTGGTTCGTCGGCATGCGTCCTTCGTTCAAGGACGGCGGGGCTAAGCCGTTCTCTCACAAATTGTGCTGTTTAAGTGGGGTCGGTAACCCGGCCACAGCTATCCTGCCGGAGCCTTCTCGTTTGATAACGTCTTTCGACACTCCCATTAGCAGTGATAGAAATGATACGATATGGGACTCGTCGCTACGTTCGAAATTGATTGCGAGGCGCTCCCACTTACCGGAGTGGCGGCGGCCGTCCCCCAAGCGACGCTGATTCTCGAACTACAGTTCAACCACGGCGCTCGCCCCTTGTTCCTCGTCACCGTGACCGACGGCTCACGGACGGCAGTCGAGAACGCGCTCGCCGACGCCTACGACGTCGCGGAGTTGACTCTCGTGGGTCGGGCGGGCGACACGCGTCGCTATCAGGTGGTTCCAGCGCTCAGCTTCGAGGAGCAACTCGGTGACCACGTCGACGACCTCGCTGGCCTCGAAGCCCTCGCTACGGTGGACGCGATAATCGAGCGAATCGAGGTATTACCGAGTGGATGGCAACAAACGGGTTGGTTCGCCGACCGCGACGCGTTCGAGAAGTTCTCGACGTTCTGGCGGCAGAATGGCGGATTCAAACTGCAACGGCTTACTCGTGACGGCGACCCCGAACCGCCCGGTGACGGTCTTACCGACCATCAACGCGAAGCACTTCGAACGGCGTACGAACTCGGGTATTTCGACATCCCGCGTCGGGCGTCTCTCGAAGACGTCGGCGCAGAACTGGATATTACTGCTTCCTCGGTGTCCGAGCGGTTGCGTCGCGCGCAAACCCGACTCATCCAGGAGACGGTGGCGCCGACGTGGCCGCCGCTCCCCGACTGAAACTCGACGCTACGACCGGTTCGCCCTCGAAGGACTATATCTGGAATCTATCACAGAACGCCTCTCGTCCGCGAATACAACCGTTCGATGTGGTCTCGAATCTTCGTCCTATGGTGAAGCATCGTGATTGCGGCGGCTTGACCTCTCGCCTTGTCACACCCCTTGATGGGAAGATTACTTCGAGAGGTGGGTGTATTCTCTCAGGCGGGAGTGGTAGGATGAATTGTCTTGCGGCCAAGCAACCACCAAGCTATCCCGAGAAAAATGATTCCCGTCGTACCCGTAATAGCCAGTGGGGTCGGGTTGTCAGTGGAGGAAACGAGGGGGCCGCCGACAAATACGCCGAATCCAATTGAGAGAACGCCAATAATGAGACAGACTCCCCCGAGTGTCTGCAGCCACGGTGACTGCTCACTATCAGTGACTCGGAGTTTCCGGGTGATACCTGCCCCACTGATTGCGAGTACGTACAAGAACAGGGGGAATGCGGTTGGGTAGTATGGGGAGAGGAACGGGAGTGCTACTTCGATGAGGTCGTAGGAAACGATCAAGAGGTAGGGTGGAAGCTGCACAGGCTGAAACGGTATGAATTTCAGGAAATAGAGGCCGACGATAATCGCGTAGGCAATGGCGACGTCACGGCCGAGGAAAGTGTTCCGGAGTGTGTGGCGGGAGACCATAGGTGACTGTAGACGGGAAAGATAGTAAACCTCAGGTGTCTCTCGAAGCGAGCAAGTGTGAGGGCTAGTTCACATTGTTGGTGTAGAAGCCGTATCGGTACAGCGTGTCGTCGTACAGAGATGATGGCCGTTTGAGACAGTCTCGATGTGTTTGAGATCAGCGCGTCAATTAGGTTCGTGTACTCCGTTGAGCGTTAACCTCCGAACAGACCCTTTTCTTGCGATCAATAGAAATTACCAGTCGTGGGTGGATTGGCGCGTACGACCAGACCGGTTCGTACCAGAGCTGCCAGTGTAGCTTTGAATCAGAAATTGATGCCCTGGATAGTTAGTCTAAACGGTTAGGATAGCTAGTTATGCTTGATCTCTATTGCGAAGAGTGTTTATCGAATTCATTCAAGGTAAGCACTCAGTTGAATGTTCAGTCGAGAACGCACACTCTGTCCCAGAACTACGTTGTAGGGAACGAAAGTATTCCACCCGCAATCGAGTTCCAAGTCTTGAAAACGTACGCGTCAACATCTGTCTTTGAGAGGGAACCAGAAGACAAGAGACACCATCTGAATATTTAAAAGGGAGTTATCTAACCCAGAATAAATACTGCCGGGAAATTACATATCTGTATAACCCTTAACGGCCAACAGTAAACAGGATGATAGTAAATCCCGAGGAGACAAAACGTCGAAAAAAGAGCTATGGTCCGGTGACGAACTCGGTCGCCTCGTCCGTAACGGTCCTGACGCCGTGACCGACCGCGTCTACCCCTCTCAACGAGCATGCCCAAGCACTCCACGCACACGCCGACGAATGGGTAACAGTCGTCTCGGACGCGAACGGCCAGCGCATCGTCTACACCGCGCCCGGCATCCGAACAGACTTAGCTGCGTACTTCGACCGGTCGTTCGCTTCCAGCGAACTCAAACGTGTCTTCAAGAAGATCGAGGAGTTGGCTGCACTCTCACCCCGCACCGTTCGGACGGACAAGAATCAGGCGGGCGAACACCGAACTGTCGTTCAGTTTCACGACGGTGGCGTCGAGTGGAGTAATGACGACCAAGCCTGCAGGTGGTGTTAGCCCACTCACCATAGCGGGTGTCAGGACACTCCGGTCCACACCACGAAATTGCTATAGGAACTCCACCACGCTTCCCTAGAAGCATAGACAGGGTTGTTTTCTCTAGGTTGGCTAGCGATGGGTGTATCTTGAAGTGCGGTCGGCGGCGGACGTCACGCTACTGGTCGCGGAGTATATTCAGAGCAGTAGCGTACACTGAGTATTTTGAGCCCAGCTGAGCGAGAGAATATTGGAAGCAGTCGTTGCTGGTCGAACTTTGGATTATCCGGTGTTGGTCATCAACGACTGGTCGTCACATTCACGAACTCAAATCGCGCTCCCCCATCGGAGCTCTCCGTCACAGTGCAGTCCCATCCGTACACGTCGGCTAACTTCTGAACGAACGCGAGCCCCAACCCAGTACCGCCTTGCTCGGCAGCAGTCGTATACCCCGCTTCGAAGACGGTGTCTCGTTCATCCGCTGGAATCCCAACTCCGTCGTCGGCAACGTAGAACCCGTCGGGAAGTTCACCGACCGTAATCGTAACGTCCGAGCCACCGTGTTCGACGGCATTCTCGAACAAGTTCCGGAACAGGTGCTCGATGTACGTCTCATCGGCCTGAATCGTGTAGTCTATATCGACTTCGATACTTGCGCCGGGCGTATTTACCTTGTCCCAAGCCTCCCGTGCGATATCTGCGAGTTGAATCGGAGTCTGTTCACCAACTGCATCACGGCCTCTCGTGAGAATTAACATCACGTCGACCATGTCTTCAATCCGGTCGAATGCTTCAGTCACGTACTTGACCGCCTCGGCGTCCGTCTCGGCCGGGAGTTGTTGGCTGTAGATTTGGCCGATGGTGACGGGGTTGCGGAGTTCGTGGGCGAGCATACTCGCGAAGCTTTCGAGGCGTTCGTTAGACTCCTTGAGCTGTTCGACCGTCTCCTCAAGTTGTTGCTCACGCTCTACTCGGTCGGTGACGTCCTCGGCAATGCCGACGATGCGGACTGTGTCGCCGTCGTCGTCGCGGACGTGTCCAGACCGTACGTGGAGCCACCGGACCTCGCCGTCCGGTCGGACGATTCGGTACTCGATATCGGACTCCGTCTCCGGCATTGAGTCGTAGACGTTTTGCACTCGGTCCCGGTCTTCGGGGTGTACACCGTCGAGGAAGGACCGCGGCTCTTCGTATAGTGTCTCGCGGTCCCGTCCCCAAATCTCCTCGAAGGCAGGATTGACGTACAGGAACTCCCTTGTTTCGGGGTCGGACATCCACACAACTTCCTCTAAGTTCTCAGCGAGCGTTCGGAACTTTGCTTCGCTCTTGCGAAGTTCTTGTTCCACCTCTCGCTGGTCAGTAACGTCTTGGACCACGAGCATCCCCGCGAAGACATCCCCGTCGGCATTCCTGACTGGGAGCGTGTGGTTAAACAAGTGAAGGCCATGATACTGCGTCTCGAACGAATTCGTTTCGCCGTCGAGTGTAGCGTGGAAATACTGTTCAACTTCGCTGAAGAGTTCGTCCGGATAGATTTCGTAGACGGATTTTCCAATTCGGTCCTCCGGAGTAACTCCGACTTCATCAAGGAGTTGCCCGCCGACTGCTGTATACTTTAAGTCCTCATCGAAGAGCCCGACGGCACCGTTGGGGAAGTTCTCGGCGAGCGTCCGGTACCTGCGCTCAGACTCCTCAAGTTGGCGCTGGGATTCACGGCGTTCAGTGATGTCCGTCAGCGTCGCGACCGCCCGAGAGACCTCGCCGTCTGCGCCCCGAATCGGCATCCCGTGAGCCATGATAGTCCTGCGCCCGCTGTCTGCCGCTTCAATCTCGTAGATATCAGGGTCTTCAACCTCTTCGCCTCGCAGTACACGAGCTAGCGTCCACTCCTCGGGGTCGATCTGTTCGCCGGTGTCAGCCCACCACGCCGTGTATTGCTCGTACTCCGCCACCGTCTCGGCGTCGAACTCCTCGACGCCCCAGATGGCCTTCGCGATCTCGTTGGCCTCGATGATGTCGCCGCTTCCGTCCGCGACCATGACGCCGACCGGGAGCACCTCGAACAGGGTCTCAAGCTGTTTCCTCTGGGCCGCAAGTTCCTGCTCGGTTTGCTTTCGGTCGGTGATGTCGGTGAGCGCACCGGGGAACCGAATGGGATTGCCGTCTTCGTCACATTCGACGTGACCACGGGCGACGACCCATCGGAGTTCATCGTCCGCATTCCAGACCCGATACTCTTCCTCGTACTCTCCACAGGTCTCTATCACGTTCTCGATTGCTTGTTCGACGCGCTCGCGGTCATCCTCGTGGATGGAGGAAAGCAGACGGTCGATAGACACGCCCTCGCGAGCATCTTCGGGGTCGATACCGAACGTTCGGGCAAACGACGTGCCCGCGACGAATTCGTCATCTACGATGTTCCACTCCCATGTCCCGACGGCACCGGCTTCAGTCGCTGCTTCTAACTGTTCTTTTGCATCCTGTAACGTCTGTTCGCGCTCTTTCTGATCGGTGATGTCCCGACCGATGCCCGCCAACACGCGCTCGCCGTCTGGGTCCTCAAGCGCAGAAGCGACGAACTCGTACGGGATTCGGTCTCCATGCTTCGTTACGACCTCCGTCTTGATGTGTGCGTCGCCGGTCTCAAGTCCGTCGCGTATTGCGCTTGCTATCTCAGTGTGGGCCTCTTCGTCGAAGAACTCGAATATGTGCATGGACTCGACTTCATCGCTGTGATAACCGGTTACCTCGCAGAGGGTGTCGTTCCAGCGCTGGAGGTTTCCGGACTCGTCGAGAATATAGAACACGTCATCGATGGCGTTGAGCACCTTGTCCGTGTACTCCCGGTAGCGTTGGAGTTCTCGCTCCCGTTCTTTGCGCTCGGTGATATCTTGGGCCATCGTCATGCCCGCGAACACGTCGCCGCGCTCGTCGGTGATGGGGACTGCGTGGACCACCCACTCACGGTCCACGTACTCGAGTTCGACCGTCCGCTGTTCGCCGTCGAGCGCAGCCTCGAAGGCAGGCCTGAGTTCCTCGGCAGTCTCGTCGCCCCAGACCTCGTCGAACTGCTTCCCTTCAAGGTCGGACGGCTCGACTGGGATATTCTCGAATCCTCGTCCCGATGCGAGTGTATATCGGAGGTCGTGGTCGAACAGCGTCACGATGCCGTTCGGGAAGTACTCTGCCAACGTCCGGTAACGACGCTCGCTTTCAGCAACCTGCTGCTGATTTTGCTTTTGTTCTGTTATGTCCTGCGAAACCCCTAACGCCGCGAATATTTCTCCGTCATCGTCGTACACCGGGAGAATCTGAATCTGGTATATGCGGCCGTCGGATTCAGTCTCGAAGGAACTCGATTCACCTTCGAGTGCCGCCTCGTAGCGCGGAACTAATTCGTCGGCCAGCGTTTCCGGAAGCGCCTCGCGGACCGGTTTCCCTTCGAGGGTTTCTCTCGTCGTACCACTGGTGATTGGTTGACCGCCGACGGTCTGATACTGAAGTTCCTCGTTGACGAGAGTAACAGCACCGTTGGGGAAGTTTTCGACCAGCGTCCGATAGCGGTGTTCGCTCTCTTCGAGTGCTCGTTCGCGCCGCTTTCGTTCCGATATGTCTTGGAAATACACCGATAGCCCCGTATCAGAAGGATACGCGTGGACCTCGTACCACGTGTCGAGTGGGTCGGGGGAGTAGAACTCGAACGAGGTCGGCTCTTGGGTTTCCATCGCCTCACGGTACTCTTTGTCGAGTGGCGAATCTTCGGCCCACTCGAACACCTCCCAGAGGTTCTTGCCGACGAGTCCCTCGTCCTGATAGTGGATGAGTTCCTCGGCATAGTCGCTTACGTACGTGAACTGCCAATCGGTGTCGAGTGCATAGAAGGCGTCCGAGATTCGGCCGAAGACTTCCTCCAGTTCAGTTTCGAGGTTTTCCCTATTCTTGGAGGGAGATTTTAGACAGTCTGTTGGCCGCCACCAGATGCGGCTCTGTGTGCCAATCTCTTTGCTTTCGATGTCACCTTGCTCGGTCAATTCCTCAAGTTTGTTTACCGCGATACGTCGAGCACACCCTAACTCCTCCGCGATTTCGCTGGCCGTAAAGGGTTCACCGGCCGCCCCTACGCGATTAGCGGCAGCGAGTACGTCCTCGGAGGAGGTTTGACCCGAGCTCATTGGCCTATGTCCGTATTTGACGGCAAAAAGAATGTCCCTTAGAGAGTTGCTCCACTCGACGGATACAGTCTCGTTTTCACCCTACTGTACACGGAGTATGCTGTAGTCACCCTCTATATTCGGCATAGTAGTTACCACCTACTGGCAGTTTCCACAGGGCCACGCCTGACAACAATAGACTTGTTGAGAGGAAGTCATTAGGAAGTTGGTGATTAACCAACAAACGCTGTGGTACTCGTTCATATGTTGGTTAATACCGGTGTTCTGTCTGCCCTGCTTCAGGGTTCGGGCCAGATTGGGTGTACTGCCTACTTGCCATTTCCGTCATAGTACGGCAGTTACGCTCAATTGGTAGTGCGTATCTCCTACAGGACGTTTTATTCCCCCATGTTAGCACCAGGTGTTATCACGATACTCTTTGCCACGCAAGTATGAGTCGAGATTTATGTACAATTACTTCGTACTCTCTCGGTATGAGTCATGAGAGAGAAAACCGAGACATCTGTCGATATTCAATCGAGGGGAACGAGCCACTCAGTCTCGCAGTTATCAACTGTGTCTCGAAGATGGACGACGACAAACCCGAGGCTCGACCACCGCTACACGAGGCGATAGACCCAGAGGCCCTCGACAATCTATTTCGAAACCGGAGAAACGGAGAGGTGACGTTCACGTATCTGGATTACGAGATAACAGTCGATGGCGACGCTGTAACCATTACTCGGCGGCTTGAAGAACGGCCAGTGGGTGCTGACTAAAAACTACTTCGTCGACTCTGTTGAAGCCCTTAGCTCTATACAGCAATCGAACGATAAGTATACGCTCTGGATTTTGCACGAGACTCGCCGACCTTTTCTCCGAACAGCATCAGGAGAGTTCAGCTGGTCGGTTTGAACACGCGCCACATACTCCTCGGACGCAGTAATGCGGTCGGTGGTCGTTCCATCGTTAGCACCTGAAAGAACGCACTGGACAGCGTGCTGTCCGTATGAGCTTTCTGTGCCAACCGAGAGAGATACCAGCTAATGAGGTCGGTGCCACGAGGTTTGGGGCCGGTGGTTTGCGGAAACGCGAAGTCGCTTCCTGCCGCCAACATCCACGCCATGTCGATTACCTCTTCGGCCTGATCGAAAAACCGAAGCGCGAGATTCTCGCAATCGCCCGCAGCTAGAGTGTGGTGAAGCACAAGTGCTTCCAGAGCCGCCACAGACATACCCTGGCCGTAGATGGGGTTGAAGCTCGCGATCGCGTCGCCGATGACGACCAGTCCATCGGGGAACCGGTCGAGGTCCCCGTAGCGGTACCGTCTATTCGTCGGGAACGGATACTGTTCGATGTTCCCGGTAATCTGTCGATGACCGTCGAGGAGGTGCTTGACCTCGGGTGTCAGGAGGCTCGCTGCGAATTTCGCGAATCCCGCGGAGTCCGCTGGTGGGTGGTCGCCGTGGACACCGTGCACGCTCACTACCCAACGGTTTCCTTCGACCGGCGCAGCCATGCCACCGCGGGTGTGCGGTGCGGACGGCGGAACGAGAAAGGTGCGGAGGTCGCCAGCAGGTCGCTCGATGAAGGTGGTGCTGTAGGCCACGTCGATGCGCACCTCGTCGAGTTCCGGTGGTGTGTAGCCGTGGTTTTCGAGCCACGTCGGGGTCCGACTCGTCCGCCCGGTGGCATCCACGACCAGGTCGGCGGTGACATTCGTCCGGTCCGAACCATCACGGACGACCACTCCTTCCACGACCGTTGCCGTGTCGTCGAGGAAGTAATCGGTGACCTGGCAGCCCGAGCGAATGTGAACGCCATCGAGTTCGGAAACGTGTTGTCGGACGACTTGCTCGATCAACGGCCGGGTTGCGGAGTAGGTCTTCATCGGAGTTGAACCACGAGCGAGGAAGTCCCCTTCACTGTAGAAGCGCACATCGCTGGCGAAATCGACGACGACTCCTCCGGCCGAGACGAGATCCTCGCCGTAGCCCGGGAACAGATCCTCCAACGTTGCCCGCCCGGCTTCGAGTAGTGCGTGGGGATGGGCGCCCTGGGGCACTCCTCGGCGAACAACTGGCTCGCTGGCCAGTCGATCACGTTCGATGACCGTCACTTCGAGAAATCTATCAGCTAAGATGCGGGCCGCGAGCAGTCCGGCCATACTCGCCCCAATCACCACTGCATTTCCACTCTTCTCTCCCAGTTGGTTGCTGTTGTACCGCGAAACCGTTGCTAAGGTCATTATGGCGGTTTCCCTCCATTAAATATCATCAGGTAATATCACGGCTTCGCTTCGAAGACCAAACTGGTCGGTGTCTCGGCCGCCCGGCGGAAGCGCGTAAACCCACCTTCGGTGACTACTTCACGCGTTTGGTCCTCTCCCGCTTGAGCGCCGAGCCCGTAGCCAACCTCCTGATTCAGCGAGTTCGGCGTACAGGCCACCGTGGAGATCGAGTACGCGAGGCGACCAAATGGGGTGAGATTGTCTTCGACCCGGTCCTCGGCGTAGGGTTCGACGATCATCCACGCACCGTCATCGGCGAGGGTCTCTCGGACGTGGGCCGCCACACCGACGGGATCACCCATATCGTGGAAGCAGTTGAACATCGTGACGAGGTCGTAGTCGGCTCCGTCGTACTCCCTCGCAGTCGCCACCTCGAAGTCGACGCGGTCGGCGACGCCCGCAGTTTCCGCCCGTTCGCGCGCCACCGTAATCGATTCCTCGTGGTAGTCGATGCCGACCACCGTCGAGTCGGGGTACGCCTCAGCCATGCGGATCGTCGGTGCCCCGTGGCCACAGCCCACGTCGGCGATCCGGCCGCCTACTTTCAGTTTCTCGTCGACCCCGCCGAGCGCCTCGATCCAGTCGAGCAGGTAGGCCCCGTAGGATGGCCCGAAGAAGCGTTCAGTGCCGTGAAACACGTCCTCGTCGTGTTCGTGCCAGCCGACACCCTCGCCCGTCCGAAACGCCTCCAAGAGTTCGGGTTCGATCTTGGCTACCGACGACACTAGCTGGAACGCGCCCGGCATGAACACCGGGCTCTCCTTGTCGGCCAGGACGTACGCCTGCTCGGGGGAGAGGCCGTAGCGGTCAGTTTCGGGGTCGTAGGTCACGTACCTGCCAGCGGCCTGCGCGCGTAGCCATTCGCGGACGTAACGTTCTGCGGTATCCGTTTCTTGGGCTAACTCGGCGGACGTGAGTGGCCCAGCGTTGTCCAGTGCCGCATAGAGACCGAGTTCATCGCCGATGATGGCCAGAGAGGCATGGACCGTCGCGCCGAGGTCGACAAGCGAGGTCTCTACGAGTTCGGTTAGTTTCTGTTCGTTGATTGTGTCCGATTCCGCTCGGGGTTCAGTTGTCATGGTTTCGTTACTACACGATTTTCAGATGCTCACTACGGAGTTTCTCGTCCGAGTAGTCCTTCCTGTGAATGTCGCGCATGCGGTTTTTAGCTGATTCGACCGCATCGTCTTCGTTTTCCGATTGGATGATGGACCGGCAGTCGGCTGCTGGCGCTTCATAATACGGCCTGTGCGCTTGTGCCACCTCTGTCCACCTCCAGATGTCTCGTCGACTGCCACCACGATAAACATAGCTATTAATAATTAAGTAGTGGGATTTCTATCTGACCGTACTCCAGTTCCTTGGTCCAATTTCTGGACGTCGTCCGGCCGCAAGGCCCAACTGGCGAAGTCGGGAGACGAGTACACGGGAGAGTAGACTGTCTTCTACTGCGACCTGCTGTACGTCGGCAAGGAGAGGTACTACCCCGTCTCGGACATCAACCGCGCCGAGTTCGTGTCGGGGTTCGGCGAGTTGGAGAGCGACTGGTTGGTGTCGTACGCGGAGCTACCCGGCAGGCTACGGGAGGAGTACCGGGTCGTCGGGCACGGTGAGAAGGACTTCATGGGTAACGGAAGTCGCGCTCGCGGTGGTTGACCTCAGCGCCGAAATCTTCGAGGGAAGTTTTGACGCTCTTTTCGACTACATCGAGTCGGCCATCGTCCCCAAACGCAGTCTGGTGTTGGATGTCGATTTCTGGTCGATTGCTCATGTTCTTCGAGCCTCCGCCCGTTAGAGGCTCGAAAAACTACGTTCTCCGAGAGACGGAGCGTTACGCTCGTTCTAACCGAATTTCTTCTGCACGCCGCTTGAGCCGTCGAAGAATTTGAATGCGATTCTGGTGGGTATTCTCGTAGGCAACACACTCTTGGAGAGTATACATATCCGGAATCGTCGCGATCCCTGCCTTGATTAGGTGCGTGTTCGGTGCTTCCAGACGCTTCTCTGGCGAGAACTCGTCATTCTCGCCGTCGTTAGCTGTCTCCACCTTGAAGAGCCTCCACCCCTTGAGGGCCGACACAAACAACTCTCCGTACAACATTGTCCACTTCAATAGGGATAACACCGATACAACGGCTACCGTAACGGTCATCCTCCGCGAGTGGTTACAGATACCCATGAAGCGAAAGACGATCTCCGTCACCGGGATGTCGTGCAACGGGTGCGAACAGAACGTGGAGACCGCCTTACAGAATCTCGACGGTGTTAGTCGGGTTGAGGCCGACCACGAAGCTGACACGGTCGATGTGGTCCTCAAGGATAGGGTCTCCAACGACGACGTGAACGCAACAATCGAACAAGCTGGCTACGACGTCGTGGCCTAATCAGCCATCGCTCGGCCGTCTCTCACGTCATCGTCCGTGCGTTTGTCGAGGGCGAACTCGGTGTTGACGCCCTCTCCCGAGAGGAACTGACCAGCGAAACTGTTGGCGAGGACGGCTGAGACCGAAAGCACCATCGCGAGCATCGCGAACACCGGGTGGACGAGCCCGGTCGTCGCGGCGGCCACGCCGATCCCGTTGAACGCGAAGGCTGTCGTGAGATTCTGACGAGTCTTGCGATAGCTCTCCGTGCCGATCTCGTACGCGTCCATCACGCCGCCGAGCCGATCGCCCATCAGGACGATATCAGCCGATTCGATGGCAATGTCGGTCCCGGCGCCGATGGCGATTCCGATATCTGCCTGCGTGAGTGCGGGGGCGTCGTTGATGCCGTCGCCGACCATTGCGACGCGGTGGCCGGCTTCTTGCAGACAACCGATCTCCTCACGCTTCTCGTCGGGTAAGACATCAGCCATGACGCGGTCGATACCGACTTCTTCGGCGACCGCGTTCGCGGTGCGCTCGTTGTCGCCGGTAATCATCACGGGCGTAATGCCGGCGTCGCGCATCCGCCGGACGGTCTCGTCGGCGTCGGCTTTAATTTCGTCGCCGATGCCGATCAGACCGATGAGGTCACCGTCACGGACGACCCCAGAGACGGTGAGGCCGCGTCCCTGGAGTCGCTCGATGTCGTCGCGGCAGTTCGACAGGTCGACCCCTTCGTCGCTGAGCCAGCCCGGTTTGCCGACCAGCACCGCGTCGCCATTAACGGTCGCCCGAACGCCATTGCCCGTCACGGAATCAAAGGCATCGGGGTCTCCGTACTCGACGCCCTGTTCGTCAGCGGCATCGAGGATCGCATCGGCGAGTGGGTGCTCGGAGAACGCCTCTGCACTCGCCGCCGTCGCCAGTACGTTGCTCTCCTCGGCATCGAATACAATGACCTCACTGACGGCAGGTTCGCCGACGGTGATGGTACCGGTCTTGTCCAGCACGATATGGTTGACGTCGGGGAATATCTGGAAGGCGTCGCCTGACCGCATCAAGATGCCGTGGTTCGCCGCCTTCCCACCGCCCCGAATCAGGGCTAGTGGCGTGGCCATCCCCAGTGCACACGGATACCCCAGGACGAGGACAGCCAGCGCCGCGAAGACCCCGCGCTGGACCTTAGGGCCACCGCCCCACGCGAGCGGTGCGACCACCCAGAAGAGGAACGAGAGCGCGGCAATCGTCAAAACGGCCGGGACGAAATACTTGAGAACCCGGTCGGCGAGCTGGATGATGCCGGGCTTCATCGCCCGCGCCTCCTCGATTTCGCGGGCGATCTGGTTCAGGAACGCGTCCTCCCCGGTTGCAGTTACCTCGATGAGCAGCGTCCCAGTCTCGTTGACGCTGCCGCCAATCACCTCGTCGCCGTCGGCCTTCTCCTCAGGGATGGACTCGCCTGTCGCGACCGACTCGTCGACCGTGGACTTTCCCTCGATGACCGTCCCATCGACGGGAATGTTCTCGCCGGGTTTGACGCGAACGTTGTCGCCGACGTAGAGGTCGTCGACAGGAACCTCCTCGACGTCGCCGTCCTCACCGACGCGACGGGCCGTGTCTGGCTGGAGGTCGAGGAGACGCTGGACCGCCTGTGAGGTCCGTGTGCGGACGATGAGGCTAGTGTACTCAGAGAGGATGTGGTAGGTAGTGATGAATACGGAGACGGCGAAGAAGTGGACAGTCGGGAAGCTCGGGAAGACGAACAGGCCGAGCAATCCACCGAAAAGCCCTGCGAATGCACCCGCCTCTAGGAGGACATGCTGATTGAAAATACCCCTGCGGAGGCTCTGGAAAGCCTTCTGTTTGATGTAGCGCCCGGAACCGAACATCGTCCCGAGCGCCAGCACCAGGGTCACCAGATCCATCGTGAGAGATGCCGACTCGAAGCGCTTCATCACGAGGATCATCCATCCCATCAGCGCAACAACAACGATAGAGGCGCTGCCAGCGAGCAGTAGCCGGCGCTTCCCGTCGGCGAGTTCGGTCTGCTGCTGTTCATATCGCTTCGCTTTGTCCGAGTCGCGGATGGTATAGCCGAGGTCACGGAGCGTGTCCTTCACCTCGATCTCGCTCAGAAGGTCGTCGTCGTACTGGACGAGGACTTCTTCGTGGGCAAGACTCACGTCGACGTCCTTGACGCCGTCGGTCCGGCTGTAGGCCTTCTCGATGCTTTCGGCACAGAACGAGCAGGACATCCCCCCGACGTTGAATTGTTCGTGTGTCGTCCCCATCGTGGATGATGGTTATTGCGCGACACAGATAACCATCACGACGAAAATCATAGCGGTCTCTAATCGATAATACTGCTGTCGGGTGAGTGGCGTTACTCTTACTGTTGTCGTGCGCTTACTTTCTCACAAGAATGGCGCTCCTCGAATCTGATGTACCGATCCGCGAAGTCGTGACGACGGACCCAGAGAAAGCGAAGGCGCTGGAAAACGACGTCCGGGCGAAGATCCTCGACATGCTCACGACCGAAGAAATGACGATCGAGGAGATTCACGACGAACTGCACCGTCGCGGTGAGGAAAAGGCGGAAACGACGGTGCGCCACCACGTGAACGTCTTGAAGGACGCCGAGATGGTTGAGATCGCCCGGCTCGAAGAGGCCGGTGGGGGGACGCGGAAGTACTACAAGTCGAATACGCGTGTCTTTTCGTACGACCTCCCGGAAAGTAGTGCTGACCAACTCGCTTCGGCACAGAACACGACTCGGGAAGAGCTAGCTGCGCTGATCGAGACCCTCGCCGAGCAACACGGAGACGAGATCCAGGCCGTAGCCAAGGAGATGAGGCCGTGTGAATACTGCGAAACCCAGCACTACGAGGAGTTCGTCGTTCGAGAACTGCTTAATCGCGCGCTCATCGACCTGGGCGAAACCGGGGAGCTCGATGATCTCTTATCGACAGTCGAGTGAGCGATTTCATGGCGAACCATCGCCTTCTATGTGACGGGGTGACTCTCTTCGAGACACGTTACAAGGGCTTGTGAACGCCACCGGCGGCGGAGTTGATGCTCTCGGGGAGCGTGGGGTGGATGTGCATCGTCTTGGCGATTTGGCCGGCGGTCGCGCCGAGTTCGACCGCGAGGACGAGTTCGTGGACGATTTCGGCCCCTTGTTCGCCGACTACGTGCGCGCCGAGTAGCTCGTCGGTGTCGGCGTCGGTGACGAGTTTGACGAATCCTTCGGTCTCACCGAGTGCCTTCGGCTTGCCCTGGTCAGTGAAGTTCTGGGGCCGATGCCCACCTCGTACCCTTCGTCCCGAACTTCCTGTTCGGTCAGCCCGACGTGACCGACCTGTGGGTCAGTAAATACCGCCCATGGGACGGTTCGCCCCTCGGTGCTGATCTCCTCGTCTTTCGCGAGATGCCGATACAGGAGGTCTGCATCGTCACGAGCGGAGTGGGTGAACATCGGCGGCGGCCCGCTCACGTCGCCGATGGCGTAGACACCGTCAGCAGTCGTTCTGAAGCTATCGTCGGTCTCGATGAACCCTGGGTCGTCAACCGACACGCCGACGTCTTTGAGCCCGAGACCGTCCGTGTTCGGCGTCTGCCCAGCGGCGAGCGCGTCATCTGAGACAATGATTGTGCTGGTACCATTGGCGTCGACGCGGATGCCGTCGCCGACCTCTGCTAGTGCCGTCACGGGTGCATTGGTCTGGACGGTGATCCCTTCGTCTTCGAAGGCAGTCTCGATGACCCCGCTTACCTCCGGGTCCTCGTCCGGGAGGAGGCAGGCGGTCGCCGCGCTGGAAGACGGTGACGTTTGAGGCGAATCGGTTGTATATCTGGGCGTACTCGCAGCCGACGTACCCACCCCCGATGACGGCCAGCGAGTCAGGAATTACGTCGAGGTCGAGCAAATCAATACTGTCGTGGACTTCGACGTTGTTGAGGCCGTCGATTGTCGGCTTCGCCGGGCGAGCACCTGTATTGATGACGACCCGTTCGGCAGAGAGCGTGTGATCGTCGACGCGGACCTCGTGCGGGGATTCGAAGACGCCGTGGCCCTCGACGAAGTCGATATTTTCGTTGCCCTCAACGTTCTTGTAGGCTCCCTCGCGAATGCTCTGGAAATATCGTCCTTGCGCTCGACGATTGGGTCCATGTCGTCCTGGATGGCGCCGTTGATGTCGGACGGATATCTCGAACCCAATATAACGAGATTCCGCCCCCATGTCGAGTACTCGCTGACTGACGCTGGGAATGAGGTGAAAACCCGTCTCAAACCACTGTTGGAGTGGGCCTCGACGGCCGAGTGACTACCGACGAGTGACCGTTTGTGTGATGTAACCAACCGTTCGATAGTCTGCTAAGACAGTTCTGTGCCTTTTACTGCTCATACCTGACCAGCCGTCCCTGACACCTGAGAAAACGTCTGCTGACCTTCAAAATCCCCGCCAAATGACAAATTCTCTACGAAAACGCTCGAAGCCAAGGGTGAGAGTACGCAGCCGGAGCTCGCTGAGTCAATGCTCCTCCCGACCTAAATTATTTGTTACACAAACCGAAGGGAGCAGGATCAGCATCCGCTAGCACACATCGGATCTGACTGCTGTCAACTTCCCTCTGATTTGAAAATGTTCGCTGTGTCCCGACGACATCCGGGTTTTGAAACTCTGTTCTGCGAGAGTCGACCTCAGAACGTGATGATTTCGTAGTCGTCGTCAACGAGGTCCCGAATGCTGGGGTGACCTTCGTTTTCGTCAAGCCGAACTGCCCCTGCTTCGTCGACAGCGTCGCCGACGCCGAATGCCCCGGCGCAGTAGTCGCAGACCGCCATGTCGTCGCGAACGGACTGGTAGAGGTCGTGGTAGTCGTGGTCCTCGTCTTCGAGTTTGGGAACCCACTGTGTTCCGGCGCCGTCGAAGATGAGTTCGACATCGTCGCCCTCCGTCTCGGCGAACTCTTTGGCAGTTTCGAGGCCGTTCACGATGCGGCCCAGATCGGCGTGCGATTCGGTACCGGCCAGAATGATGACGGCTGCTTTCGCCATGACGAATCCTCGTTAGTCTGCGAGACGTAAGTAGCGGGTGACAACGGCTATTCCGGCCGCGATTACGAGCAGACTGATTGGTAAGCCCTTAAACTAACAGAGGGGTCGTGGCGGATCGTTTAGAGTTCGACGGAAGACGCGTCTGCGACGTCGAACTTCATCACTTCCGGTTCGCCGGCGAGGAGGTCCGGAAGTGCCTTCTCGAACTCCTGGAAATGGTCCGTCTCCGCGTGCGCCTCAAACGCAGCTTCGTCTTCGTATTGTTCGAAGAATCGGAATACGTTCGAATCTTCGACATCCGTCGCGACTCGGTAGTCAATGACGCCGTTCTCGTTACGGGACTGTTCGGCGAGCGATGTAATCCGGTCGAGCGCTTCGTCGTGACTATCAGGGTCGATCGGAAATATCGCGTGAACAACGAGCATTACAAAGCACTCAACAAGAAGGAGACGTAAAGCTACTCGGCCGAGTTACATCGGGTCTGCAACGCGACGAGCAGATTTGGCTCTTCTTCCCTCGTAGTCGTATCCTCTGATGGCAGCCTTCCTACACCGGGATAGGGGTCACGATGGGCCTGCACAACTGTTAGTGATGGTGGTGTTGACTATTCCCGCCGCGAGAAAACTGTCCAGCAAACGCCCGCTGGACGACTTCCGGCAACGCAGGGTGGATGTGGACTGACTCACGGATATCCTGGACAGTCCCAGACCCGGCTTTCATTGCGACGACGACCTCCTGAATGAGCGTTGACGCATCCGGTCCGATGATGTGACAGCCCAGAATCTCACCCTCTAAATCGATGAGCACCTTCACGAACCCCTCAGCATGCATCGCATCGCCACGCGCAGTATCCTCGAAGCGGTATGTATTAGTCGCGTATTCGCGGTCCGCCGCTCGTAACGCTTCCTCGTGGGCACCGACGCCAGCGACCTCGGGCGACCCGAACACCGCGAACGGAATCGCCGTGTAATCTATCGGTTCGAGGTCCTCGCCGAAGATGTTCCGCGCGACGGTCTGGGCCTCGTGGTTGGCGTTGTGTTTCAGGAGGTACTCGCCGACGATGTCACCGAGCGCCCAGACGCCGTCGGCGGTCGTCCGGAGGTACTCGTCGGTCTCGATGAATCCGTCAGCGTCCGTTTTCACGCCTGCGGCCTTCAGATTCAGCGTGTCGGAATTCGGCGTCCGGCCGGTCGCGACCAGCAGTTCGTCGCCCGTGACACTCACCGACTCGTCGGAACTCTCGCTGTCTTCGCCCTGCGGATACGTTCGTGCGTCTACGGTAATTCCCTCTTCTGATTCGGTCGCGGTAACCGCTTCGTAGCCGGTGTACACGTCGAACCGCTCGGCGTACCGGTCGGTGAACGCCTCCGCAACTTCCTCGTCGGCGGACGGGAGCAAGTGCGGTCGGCGGCCGATGATGGTCACGTCGCTACCGAACATCCCGAAGAAGTGGCCTAGTTCCGCCGCGATATACCCGCCACCGACGATGACTAGGTGGTCCGGCGGTTCCTCCAACTGGAGCGCCTGCTTGCTAGTGAGGTAATTAACTCCCTCGATGCCCTCGATGGGTGCAGTCCACGGTCGGGACCCGGCGGCGATGAGGACCGTGTCCGCTCGGAGCCGAGCGCCGTCGTCCTCACCGCCTTCGACCTCCACCGTCCGCTCGTCCACGAAGTAGGCTTCGCCGTCGAACAGTTCGTGCTGTGACGACGACTCCAGTCCGTTACGGATGGACGCCGCGTCGCCGTGGACCTCCTCGTTGACCTTTCGGACGATATCGTCGAACGCGACGTCGGTGACCTCCGCCGAAATGTCGAACTCCTCGGCGCGCTCCACCGTCTCGACGATGTCGGCGTGGTACAGCAGCATCTTCGAGGGGATGCAACCCCGGTTCAGACATGTCCCGCCGAGTCGCCCCTTTTCGACAACCGCGACTGATTGTCCCTGATTCGCCGCCACGTTTGCCACGTCCAGTCCGGACCCGGACCCGATGACGAGAAAATCAAACTCCTTCATGTTCCTCGTAGGAGCGCGCGAGTGATGAAAGCTCTCGCCGCGCCCATCCTCGCCGGTACTCCGAGCCCGCTTCGTTGAAACTCACCTCTGATGACAAGAACAAATCGGCTATGAACAATGCGGAGCGTGTATTGAGCAGTAGAGTCGTTGAGTACGTTCTGATGTATTGGTTGAATGGAGACGGAACGTGTTATCGACACTGCTTTTATTTGTTACGGTGAGCAAGTCGTTGCTAATGGTTGCGGTTCGTGATGCAACTGCTAGTGATTGCGAAGCAATCTACGAGGTTCACGTTGCTTCGATCGCGGAGTCGATACCTCAGAGTACTCCGACGAGGAGATGGAGGTCTGGGAATCAGGCCCCTCGCCACAGAGGTATTCAGTTTCAGAACAGGATTCTGCGTTCTTAGTGGCTGAAGTCGAGTCGGAAATCGTCGGGTTTGCGGAAGTCTCGTTGAATGACCCAGAACTCGATAAACTCTACGTCCATCCCGCCAATCAACGACAGGGTATCGCACGAACGTTGGTCGAAGCAATTGAACAGCGAGTGCGAGACCACGGAGGCGGCTCGCTATACGTGGAGGTGTCTCTGAATGCCGTCCCGTTCTACGAACAGACTGGCTTTCAACGAACAGGTACTTACGAGAAAACGGTCGCCGTCGATACCGAGTCGGTCGAAATGACGATGGTCGATATGAGGAACGCTCTTCGATAAATTCGCACCACAAATTAATTGCTAATACTCTTACTCCACCGAACGAACTTCTTGAGTTAAGGCGGTTAATGCAGAGCGTAAATATCTCCACTCGCTATTGGCCCGGCGGTGTCGCACCACACTGGTTAAATCCCCAACTCCGAGAAGGAAACTCATCGAAGACGCTCAAGAAGTCGGTCGTCCGGACACCACTCGGTAAGCTTAAATCGACACTTCGGATGGGACGAACGTCCCGATCGATACCGTGTATAACGACACCGTCGCGATTCCCAGCAGGGAAGTGTCCAATACTTCGAGTGGGAGGAGAATCATCCCAATCGCGACCGCCACAATAATCAGCATATACATTGGGTCGATTGTGTCGAGTCGGAATTGATTCGACCGGTGTCGAACCGCATCAATGCCATGGGGCATCATCCGGGTTGACGATGCGTTTGCGCTCCTCGATGGCATCGAGTTTTGCCACGTCTTCGTCATCAAGTTCGAGAGCGAGGCTCAGCCAGTTCTCTCGAAGGTGGTCTTTGGTCGTAGCTCTGGGAATAGCGGTTACGTTTTTCTCCCGAAGCCATGCGAGGCTGACCTGTTCAGGTGTCGCGCTGTGTTTCCTCGCGACTTCCTGTACCTCCGTCACGTGTTCGACATCGTCGCGGGCGATGGGCGAGTAGGCCACGAGTTCCATGTCCACATGGTCCTGGGAGCAGAAGTTCCGGAGGTCCTCTTGCGGGAGCAGTGGGTGCATCTCGACTTGATTCGCAAAAATTGGCGCGTCAGCGACTTCGATGGCCTCTTTGAGCAAGTCGACCGTGAAGTTACTCACACCTATTTTCTCAATGAGGCTTTCCTCTCGGAGAGTTGCGAATGCATCGAGCGTCTCGACTGGGTCGTACTTGCCCGTGGGCCAGTGGACGTATAGGAGGTCCACATACTCCATACCGAGGTGGTTGAGGCTCTCTTCGGCGCTGCGTCGGACGCCGTATTGGTCGAGGTCTGCTGGCGGAACCTTGGTGGCCACAAACAAATCTTCGCGAGCCACGCTCGACGCGGCGACAGCATCGCCCACCGCCTTCTCGTTGTAGTACGCCTCAACCTGCTCGGTAGTGTCGATGTGCCTGTACCCGACGTGGAGGGCCTGTTGAATGTTCCCGTAGCACGCATCATAGTCCGCATGATCGAAGGTGCCGATGCCGAGCATCGGCATCCCGTGGGTCGAGGACGGTGAGTAGTTGGTGACGTCTGCGTCGATGCCGGTAGTCGGTACATCAACGGCCCCGTTCTCGTCGGGGTTCCGCTCTTCGCCGACGTTCTTCACTTGGCGTTCGACTTGCTCCGTGTTCATCACGGAACTGAGCTGGTCGGTCATCCCTTCGTCCGCTATACTCCCAGTTCCGCTAGGGGCCATCCGCTGGCGTATCCGGGTCAGAGCATCGGTTAGATCCCCCGGTTCGCTCCCCGCTTCCTCGACGCTCTCACTGCTATGGCGCTGTTTGGCTAGCAGAAAGCCAATAAGAAACGCGAGAGCGAACGGGGTGGTCTTCCGCAGAAGATTATCGCGGCCACCCTGAGTCTGTACGTACCGCCTTCGGGTATCAGTCCATCCACGAAGCACAGGAATTATTTGGCGACTACGTACTTTGGGGTTCTGGCAGGGCCGGTAGACTCGTGGGGGTGACTGGTTCGTTTTGTCTATGGTTCCAAAGTTGGGATACGTGTTCTTCCTCGATGGGGCGGGCGCCGTGAGTGGTGTCGCTCACTTCGCTTGTGTTTCGCCGGGTCTGCGACACATTCGAGGCATTGGAAACCCAACGGACACCAAATGCGGACCATCGTCGAGACGCTCGAACCAGAAGTCCCCTACCGCGTGAGGCAGCGGCTCGGTCCCTCTATCACCAGAATTGCGCGAACCTTCGGACAGCCCGAGTACCGCCTTCGCGATACCGGATACGTCGGCACTATCCACCAGCCGCTAGACGAGTTCACAGAAACACTTGAGGAACACGGGTTCGAGTGGGACCCGCTGGCGTGGTATCACCAGCCGCCGGTTGGGGCGGAGCCAAACGGTAGCTGGACGTATCGACGGTCATTGCTGGCCGACAGACAGATTCACGTCATCCTCATCGCCCACTCACCGGAGTATATCGACGTTTTCGCCCACGAGGAGTACAATTGGGTGCGACACCCGATCAAACACTTCCGGCAGGTCGGCATCGAGCGGAAAGCCGGGAGCAGTGAAGTACGTCGGTGGCTTGAGAGTCACGGCATAAAGGTCGATGCCAAATCGCGTCGCCAGCGACAGGTCACACACAAAGTAAAAGACTTCCACAAGTACCTTGTGTCCATCATCCGATAGCGTGGATCAATCTATACCTTCGAAGAAGATTGGCGAGGTCGCGAATGTACGCTCGATGTGTCCATATCTTCTCGGGCGTCGTCGAGCGTTTTTGCTTTCACCTTCGCCTTGATCTGGTCTTCATCCCGTGTTCCTGTTCCATGCTTGAGTTTCACCGTGAGCGAGACACCGACGTCGCTCCGTTCGACGTACTCCGTCGGTGACGATTCGTCATTGGTTGCTTTCGATTTAGTCGTTGTAGAGGACGGCGAGTTGTGTTCTGACACGATGTAGCTGTATTGCTTGGTGTTTAGTGAGACTGTGCGACCGCGTCACCGGACAGTTCACGAAGGGCGTTTTCAATATCGGTGCCGGTGAGTCGCCAGCAGCCTTCAGGATGAGAGCAGTCTAACTGGCTTACGACCGTGCTCGTAAACGTAGTATAATGGGCTAGCGCAACGTCTTCGTCGCCGGTGTAGTCAAGCAGGAGTGCAAGCGCAAGTTGTGCCGGACCGCTCCCACAGTACCCCCAGTTGAAGCCTAAGGGACTGTGATTCGCCAGTTCGAGACTCGACTGTGGCGTCACCTGCTCTTCCCCAGGTTGCTTTTCCACAACAGCGCGTCCGCGCCGCCGATAGCCGACGTAGACGACATCCTGTTTCTGGCTTGGCCGTGTCTGTTCGAGTGATCGGGAGTCGGTTGTTCCACTCATGGTTCGATTCGAGGGATTACTTCGAGTTCCCCCGCACCCCTCAGGGGGTGAAAAACCTCACTGCGGTCACTCCGTCACGGATTTACTGACTGAGTAGCTGTTCTGCACCCAAGAGAAGATAAGACGACTTTTGACATTCACTCCCAGAACGCTTCAATTCGGTCGTCTAAGTCCCCAAGAACGCTTGAGAGTACATCCCGCCAGTCGCTTGCGTACGCTGCATCGTCACCGGGCGTCGTTGCATCTGGTGGTGGATGAAAGTGCGAGCGGGTGTTGTGACTGTTCGGATGGCGGTCCCACCGACACTCCCAATGGTCGCCGTCGTTGTACTGCTCGGAGTAGTGGACGCTGAAATCGTCCGTTTCGTACCAACGAATCTGAAGATACGCCCGATCGATGGCCGCCGGAAAGTACCCCATATCGTACTCTGCCACGACGGAACTCGGCGCATAGTCTGGTTGGAACACGACCTCTGAGAACCGCTGGCTTCGTTCGAGGTGCTGTCCGATTTGTTCGAGAATCTCGGTATCGATGCCACCAACAGTCTCTGCGACGTCCTCGTAGTCACCCGACCGGTCGTCAGGCATCGACTCTGGCACCACCGCTCGACGGATGACCGTTCTGCCGCGCCGCATCTAACAACTCTACCCGTCGCTCCAGTGTTTTCCACTCACTCACCGCTTCCCACATTTCTTCGACCGCCGACTCTCCGGTATCGTCCACGAGCGATACGTCATCCGGACTGTCAGCGTCGAATCGTGCTTGGTACTCCTCAAGCTGCTCCATCGTCTCTTTGAGTTCCTCGACGATCTCACTCTCGGAGTACTGGTCTCGAATCTGTTCGATTCTGCGCCACCGCAGATACGACTCGTTTCGCTCGTATCTTACCGGCCGCCCCGGAATCTCTCGCGTCATCCCCATCGAGGTGAACCATTCGAGGTAGTCGCGCGCGGTCTCGGTATCACAGTCTGCTTGATCTGCAATTTCCGCGACCTTGGTCGGGATACGGAGTTGTAAGATGACACCGAGCAGTCGTTCCCGCGTTGGACCACCTTTCAAGACCTCTTCGGGTGCATCCCATTCGGTGAAATCTGGTAGTTCCTCGTCCGGGTCTCGAACGTCCTCGGGGGTGTCAGTCAAATCCATCACTATCCTCCTGTTTCCTAATCTTTGGGCAGCATCGGTCATATATCTATCGCACGCTGAATTATTTCTGCTTCATGTATCGGAGTTTGTCGCTCCGTTCAGTAGTGAACGTCAGCGGGGATAATCCAGAGATTCTCACTCTCGTCAAGGATGCAGTCGAGGTGGTCCCGATGCCGGATGCCGCTCCCGTGTTCGTCGTACAGGAAGATAGTCGGCCCATCGTACGCGCCGACTTGGTGGAACGCATGCCGGGCCAGTCCTTCATCACGCATAATCTCCTCGTCACCTAGTTCCTCAAGCGCATCCCGGATGCGGTCGAGATTCCGCTTGAACTCGCTCTTCGTCGCGTCCCACCCACGCTTCAGCAATTCCCGCCCATCGTCGGATTCCACAGGAACTGCTACTGGCAGGTCGCCCCACCGGGCCTTCCCAGCGACTGACGTGCCCGACTCGTCGAACGTCACGTAGTAATCGAACACAGTATCTGTATGTGGACTGGCTCCGACGAGTCGGTCGAATACCGTCTTTCCAGTCGCGAGTGCTTCGTCTTGTGTCGACGCCTCTACGAGCGAGTAAATTATCATGTGCATTGGTTCTCACGTCGATCTGCCGACGCAGGCGACTGCACGCCGCGCTACTGCTGGGTACGCCGGCACTCATCGCCGGCGCAGAAAAACACGGATATAGTGCTCATCGGTTGTTTCGACCGTACTGGTAGTGATCTGACCATCACACCCGGGGCAGTAGTTCGATATAGCTCCGGACTGTACGTCTTCGTCGAACGCTCGCTCGTAGATGACTCCATCCGACATTGATATCACGTTTCTCCAGGACCTCGCCAACTCGACGACGCCCTTACCACTTGTGTGGCAGATAAACAGTCCTATAATCTCTTTTGCTCGTATCAGCCATAGCCGGTATTCGAGCAGTAGAACGTGGCTTGACGTGACAACTCTGAACCCCACACGAAATGAATTCCTGACATTATATTTCGTATCAGACGGCCTTTGGGTTCGGAAACGCTTTCCGGCGAAGTTGAGTTCGTCATTACTGGTCAACGAGTCGAAAAGCACGGAATTGTACCACCCATACACAAGCCTTTTAATCGGGTAGCGTCTACGTAGTGATGATAACAATGCCAGATTCCATGTCCGAACAACTCCAACAAGATATGGAGTGCGAGGGTCTCCTCGAGTGTTTCCACGGTCTCAAACAACTCGACAGGGAGTGCTTCCAGGCGCTAGTAGATGCAGGAGAACCGGTCACGGTCGACGAACTTGCAGAGGCCGTCAACCGCGAACGTTCGACCGCCTACCGCGCGGTTCAGCGGTTGCTCCAAACGGGATTCATCCAGAAGGAACAGGTCAACTACGACCAGGGCGGCTACTACCACGTCTACTCGCCGACTGACCCGTCACAGATAACCGACGAGATGCAGCGGATGCTCAACGAGTGGTACGCCAAGATGGGTCAGCTCATTCAGGACTTCGAGGACAAATATGATCAGACCGATGCGGCCGTGCAGGTTGAGGGCTGAGAGGCCTATCTCCGTCTCGTTCCTTCTCTCTACTGTCGATTCCCGCCCTACTCTTCCAGCATTCCCTGTCTCGGAACTATTACGATACTGATACAACAAGGCATTCTCAACGCTTTCCCAATCGCACCCCGACAGTATTGCACAGAATCCACACAACACTTAACTACCATCGGGCCCTACTCACAGGCGATGACAGTCGATACGGCATCCAATTCAGGTACGGACGTTCCTACCGAACCGGTAAACGTCGGTAGCGAAACCGAACTCAACGAACTCGTGGACGACTCTGGCGTGGTCCTTGCGGACTTCTACGCCGACTGGTGCGGACCGTGCCAGATGCTGGCACCGATAGTCGACAACCTCGCCGCCGAGACCGACGCGGTGGTCGCGAAAATTGACGTCGATGCCAACCAACAACTCGCGAAGGCCTATGGCGTCCGCGGCGTTCCGACGCTTGTGCTGTTCGCGGACGGACAGCAGGTTGAAGAGATAGTCGGCGTCCAGGCAGAGGAACAGTTGCGCGAACTGATTCAGAACTACACCGAAGAATGAGCGAGGAAACACGCGATCTCGTCATCGCTGGTTCCGGAGTCGCCGGGCTGTCGGCAGCTGTCTACGCGGCACGCGCCGACTTTGACCCGCTTGTCCTCGAGGGTGACGAACCCGGCGGACAACTCACGCTCACGACGGACGTAGAGAACTATCTCGGGTTCCCCGACGGCGTCGGTGGCATGGAACTGATCCAGCGCGGCAAAGAGCAGGCCGAGAAGTTCGGAGCGGAGTTCAAGCACGGGAGCATCGAGTGGGCGGACCTCGACGAGCGACCGTTCAAACTCTCGCTGTCGACCGGCGAGACTCTGGAGACCCAGACGCTTATCGTCGCGACTGGCGCGAGCGCACGCTGGGTCGGTGCTGACGGCGAGGATGAATTGATGGGCTACGGTCTCTCGACCTGTGCGACCTGTGACGGAGCCTTCCACCGCGGCGACAACGTGCTCGTCGTCGGCGGCGGCGATAGCGCGATGGAGGAGGCGCTCTTCCTCGCGAAGTTCGCCGACTCCGTGACCGTGGTTCACCGGCGTGAAGAACTCCGGGCCTCCGAAATCATGGCCGACCGTGCTCGCGACCACGACGCCATCGAGTTCCGATGGAACACGGAACTCCGGTCGCTCCACGGCTCGCAGGAAGAGGGCGTCACCGGTGCGACGCTGATCTCCCATGCTGACGGCCATCCCAAGCAGAGGGCCGAGAATGGGATCGAAGTCGAGACGGAGACCGTCGACGTCGGTGGTGTCTTCTACGCCGTCGGCCACACGCCGAACACTCAGTTCCTCGAAGATACTGGTGTCGAATTGGACGAGGACGGATACGTTCGGTTGCAGACGGACGATGACGGTCGGCCAACTTCCGAGACGACGGTGGAGGGAGTGTTCGCCGCGGGTGACGTGGCCGACTCCCGATACCAGCAGGCGGTCACCGCGGCGGGAACTGGAAGTATGGCCGCACTCGACGCTGAGGAGTACCTCGAAACCCTGGAACGCGGTCAGCCCAAAACGGTTGAAGCCTCAGCATAGGCAACCTCAACTCTTCGACTGGTTCCTGTCCGTCTTCCCGTTTCGTATAACGATTCCTCTCTCGTCCTCATCCAGTAGCCGCGTCCGTTTCCTACCTTCGGAGCACGTATGAAGAAGTCCTCGCCTGATTCGTTATACGCTCCGAAAAGCCCGTTGAACGACCTCATTGAGTGCCGGATGAACGTGTGTCGAGTCGGCAATGTCCACAACCGTTCCGCTACCCTGGGTCATTGCCACAACTACTTCGTGAATGAGCATCGACGCGCGCGGCCCAAGAATGTGACACCCTAAAATCGCACCGTCGGACGGGTCAACGAGGACCTTCACAATCCCTTCGGTCTCCTTCAACGCACCGCCCATCGCAGTATCCTCGTACGAATACTTCCCACTGATATACTCCATATTCTCTTCCTCGAGTTCCTCTTCAGTCATCCCAACTCCAGCGACCTGCGGTGACGAGAACACTGCATGCGGCATTGCAGCGTAATCAACCGGATGCTTATGGTCGTGCTCACCAAACGCGTTCTGAACTACGTACTGCGCCTCAAGGTTCGCACTGTGCTTGTAGAGGTACTCCCCGACAATGTCGCCCAACGCCCAGACATTCTGTGCCGTGGTTTCCAGATATTCGTTTGTCTCGACGAATCCGAGCGGATCCGTCTCAATCCCCGCGTTTTCAACCGCCAAGGTATCCGTATTTGGGATTCGGCCTGCAGCGATCAATAACTCGTCGCCAGCGATATCAATGACCTCACCATCAGCGTGTTCAGCAGTAACCGTTATTTCTCCGTTCTGTTGGGCGGCGGCGATGGCCTCGTAACTGGTGTAGACGGTGTGTTTGTCCGCGAAGCCCCGTGTAAATCGCTCTGCAATCTCGCGGTCTTCCTCGGGGAGTAGTGTGTCTGCCCGTCCAATAATGGTGATGTCCGTACCAAACGATCCGTAGAAGTGGGCCAATTCAGCTGCGATGTATCCACCTCCGACGATGACGAGATGATTCGGACGTGTATCCCGTTGCAGCGCGCCCGTACTCGTGATGTAGTCCACGTCCTCAATACCGTCAATCGGTGGGATGAAGGGCCGCGTTCCAGCAGCAACGATAACCTTGTGACCGATAATCTGGTTCCCGTTCACTTTGAGTGTTCGCGTATCGACGAACTGCGCTTCGTCTTTGAACAACGTATGATTCGGCGATTGGCGGAGTCCATGTTCGATTTGGGTCGCGCTTTCCTCGACATCAGCATTGACCTCCTCAACCATGGACGCAAAATCGACATTCGTAATCTCGGCTTCGATACCGAACTGTTCGGACTGGCGGATTTGCTCGGCAATATCCGCACGATGAATCAACATCTTCGATGGCACACACCCCCGATTCAAGCACGTCCCGCCCATCAGGCCCTTCTCGATTACCGCAACATCCGCCCCCTGTCGCGCTGCCGCCGACGCCACGCTAAGCCCTGATCCAGCCCCAATCACGACCACATCGAACTCGGTTAGTTGTCCCTCTTGCATACTGCGGAATTGCGTCTACACGCAGATAGTATTGTTCGCTATACGGACTTTCTTCCAATACTTCTCTGAGCCAACCTCAAAGGGTTGAACGCCTTGAACAGGTCGGCCTTGATTTGCTGTGGTAGTAGGGTAGAACCGTAGGACGATTATGCAAGACTACCTAACGTAGATATCGATGACCGGAAGTTCAAGTAAGGAAATCGATCCATCCGATCCAGAGCATCGCGAGGTCGGTCAAGGGCTTCTCGACGAGGAGATGGGCCCCAGCGGCTCGATGGCCCATCTATACCGTGGTGAAATCCATCGCATGAAGCTCTGGCGTGAACGCCTCGACCGTACCACCAACTGGGCGGTAATCGTGCTAGCGGCGATCCTGACGTGGGCGTTCTCCAGCGTAACAAACCCACACTACGTGTTGCTCGCCGGCGGCGCGATTCTCGGCGTGTTCCTCGGAATTGAAGCGCGGCGGTACCGGGGGTACGACATCTGGCGGTCGCGCGTCCGCACGTTGCAGAAAAACGTCTTCGCGTACGGGCTGGACCCCTCACAGGGATTGGAAGACGCGGACTGGCGCGCCCACCTGAGTAGCAGTTACCGGCAACCCCGACTCAGAATCACGCGACTGGAAGCCATTGCACATCGACTTCGGCGGGTGTATCTCCCCCTGCTAACTGTCCTATTCGGTGCATGGGTAGTTCGTGTCACGGCGTTTGCGGATGTCCCATGGCCAGACAGCGCAGCCATCGGTCAACTCCCAGGAACTGCGGTGATTGCCATTGTCGTACTAACCTATGGAGGGCTACTCGTCATCGCAATGCGACCACGCACGTGGCATGCAGAGGGGGAACTCCTGAACGAAGACTTGCGAGAAGAGTAGTTACGGTCTGGTCAGGCACTAGTTTCCGGCGTCCTCTACGTTGGTTGGTGATCGCCGTTGGAAATCACCCATCGGTACGAGCGACCACCGATGGAAGGAGTAGCAGTCCGGTCCAAAAAGCAGCGTTAGACCAGCAGCTGAATGTCAGCCTCGGCCATGTCCTGCAACGCCGTCGCGGCACCGACGCCCGTGGTGACGCCGTCGTAGAAGTTCCCCTCGTCGTAGTCCATCAGGTCAATGGTCATCTGGCAGGCCTGGAACTCGACGCCCATGTCCAGCGAAGTCTCGATGAGTTCCTGGATGGTGGCGGTGTCATTGTCTTCAATTTGCCGTTCCATCATCTTCGTCGTCACCCGGTCCATACCGGGGAGCGTCGCGATGGCGTTCGGGACGGGCATGTTCGGATTACCGACCGAACTCAGTTTGAGGTCCTTCGACTTGTCCTCGTGGAGGATGTCGAGTCCCCAGAATGTGTGGAAAACCGTCACGTCCCAGCCGAACGCGGCGGCCGTGCTAGCGAGGATGAGCGGCGGATACGCCATGTCGAGCGTCCCCTTCGTTGAAATGATCGACATTTTCTTGGGGCCGTCGTCGACCTCGCTCTTGACCTCGGCGAGTTCCGATTCGAGTTCCTCGATACGCGATTCGAGGGTGGCCACGTCGGTCTCCGTCGCACCGTCGGCCGACGCGGAGGGAGCATCCGTACTCATGTTTACTCCGTCTTCCGGACGTAGTGTTTGAACAGGTCGTCGCCCTCCTCTTGGTCGAGCAGTTCGACGCCGTCGGTCGTATCGGCCCAGCCCCCGAGGTCGCTCATGCTACCGGGGTCGGTCGCGAGGACTTCGAGTACGTCGCCCTCGTCTAGCTGGTCGATGGACTGCTTGGTCTTGACGACGGGCATCGGGCAGTTCTGTCCTTTTACGTCGAGCGTCTCTGTGACTTCGTACTGAGTCATGATATTGACTTCACTACCCAATACTAACTCCGGTAGTAAAAGACTATCGGTAGTACCCCGGGAAGCATACACGACCGAACACGCTCTGTATAACACATACGCGTTTAATGGTCTGAAACGACGCTCAAGTCGAACTAGTATTGTGCCATTTGCAGTTTACTATGCAAAGTCTTATTTGACTCCCGGAGGTAGACACGGATGACGATGAGTGAAACCGAACCCACTGAAGGGACGGTCGAATCGATCACTCCCGACGAGCTGAAAGAGCGCATAGATAGCGGTGAAGGCGTTTTCATCCTCGACGCGCGCTCGGAAGGCGACTTCGAGGAGTGGCACATCGACGGTGAGAACGTCGAAATTGTGAACTACCCCTACTTCAAACTCCTAGACGGTATCCCGGAAGACCTGCTCGCGGAGCTCCCCGAAGACCGCGAAATCACCGTTCTGTGTGCGAAGGGCGGATCCAGCGAAATGGTCGCTGTACATCTCGAAGACGAGGGTTACGACGTCAACCACCTCGAATACGGCATGAAGGGCTGGGCGCGCATCTACGAGTACACCGAACTCGACACCGAAACGGAGGCGACCATCGCCCAGTACCGCCGCCCCTCCAGCGGCTGTCTGGCTTACCTCGTCGTCTCCGACGGCGAGGCAGCGGTCGTCGACCCACTCCGGGCATTCACCGACGAGTACGTACAGGACGCGAACGCGCTCGGTGCTGATTTGAAATACGTGCTCGACACCCACGTCCACGCAGATCATATCTCTGGACTGCGTAACCTCGCCGATGACACTGACGCGACGGCAGTCATGCCCGAGCCTGCCGTGGAACGTGGTGTCGAATACGACCAGCGCTACGAGACCGTCGAGGACGCCGACGCGCTCACCGTCGGCGACGTCGAAATCGAGGTCCTCTACACGCCCGGCCACACGACCGGGATGACCTCCTACAAGGTCGGCGACGTGCTGTTCACCGGCGACGGCCTATTCACCGAGAGCGTGGCCCGCCCCGACCTCGAAGATCCCGAGGCCGCAAAGGACGCGGCGCAGACGCTCTACCAGAGCCTCACCGAGAAAATCCTACCCCTGCCCGACGACACCATCGTCGCGCCTGCGCACTTCAGCGACTCGGCAACGCCGAACGACGACGGCACGTACACGGCCGACCTCGGCGAGCTAGAGGCGACGATGGACGCGCTCACGATGGACGAAGCCGAGTTCGTGGAGTTCATCGTCGCGGACATGCCCCCGCGACCGGCCAACTACGAGGACATCATCGCCACCAACCTCGGCCAGCAGTCGCCCGACGACGAGGAGGCGTTCGAGTTGGAACTCGGCCCGAACAACTGCGCGGCCAGCGAGGAGGCCCTGACCGACTAAGATGAGTGCGCTCACTCCGTTACTCACCGCTAGTGAGCTATTCCCGCGAGGGGTTCTGCCGTATCTCCTTGGCGGACTCCTCGTCGGCCTCGGGGCCGCGGTCATCTATCTGGCCACGGGCATCATCGCGGGCGCGAGCACGTTCCTCGAATCGACGCTGTCGTACGTCTCGGACGTACCGCGGTTCAACCGCTTCAAGTACGTCCGGTCGCGTGGCTGGCGGCTGGTGTTCACCGCTGGCATCGTCAGCGGCGCGGCCGTCTGGGGACTCGTCCTCGCGCCGGACCCCGGCATCTGGACGACCGACGTCCAGTGGTGGCGATTACTCGGAGGTGGCTTCCTCGTCGGCGTCGGGACGCGACTCGGTAAGGGGTGTACTTCGGGCCACGGGGTCTGTGGCACGGGGTCGCTCTCGAACACATCGCTGGTGAACGTCGCCACGTTCCTGACCGTCGCCATCGGAACTGCCCAACTGGTGCAGGCACTGGGGGTGAGTCCATGACTGGAAACGACCGTAGTCCGTTGTTCCTGCCCGTGATCTACCTCGGCGGGCTGATCTTCGGCTTCGGACTCGCCATCAGCGGGATGGCCCGCCCGGAGGTCGTACTGGACTTCCTCCAGTTCGACGACTTGGGCCTCCTGTTCGTGATGGGCGGTGCGGCGGTCGTGACCGGTATCACGTTCACGGTCGCCACGCGGTACCTCGGCGATGCTCCGCTGACCGGCCGGGAGTACACCCGCCGACTCAAGGACTTCGACCGGAACGTCGTCATCGGCGGGGCCATCTTCGGCGTCGGCTGGGGGCTGTCGGGCATCTGTCCCGGCGCCGCGTACGCCAGTTTCGGAGTCGGCAACTACCCCATCCTGTACGCCGTCGCGGGGATGTTCCTCGGCGCGTACGCACAGGGGTATTGGCGCGCCCGCCAATCGAACGACGCCGACGCAGCTGACGCCACTTCGGGATAATCCATTTTCGGCGATCTCGCGTCTATTCACGGTAGTCAGACAAGTTCTTCGACTTACTTCTGCGCTCTCACTGCTCGGAGTACACAACCGAGAGAGCGTCATTAGTAAATTCCCGTAGTGCGAAATTGGGTCTGATGAGCAAGATTCGTCCCGGTGAACTCGACGACCGCCGTTCGAACGAGGACGTGGTCGTCCTCGATATTCGGCCGCGCGAGGACTACCAGAGGGACCACATCGAAGGGAGTCACAACGCACCAGTATACGGTGACTTACGCCAGGGTAACACCGGATCACTAGACGACTATCTAGACCAGATTCCGAACGACAGTAAAGTGGTCACGGTCTGCAAGGCCGGGGTAGTCGCACAGAAAGCCACTACTCACCTCGAAGAACAGGGGTACGACGCAACGACGCTCAGTGGCGGGTATACTGGTTGGCGACACTACGCCGAGAATACGCTACTGTATCGTGTGTTATCGACCCTTCGCCGATTTCTGCCCTGACTGGGTACGCGCTCTCCGAGCTGAATAGGCGTTCGCCGAAGCACACGTGTTTCTCGTGCGGTTCAGCTGTCGATTGTTAGTGCTAGGGAGAACACCGAGTAGCCGACGGGCATGGGTATAGCTATTCGTAACTTATGCATAACAATCAGTAGGTTACGCGAATATAGTATTGTGTTGTGGGTGCAAAACTGTTATTACCTTCGGCTGGTTACTCGGTAATGTGCAGATATCAATGAAACGCGCAATACTGAAATCGGAGGTTCCGTAATGCTTGGAATCGAGACGCTGGACGGTCCCGCGAGGGCCGTCGCACAAGTCAGCCTTGTCCTCGCCGAGGCCTTGGTACTCTACGTCGTCTACGGCGGTCTCTCGGCCGCCGTCGGCGACCGAATCACCAACGCGGTTCGAGGAACCTGACCATGGCGATACTCGGAATGAGCGTAGTGACGCTCGCGATGTTCGTCGGGTTCGGCCTGCTCATTGGAACCCTGTTCGGGTTCTTCGGAATGGGCGGCTCGTTCCTCGTCACCCCGGCGCTCCTCGTGATGGGCTACGAGCCGAAAGTCGCCGTTGGGAGCGGACTCGCGTTCGTCTTCGGGACGAGCGTCATCGGCGCGCTACGCCACCGAAATCACGGACAGGTCGACTATAAACTGGCACTGATCATGACGATAGCGATGACACTCGGTATCGAGGGCGGCAAGTACGTCGTCCTCTTCCTCGAGGAGGCGGGGATATCGGGTATCGTCATCAGCGTGGCGTACGTTGGTCTGTTGGCCGCGGTAGGCCTGCTAACCTTGCGTGATGCCCGTTCGACGGACGACGGGGAAGTTAGCTTCGACCTCTCGGAGACGGTCCAGTCGATAGAAATCCCGCCGATGGTCGAGTTGACCGGCGGCGTCCGCGTCTCCGCGGTCATCATCTTCGCCGTCGGATTGGCGATCGGCGTCCTGTCGGGCTTCCTCGGCGTTGGCGGCGGATTCCTGCTGATGCCCGCGATGATGTACGGGCTCGGGGTGCCCGCGGCGGTCGCAGTGGGTACCGACATCCTACAGATCACCATCTCGGGGGCGTTCGGTGCCTTCACCTACGCCCGGACTGGATCCATCGCGCTCCCGGTTGTCGTCTCGCTGCTAGCTGGGAGTGCCCTCGGTGCTCGCGTCGGGGCGGGCGCGACCAAACTCGTCGACGAGGACGATATCAAGGGCTACTTCGCCGCGATGCTGCTTGCAGGTAGCGTCGCCGTCGCCTCGAAGAAACTCTCCACCGCCTACGGCATCGAGGTGTTGCAGACGGTGAGTATCGCGCTCATCTTCGGCGCGGCCGTCCTCGTATCTGGTGCCGTCGTGTTTAGTGCAGTACAGGAACTGCGCGACGAGTCGTCTGCCCGGACGGCCACCGCCGACTGATTACGCTCCGGTTCAGTCGCCGTTCGACCGACGCGATTCAGTTTTTGTTGCAGTTTGATTCTCTATGTGGGAGTTCGACGACGGACGGACGAAGATAGAGCCGACGAGTTTAAGAGGGACCATTGCTTAGTATTGGGTGTAATGAGCAATACTAACTTCGACCCGTCGGAAGTCGCCCGGCGTGTCCGAGAAGACGACGCCGAGGACCTCTTCGTGCTTGACGTGCGGAACAAGGACGATTACGAGGAGTGGCGTATCGCAGATAGCGAGAACGTGCCCATCTACGACGAACTCCTCGAGTACGACTACTCGGGGCTAGAGGACAACCTCGACGAACTCCCCGAGGACGAGGAGATCGCAGTAGTCTGCGTCGGCGGTGTCACGTCGGCTCGCGCCGCAGAGTTCCTCCGCGAACACGGTTACGACGCGAAGTCGGTCGAGGATGGAATGAACGGCTGGGGCCGCGTCCACCGAGAGTACGAGGTCGACGATGTCGACGGTGTCGTTCAGATCGTTCGCCCCGGTACGGGCTGTGTCTCGTATCTGGTACACGACGGCGACGAGGCCCTCGTGGTCGACCCGAGCCAGTACGTCGACCAGTACCTGAACGCGGCCGACGACCGCGACCTCGACATCGTTGGCGTCGCGGACACCCACGCCCACGCCGATCACGTCTCGGGGGCACGCCGCCTCGCCGGCGAACTCGACGTCCCGTACTACCTCCACGAGGACGACACCGGTGAACTTAACGAGGTCAGTAAAATCGAAGACGGTGAGACGCTCACCGTCGGTGACCGAGACGTCGACGTAATCTATACGCCCGGCCACACGCCCGGTAGCGTCTCGTTCGAAGTCGACGATGCGCTCCTCTCGGGAGACACCCTGTTCCTCCGGAGCGTCGGTCGTCCCGACCTCGAAGATAGCTCCGAGGACGCTGTTCGAGAAGCCGCCGGTCAGTTGTTCGACAGCCTCGACCGCGTGACCGACCTGGGCGACGCTAAGGTCGTCCTGCCGGGCCACTTCAGCGACGAGGAGATTCGCCCGCTGGCAACCGAACTCGGGGCGCTTCGGTCAGAGACCGACAACGAACTTGTCGGCTACGTCGAAGACGGGGATCAGGAGGCGTTCGTCGAAACCATCGTCGAGAGCCTCTCGGACGAACCTGCGAACTACAACGAAATCAAGCAGATCAACTGGGGTAAAGAGCAACCCGGCGGCGACACCGAGGCGCTCGAACTCGGCCCCAACAACTGCGCCGCGAACTAGAGCAGTCCCCTCTCGCAGTACGCAGTCACTTTTTACAGTAACAGGGACGCTTTTAGAGTGCCGGCAGCCTTGATAACCGGTCAGAATATTTAACTTCGGCCGGTGTATTTTGTGCACCAATGGATATAAAGAACAAGACTACGCGGCGCGCACTACTCGGAGCAGTCGGCGCGACGGTCGCCGGGGGCGGTATCGCATACGGCGTTCTCAACCCTCAAGATAATCGAGCGTCTGGTGGCAAGGTATCACCGCCAGTATCGGTGAATATGTACCGGAGCGACGCCAAACTGACATCTGGAATCGACCTCGCGAGGAAACCCGTCATGGGGTCGACGGACGCCGACCTCGACGTCTACTATTGGAGTGATTTCCAGTGTCCGTTCTGTAACCGGTTCGAGCAGAACACCTTTCCGAAACTGATTCGAGAACACGTCAAAACAGGTGACGCACGGGTCGTCTTCATCGAGTTCCCGTACATCGGCGATGCGTCAATGACGGGAGCAGTAGCCGCCAAGTGCGTCTGGCGGCAGGTCCGCGAAGAGTCGCCGGAGACCTACTGGGCGTGGCACTCGGAGGTATTCGACGCGCAGGAGAAGCCGAACTCCGGATGGCTTACGCGGGAGAAACTCGTGGGCATCGCCGCACGCGTCCCTAATCTCGACCGGCAGAAGGTGGAGTCGTGTCTGAGTTCAACCCGGGAATCCTTGGTAAAGGAAGTTCAGGAGGAGATGGCCCGCGCCAAGTCGTTCGGCGTTCGCGGGACTCCGGCCTTCGTTTTCTACAACCCCCAGACCGAAAAAGCAGGGAAACTAGTCGGGGCACAACCGTACGACCGCTTTCAATCGGCAATCGAAAACCTCCAGTAAGTTATGACGGGGCAATCCACTGGGCGACGACTGACGACGAGCGCGAGTCGATTGGCGGACGCGCTGCTGTTCCCCGCAACGTCGGGCCAGCGATTGGCGCTTGCGGCCGCTATCGCCGGAGTGACATACTTCGTGTTGATCCTTACCACGTTCCCGGAGTACTCGGTACAACTGTTGAGTGCTGGCGTGAGTTACGTGGATGACGCAGTCATCGCACTAACACAGAACGTTTACCGGACCAACGGGCTAGTCGGTCTTGGACTGGTCTATCTATATGCGCTGCTGACAGGCATCACAGCCACGAACGCGATAGCGGAAGTTCGACTGGCGGGCGTCTCGCAGTCGAAGGATTTGCTCGGCGTCGCGCCCGGCCTCGTCGCGTCGGGTTGTGCAAGTTGCGGTGCTGGTCTGCTCGGAGTCCTCGGACTTGCAGGCGTGCTCGCGGCGCTTCCGTTCCACGGGAACCTGGTCCGAGCAGGTGGCTTGTTGCTGTTACTGTCTTTTCTCGCTCGGTCTGGTGATCCCCGCACGTGTGATGTTTGAAGCGCCACCTCTGTTTCTCAGTATTGTGGAATCTGCGAAATTCTTTATACGTGGAGGGCCTATTCTTTCACATGGAGCAACCCTTCGTCATAGTAGGCGGGGACGCCGCAGGGATGAGCGCCGCAAGTAAAGCGAAGCGCGAGGACCCAGACCGCGACGTGATCGTCTTCGAGAAGGGCCGGTGGGTTTCATACGCCGCCTGCGGGATGCCGTACTACGTCAAGGGCGAGGTCGAGGACTTGGACGACCTCGTGTCGCTGACGCCCGAACAGGTCGTCGAGAACCGGAATATCGACCTCCGCACGGACCACGAAGTGGTCGCAATCGACCCCGAGAGCGAGACCGTCACCGTGTCGGCCGACGGCGAGGAGTTCGAACAGCCGTACGGCGACCTGCTTGTGGCGACCGGCGCCCACGCCGTCGAACCTCCGTTTGACGGGATGGACCTTGACGGCGTGTTCACGATTCACGACATGGACGAGGCCGACGCCATCGAGCGCTACGTCACAGAGAACATGCCTGAGACGGCCGCCGTCGTGGGCGGTGGCTACGTCGGTATCGAGATGGCTGAAGCCCTCTCCGAGCGCGGCGCGACAGTCCACCTCTATGAGATGTTGCCCCACGTCCTCCGACCGTTCGGCGAGGCGGTCGCCGAGCACGTCGAGGACCACCTCCGCGAGCAGGGTGTGAACCTCTACCTCGACACGCCCGTCTCGGGATTCAAAGGTGAAGACGCTGTGGCGGCCGTCGAACTCGAAGCTGAGACGGTGCCGGCGGACATCGCCATCGTCGGCGTTGGGGTCGCGCCGAACGTCGAACTCGCTGAGAACGCTAGCATCGAACTCGGACCGACCGGCGCGATTGCAACCGACGAGTTCGGGCGGACGAACTACGAGAACGTCTACGCGGCAGGCGACTGTGCCGAGGCGACTAACGTCGTCACCGGCGAATCTGACCACGTACCCCTCGCCCTTACCGCTAACCGGGCAGGTCGGGCCATCGGTCAGACCGTCACCGGGACGCCGACCCGCGTCGGCGAGATCGCCGGGACGGCTATCGTGAAGGCGTTTGACCTCGGTGCAGCTCGAACCGGAATCGTAGACAAAGAGGCCGCTCGCGAGGCCGGATTCGACCCCGTCTCGGTAACAATTACGGACGAAACCCGCGCGGACTACTATCCCGGTGCGGAGGAATTGACCGCTACCCTCCTTGCCGACCGCGGGACGGGGAAGGTCCTTGGCGGAAGCGTCGTCGGGCGCGAGGGAGCCAAGCGGATCGACACGGTTGCGACCGCGCTCCACGCCGAGATGACCGTGACCGAACTCCAGAATCTAGACCTCGCGTACGCACCCCCGTTCAGTCCGGTATGGGACCCGATTCTCACCGCTGCAAAGGTCCTCGGCGGTAAACTAGAGTGATTAACGGTGGCGACTCCGACATCCATCGTCGACGGTCTCGTCGACGATCCTGCTTCCCTCGTCGACGTAGCGCTCGAACTACTTACGGTGGACACGTCAAATCCGCCGGGCGACACCCGCGAAATTGTCGCCCTGCTGGAGTCGTATCTCGCCGACTCCGATATAAAAACCCAGCAGTTCGCGGTTGACGAGTCGAAGCCGAACCTGCTGGCGACGAGACCCGGTAAACGCGAGACAACGCTACTGTTTACCGGCCACCTCGACACCATTCCGTACGACGAAGAGGCGTGGACACACGACCCATTGGGCGAGAGAGCGGGCGACCGAATCTACGGCCGTGGAGCGACCGACATGAAAGGGGCGGTCGCCGCGATGCTGATGGTCGCCCGCGCATTCGCAGAGGAGGACGAGCGACCTCCGGTCACACTTCAATTTGCGTTCGTCAGCGATGAGGAGGTTGCAGGTGACGCCGGATTACCCGCGTTGCTCGACGTCGGACACCTCGACGCTGACGCCTGCGTCATCGGTGAACCGACCTGCGAGCGCGGCCGCCACTCGGTCACCGTCGCGGACAGAGGGAGCATCTGGCTGACGCTTGAAGCGACCGGCGAAGCCGCTCACGGCTCGCGTCCGATGCTCGGCCGGAACGCCATCGATCGGCTTTGGGCTGCCGTCGAAGCGGTTCGGACCCAGCTTCGGGAGCGCGACCTCTCGCTACCTTCCGCGGTCGAGCAAATCGTCGACGAGTCCGTCGAGTACTACGCACCGTCGATGGGTGCAGACACCGCGAGACGTCTATTTACGCACCCAACTGTCAACTTGGGCATCATCGAGGGCGGTGAGAGCGTCAATACGGTCCCCCAAACGGCGCGGGCGCAACTCGACGTCCGCCTCACGGCCGGCGTCGACACGGAAGCAGTGCTGGCCGACGTTCGAGACTGCATCGTTAATCACGAGGGCGTCACCGTCGCCGACGTCTCCTGGAGCGTCGGCACCTACGAGAACCTTGCGAGTCCCCTCGTCGAGTCCGTGGCTGCGACCGCGGAGGACGTTACAGGTGACCGCATCTACCGGCGGAGCGCGACCGGCGGTGGGGACGCCAAGACGCTTCGCAACGCCGGCGTACCGACAGTCGAGTTCGCGCTGGGTACCGACACGGTCCACGCGCCAGACGAGTACATCACGATCGACGCACTCCTCGATAACACACGGGTATACGCCGGATTACCGAGCGCCTTCGCCACGGCAGTCGACGAATCGTCAGACAACTCCGTACAAAGAGGATAGAAGGGAACGTAGCTGAGACTGTACTTGAGGGCTCAATGTACGACCAACGGGGGTAATCGATCAGGTGCCGGCAGAATACAGAACTTCAGTCGGCGCTCTGTCCGTGTGAACTCGCCTGATCCACCCGTAGAGGGTTCGTCGACGAGGCCGCGGTCACCAACCGCAGGAACTGACCTGCGTTCGTGAGAAGTTTGTTCTCTGCCTTCCGGAGATGCTCCTCATACGTCGAACGGGCTACTGACGTTTGCTCCGCTAACTCGCGGAGCGACGTCTGGCGCGGTTGCTCGTAGTACCCACTTTCTAAGGCCAATCGTAGTGCCGCTAACTGCCGGTCCGTTATATCCTCAAATAACTGGTCAACCGGGGCCAGCATACTGTGCGGGATCTGTTGTTCCGTGATGGCGGTTTTAGAGAGAACTTCGATATCGCGGTCTGCCTCTAAGTCCCGAAGCAGGGCTCTAACGTCCGCTTCGTCGAACGCAATCACCGTGTAGTGTTCCCACCCCTGGCGGTGGATGGTCGGTGGTTGATAGAGACAGTTGTGCTCCTCGAACCGGTCGATGATAGACTCCTCGAGTGAACAGAGGCAGGACTGGGTAACTATGTTCAGACCTGAATCATCCATCGTCTTGTGAAGAATCGTCCCTATACGGTTGATCTCCTCAAGCAGTTCCTCGGTCGGTGCCTCTGACGAGCTAATTTCCAGTACTTGGCAGTCACTCAGGTACCACTCCCGTATCGTGAGGTCCGGAAAGTGTTCTGAAATCTCCCGATACGGGCATTCGTGTTTCACCCGGAACGAGGCTTCGTACAGACTCATACGAGAGTATTGGACCTCGTCCGGATTAACGGTGCCGGTCATGACCGGCACTACCTATATTCAAACACCGACCTTACTGGTAATCACAGATGACGGAGATCAGTCCGAACGAACTCAGTGAACGATTACAGACCGACGAGGAGGACGTCCTAGTTCTCGATATTCGGCACGAAGAGGACTACGACGATTGGCACATCCCCGGTAGCATCAACGTAGACGTCTACGATCGACTAACCGACGATCCGTATGCGGCAAAGGATGCTCTCAAGGAACTCCCTGACGGAAAGGAGATCGTCACCGTCTGTGCCGCTGGCGTCGCCTCACAGAGTGCGACCGATATCCTCCTCGAGATGGGATACGATGCTACGACGCTCACAGACGGGATGAACGGGTGGAGTCGTGTCCACCGGTCCGCATCAGTTCCAGCTGACCTCGACGGCACGTTCATACAGGTCGCACGGCCTGGGAAGGGTTGTCTCTCTCACGTCCTCATTTCAGAGGGCGAAGCTACCGTGTTCGACCCCTCTCAGTACATCGAGGAGTACGACGAGATTCTCAGCGACCACGACGCCGAACTCGTCGGTGTCTTCGATACGCATGCCCATGCAGATCACGTCTCTGGAGCTGCGGAACTCGCCAACCGTCACAGTGTTCCGTACTACCTCCACCCGAAGGACGCGCTCGCCATCGATGCGACGCCCCTTGAAGATGGGCAGACCGTTACCGTCGGCAGTCTCGATATCGAGGTCATCCACACGCCGGGACACAGCGAAGGGAGTGTCTCGTTCGATATCGACGGGGCAGCCCTGATTACGGGCGACACGCTCTTTCACGACAGCGTGGGACGCGTCGAACTCGGCGTCGAAGCGGGGATTGAAGATTCCGACGTGGAGGAGAACGCTGCGACGCTCTACGAGAGCCTTCAGCGGTTGCTTGACCGGTCGGACGACACTCTCGTCTTGCCAGCACACGACCCCGGTTCACCAGAACCGCCGGTGACTGCAACCCTCGGTGAGGTCAGGGAACGGAATGAGGATCTCGGCCGTGGTCGTGAGGAATTCGTCGCGGAACTCGCTTCCGATATCCCGGATCATCCGCCGAACTTCGAGCGCGTCAAGCGGACGAATGTGGGACAGGAATCGGTTCCCGCCGACGAACTGGCCGAACTCGAACTGGGTCCGAACAACTGTGCAGCCGAATAATCCATGAGTACCGAAACTGAACTCAAGCAGGGAATCCGCGAACATCTCGGGCAGTTCTCACTGCACGTTCTGCTCGTGTTCGCTACGGGCCTGACCATCGGCTCTGAGCGTGCCGTCGTCCCCGTCTTGGGTCGTGACGTACTCGGCGTCGAATCGTTACTCGTCATCGGTTCATTCGTCGTCTCGTTCGGCTTCGTCAAGGCGCTTCTCAATCTTTACGCCGGCAAGTGGGGCGGCGAATACGGCCGCAAGCCAGTGCTTGTCCTCGGATGGGCGACTGCACTACCGCTCCCAATCATTCTCATCTTTGCGCCGAGTTGGGGCTGGATCACGGTCGGGAACATCCTGCTGGGTATCAACCAAGCACTGACTTGGAGTATGGCGATCAACGCCAAGATCGATCTCGCAGGTCCCGATCAGCGAGGGTTAGCCGTTGGTATCGACGAGGCGTTCGGTTACACCGGCGTCGCCGCCGGTGCTTGGATCACTGGCATCATCGCTAACCGGTGGAGTCTCCGGCCTGAGCCCTTCTACTTCCTCGGGGTCGTGGTCGTGCTGGCGTTCCTTATCTCGATCTTCCTGATCAAGGAGACTGTCCAGTACGCAGAAGTTGAGGTTGATGACGACGACCACCACGATGCGAACCTCCCGTTCGTTGAGGTGCTGAAGCGGGCGACCTACGGCGATAAGACGCTGTTCGCCGCAGCACAAGCGGGTCACATCGAGAAGTTCGTCGATACGCTGTACTGGCTCGCCGTCCCGTTGTATCTCACGAGTCAGGGACTCGGGATTGCAACGGTTGGGTTCGTTGTCGGTGTCCACAGCGCGATGTACTTCCTCCAGATTGCTACTGGTGGTCTTGCGGACCGAATCGGTCGTCGTCCGCCTGTCGTTGCTGGGATGTTCCTCACCGGCGCGGGCGTCCTCGGGATGGTACTCGTCGAGGGATATCTTCCGTGGGTCGTTCTCTCGGGGTTTTCCGGTCTCGGGATGGCGTTGCTCTATCCGAATCTGATGACAGTGCCGGGCGACGCGGCACATCCGACGTGGCGTGCGACGGGGATGGGCGTCTACCGGATGTGGCGTGATTCGGGTTACGGCGTCGGCGCGATTCTCATCGGCCTCGCGATGGAATTCGTGAACGCCGAGGCCGCATTCTACATGACCGCTGCCCTGATGTTCGTCTCGGGGGTAATCGTGTACTTCTGGATGGAAGAGACGCACCCCGAGTTCGGGACACACGAGCCACCTGCACCTGCGACGGAGCGGTCGGCCAAGACGGTTACCCAAGACTAGTTCAGTAGACGTTCTTTCTGGTAGTGACCGTAATTGGCGTTCACTTGGCCTTAGTACGGACAAGATTACATCAAATCTACAATCTATGTCCGTGAGTGACCGGTCTGGCCGACGAGTTGAGCTACAGCCCATCTGATTTTCGACCTTGCCCCTGTCCTGTCTCAGTACAACATTGCTCCTACAGGTGGGCGAGAACGAGTAAGAGTCAAAGGAGAGGTTTATTGACCGGTTCTATTTTCCTCTTCGGAGGTAGTTCAAAATTCTGTAGGGTGTTCGCAGAACCCGCCGTCCGTCTTAGTTCTCCTCGGATTGGTCATGTTCCGGGACTGGGTTTGAGGTTCGTCTCGATTGGTAGTTCTAACCCATGACTGCAAAATGGTGACCACAATCGCCTCCGTGAATGCAGTGTCGGAAACATTCTCAACGGAGTACTGTACCGTACCGTTATGGACGTAGCGGCCGAGTTCGAGTACGATGATCGAACTCTTGTTCGGTGACGAACTGAATGATGCAGGCGGCTACATCGGAGAGGTCATCTACGGGGCCAACGACGGCATCGTCACGACGTTCGCGGTAGTGGCTGGCGTCGCGGGAGCTGCACTCGATCCAGCTATCGTGCTGATCCTCGGCGTGGCGAACCTACTCGCGGACGGGTTCTCGATGGGCATGAGCAATTACCTCAGCCAGCAGTCCGAACGGGATTACCAGGTAGCCCAAGGTAATGTCACCGAACAAGGGAAACCGCCAAGATATACGGCAATAATAACGTTCCTCGCGTTCGTCGTCGCGGGCTGGGCACCCCTATTCCCGTACGCGCTCGGACTCGCCTCAACATTCCGATTCTCGGTCGTTGTGACGGCCGTCGCGTTCTTCATCGTCGGAGCAAGCCGAACCCTCGTGACGAACCGCCGATGGTACGCCGCCGGCGGCGAGATGCTGGCGGTCGGAATGCTCGCCGCGGGAGTTGCGTTCGCCGCGGGGAACGCCCTCGGCGGACTCGCGTAGATGGCCGACCGTCGTACCGTAACGGTCGCCGTCCTCGTCTTTGTCGCCGTCGCCACCGCCCCGATCCCCGGACTGGCCTCGCCCGGACAGTACGCGCTGGCGACGGCGGCCTTCGCGGGCGTCCTCTGGGTCACCGGCGGTCTGCCACTCCCGATTACGGCGTTAACCATTCCCGTACTCCTCGCGGGCTTCGGCGTTGTCCCGAACGTTGGGGAGGCAGTCGCTGGCTTCGCCGACCCGATCATCTTCCTCTTGCTCGCCGGGTTCGTCCTCGCGGAGGCGCTCCAAAAACACGGGACGGACCGCCGCGTCGCGTACCATGTCCTCGCCGCCGTGGGGACCTCCCCGCGTCGAATCGTCTTCGCCGTAATGGTCGCCACGGCGGCGCTGTCGATGGTGATTTCAAACTCCGCGACCACCGCGATGATGGTCCCCATCGCTCTCGGTATCGCCGACCGAGTGATAGCAGACGACGCAGGGACGAATGGCGGTACCGAACGCGACGCGGTGTCGGAGAACCCTCCCGCAGTAGAACAGACGATACCCCGTGACGAGTCTGCACGGCTGACCGAACAGCCGAACTTTCGACTGGCGATGCTTCTGGGCGTCGCCTACGCGGCCAGCATTGGGGGTGTCGGGACCCTCATCGGAACGCCGCCCAACGCCATCGTGGTCTCCCAGCTCAGTGAGCAACTCGGCTACACGATTACGTTCGTCGACTGGCTGGCGATCGGTCTCCCGTTTGTCGTGGTCGGGCTGCCGGTGACGTGGTACGTACTCGCCGTCCTCGTCTATCCTCCTCAAGTCGACGATGCTAGCGTCGCACGCGAAGAAGCGAGGCGATACCTGCGTCGGACGGGACCGCCCTCGGCCGCCGAACAACGCGTCCTCCTTATTACGGGCGCAACGGCCAGCCTCTGGCTACTCGGTGGCCTCGGGTTTCTCTTCGAGGGTGTTCTACCACCTCGCCTGTACGTGACGTTGTTCGGCGGTTCGGGAGACCACCTTTTCGGCGTCGGAGACCACCAGGGCATCTTGTACTTCGTGACCGTCGGACTGGCCGCGATACCGGCGCTCGCAATCGCTGGAACCATCGACTGGGACGACATTCAACGAATTGACTGGGGAACTATCATCCTACTCGCCGGCGGTATCTCGTTGGCGAACGCACTCGCAACGACGGACGCGACGCGCTGGCTGGCCGAATCGGTCGTCGGCTCGATGGCTGGCGCACCGATTCTGGTCGTCGCGCTCATCGTCGCCGCCGCGATGGTCGCCGCCTCCGAAATCGCCTCGAACACGGCGATGGCGGCGATCTCGGTGCCGATTCTCATCTCGATGGGGCCGAGATACGCGGGAGCGTTCGGGACCTCACCGACGGCCGCAAGCGTCTTTCTGGCCATAACGGGCGCTATCGCGGCCAGTTTCGGCTTCGCGCTTCCGGTTGCGACGCCGCCGAACGCCATCGCGTTCGGGACTGGCCAGATGACGAAAGATCACATGCTCCGACCGGGAGTAATCCTGGACGTGGCGATGGTGCTGGTCACTGCGGTACTGGCGTTCGGCCTGTTCACGCTAGTTTGGCCGGTAGTGACATGAAACGAACGTCGGACGGCGTGACGGTCAGTGGGCGGTCTTCTCATCGCCCGCGGCAATCGCCACGCCTTTGACGTACGAAGCCTCGTCTCCCTGCTCGTAACGATGGCAGTAGAGTATTCTATAGTAACCCATTCGGAGCAGGTTCGGAACGTACTCGCAGTATCCACTAATACATTCGCCTGTCCCTGATACTTTCGAAGGCCACTCAGAACTTCGCGCCAACTGCTAACCAAGTACCGTGGTTAGGGACATGTAGTTCACGAGGTGATCGATGATGCAAAAGCACATAAATCCGTTCGTCGTCATGGCCGGCCTGTATCTGAGCGTCGGACTACTCGCCGTCGCAGGCAAATTATCCGTCGAGAGTGGCTTAATTGAATCGCTTCCTCGTTTGCGGTGGCTAACAATCCACTTCGTCACGATCGGTGGGATGACACAGGCGCTGTTCGGCTTTTTGCCGTCGCTAACGGACAGTATCGGAGGTACAGAACGATCGGTAGACGGTACGTCTCGCTGGTGGCAGTGGTTACTACTCAACGCTGGATATCCACTGATCCTAATCGGAATGGCGACCAGTTCGACAACTACCGCCGTGGCGGGAGCGACGATCGTTCTCGGAGCGCTTGGCCTGCTTATCGTGACCATTTACCGGACGAGCAGGCGAGGTCACGATTTGCTCCGGTACTACCGAGTCGCTCCGTGGTTTCTGGTCATTGGTATACTTGCGGCGTTCGGAATGTTGCTCAACATCCATGGCCCAGGCGGCTACTTCGGCTCGATCGAGGCCCACGTCCACGCGAACGTCTGGGGATTTCTCGCACTCATCGTGGCCGCGACGGTGCTCACGCTCTTGCCGGCCCTTTTTGAAACCGAACTCCGCTTCCCCCAACTCGTCCCTGTGACGTTCTGGGGAGTAACGCTCGGCGCTGTGGGGTTGGTTGCTGGGCCGTGGCTTGCTCGTCACGAACTCACGATGCTAGGACTCGCCATTTACGTCATCGGGACCATTGGACTCCTAGTGAACATCGTGGGAACCTACCACAGTAGCGACTATCGACGTCCGAAACAGCTTGGACTGGTGCTGGGTGGGTACCTATGGCTGGTATTTCCCGTTCCGTGGGCCCCGCTTGTGCTCTTGTTCCCGGACACCGTCCCCGCCGGACCCATTGAGATCGCCGCGATTAACGGGCTAGTGTTCGGCTGGATGCTCCAGCTCGCAATGGCGTTCCTCCCGGTAGTAACGCTAGCGTCCGGGCGGTCCACAGCAGATGACCTAGTGGAGATCGTCACCTCGGTCGCTGGCGACATCACTCAACCTTCCTGGATTCAGGTGGGAAGCGTGAACGTCGGAATGTTCGCACTCTGGTTGACTGCCTTCCCTTCTATAGATCCGATCGCGGAGACGCTGACTCTCGGCGGATACGCACTAATAGCGATCGCTTGGCTACTGTTCGTGATCTCGTTCTGGCGCTCACTTGAAAACTCGTCGGGTCGCAAACGTCCCTCCCAGCTGATCGGGGATTAACTCCGGTCAGCATGGAGACTATCGATTCGAAAATCGTGTTTCCATGTGCTCGTCGACGAACCAGTGGATAATATGGTCTTCAGCCCGGTGAAGAACGTCACTACAGGTGGCGTTTGCAATCTCGAGGGTATCAGCTACGTCGCCAAGTGTCGCCTCTCTCGGCGTGCGATAATATCCGTCCGCAACCGCGGTTAACAAGATCTCTTGCTGACGATCGGTAAGTAACTGATCTGCCTGATTCGCGTCAATCTCACGAACGTGTTCGATGTCGAATCTGATGCCGAGGTTTTCGAGCTGTGTGCGAAGACTGGAGAGACGACTCGATGACGTAGTCAACTTCCACGTGGCTTGGCCGTCTTTTATATCGAATGGCGTCGTGAGGGGGACACCGGCTCGCCAAACCGGTAGGAGAAGAAGTGGGTTCGACGTTTGAATCTGGAGAAGCGCTTCGTCCTCCTGTTTCGATAGTAGTTCGAGATCGTCAATATCGTCACGGTCTTGGATATCGGTGATAATGGGTAACGGATCTGTAGCGACGAGCTGTACGAGCCCGATACCGGTGTTTTCACTGGGCATACTCGCGACAACTTGGAACACTACCTCCGGATGGCGAGACGAAATTTCTCCTATCCAGGTGTCATCCGGGATATTTATCGTGAGCTTGGCGTGGGGCATTGAAAGCTAGTTCATCGTACTCTTTCGCTATAAATAACTACAATCACGAATATATTCGTAAGTAGTTCGCACCCTATTTTTGATTCCATCGTCCCGTCCGACGATCAACGACGTGTTCAAGCGTCTACTCTGGGGTTCGGGGCTACAGAGATAGTGCAATGTTCGTCGTTCAAGATGCGATTCCATACGACTACGAATAGAATTATCACAGATAAGGATAGCGTAGCTCCTCGTCGAGTCGAACGAGGTATCTCATCGGTCATTCATGCCCTTGGGTTAGTAACCTCAATTGTGCAGATCATCGACGAATCCGAACAACGACGAACATCACTACTGCCGCAATCGTCGCCATGACTGCGATGGAAACGACGTCGGTGACGGAACGGAGTCCAGCCACGTTGGCGTACCTGAGGAAAGACAGAACGAGAGCAACGTATCCAAATGCGGCAACTGCCTGAATACCCGACTGAAGAGCGGCGTCAGTATCCTCGAACTTGAGAGTGACTGTTACAAGTACGGCGGCCCCGACTACCGCGCCGATGAGTACACCCAGAATTCCTGCGCCGGGATCGACCGCCATGGCCTCGATGACCAGAATGGCAGCGAGAATAAACGTCGTGATTCCTGCTCCGAGACGACGAGGAATCGAAGAAAGCCCATAAGTCCGCCACGAGTATCGACTACAAAGATATTACGGTAATCCGATGTCTTCTCGGAGGGACCACCATTGGCGAACGCTTCTACTCACGGGAGCAATTGTGTCGATGACCGTGCATCGCGGCCAAACGGAACCGCCGTGTCATACGGTCAACCCCCGTATTTTCCATTTCTACGCGTTACCAGTCCCATGGTCGTCCCACTACGGATGGGCTGGCGTCACCTCGCGTTCATGAACTGGCCTTTCGACCCCGCCACTGTCGCCGCCCATCTACCCCCGTCCCTCGAGGTCGACACGTACGATGGACGCGCCTGGCTCTCGATAGTTCCCTATCTAAACGTCGCCGTTCGCCCGCGCGGCGTTCCGGGGACTGCGGGGTTCTCCCTTCCCGAATTGAATCTCAGAACGTACGTCACGAGCGACGGAGAGCCGGGCGTCTACTTCTTCAGCTTGGACGCCCAGGGAATCCTCGGCGTCGTCGGTGCACGCCTCTTCCACCATCTGCCGTACTACTACGCCCGAATCGAGTTTCAGGAGTCCAGTGATGGTATCTCGTTCGAGAGTAAGCGTCTGCACCCGGGCGAACGTCCGGTCCAGTTCACCGCGACCTACGGTCCAGTTGGCGAGGCGTTTACCGCCGCGCCGGATTCGCGCGCCGAGTTCCTCACGGAACGCTATCGATACTACACCGAGGACCTTGACGGACGACTTCGATACGCCGACGTTTCTCACGACCCCTGGTCGCTCCACGAAGCGGAGGTGACAATACGCGAGAACACGCTGTTTCACGCGAACGGATTCGCGCCGCCCGCCGGTGACCCGGTATGCTACTACAGCCCCGGAACGGATATTACGGCTACAAGAAGTCTTTCTCGACGCTGAAGCCGCCCTACTCACCGAGTAGCCGTTAGTAGAACTCACCCCGAGTACGGCCGCCTCTCCCGGACATGGAATCAGTCGTCCGGGAGTGGCCTAGACTCGTCTCGACGGAGAGCCTTCGGTCCCCACCAGACCACGACACCGGCGGCGAGAAGTACCGTCGCCACGGACTGGTACCTCTGCGCAACGGATGAAAGGTCAAGTAGCTGTCCGGTAGCGTTACCGACGAAATGAAATAGAATGACCGCGAGGACGCTCCGATTTGTGTTATTGTACACCCAGGTGTAAAGAACCGAGCCAACGACGATATTGAACGCGAACCACGCTGGCTCGGGCGAGAAGTCCCAGCTGCTGAAGTATCCGACCATCAGAAACAGCGGTGCGTGCCACGCTGCCCACACAACGCCGAGAACGATGCTCGAAGTCAGCGCGCCCCATCGAAGTTGGAGCCGGTCAAGCCAGTAACCTCGCCACCCGATCTCCTCGTGAAGCGGGCCGAGTAGGAAGATAGCTAGTAGCGTGCTTACGAGTCCGACTGGGTCGGCCAGCAGTGTTCGTATAGGATCGACGCTCAACGATTGCGTTGCTCCACCGAGGAGGGTCGCGGTCCCTGCACCGACGAGTGCGAGCGATGGCCAAAGGACGAGCACGACGAAACTCCACAGGAGCGGAATTCGGCTCGGCTCGATGATACGCCGCCACAGGTCTTCGAGTCCTGCGCGTCCGGCAACCTGCCACGACATGACGATGCCGCCAAGAGTTACCCCAATTCCGCCGACGACCAAGAAGACAACCCCGGGAACCCGAAAGGCGTGCCAGCCCTGAAGTATCGGGATACTCCACCAAACCCAGGTCCAGACGTGGGAGAACAGCAGGAACCCCCAGACGTCGAACTCGCCCGAGACAGCCGACTTATTCCGCGACACCATTGTCCTATTCTGCCCCTATCAGCCGGTGGGCTGAAGCCAATCGGTAATGGCGGCCCACAACACGACGATATCGAGGACCATCGGCAGTATCTTCGTGGTACCGAAGAATCCTACCATCAGCAAGAGTGACAGGGTGGCTCCGCCCCCAGCCAGCATCCTCCACCAGCCGAACGGTACTCTGATCTCTACTACCGCCAGGGCCGCAAGGAAAAAGAGTACTCCTGCGGTCCCGGCAAGGAATATTCCGGAGAGTGGTATGCCGGAAGACACTGTGACCTGGCCCAACAGCCCGCTGTCGCCACCGCTCCAGGGCCACACCCACCTCAACAGGCCCCCAAACTCTCTTTGGGCCTCTCTGTCCAGGGGAACGAAGTACGAGGCTGCGAAGTGGGCCTGTAATACCAAAAGTGCTGTGAAGAGCCATTTACTCGCCGTCATACTCTCCTGTTGGTCATCTCGACTATTAAGGCCTACATGCGCTGGCGCATCAATACCGCTTCATCGTTGATGGACACTATCGCCACTATGACCTTCGGTAACTGCCGCACGGGGCGTTGATGGAATTTTGATTGAGTACCGAGTCAGTTGGTGAAAGAAGGCCAAGCTAGTTCTATAGCGACGTGATACTATAGAGAGTGAAGCTGTTTGAGTACGTCGCTCGCCGGGACTGGCCACGAGTCGTCGGCTATCTCCTCTTCGTGTCACTTCTGTCCGCGGGCTACTACTACAATCTCACGTTCGTCCAGCTCGGTCTCTTCGACCTCGGGGTAAACCGAGTAGGGATGGACCACGTCGACGTCTCAATCGGCATGGCGCTCCTCGCGCTTCTGGCGTTTCTCACCGCCGTCGTAACTGGTGTTTGGCTCGACCGTACTGGATGGAGCCGGAGCCTGTTGGTCAAACTCCGTCTCGTATTAGGAGTCGTTCTGGTCCAATTCGTACTGACTGCCACCGCACCCCTCGTCGCCACGTCCGAACAGTTCTTCTCATGGGTCGTGGTCTGTGCGATCTCGCTCGGCGTCGGGATGCCGACGACGCTCAGCTTGACCATCGACTTCATTCCCGTCCGCGACCGCGGCTACGTGGCCGCCGCCATCGCCGCTATCTCGTTTTCTATCGCCGCGATTTACCCACTTGAATGGTCCATCGAAGGGTTCAGCCTGGTAATGGTGGCTGCAATGATTCCCGGAATCGTGGTCCTCGGCGTGCTGGCATCTGGCCGTGTAAGCGTCGTCGAGAAGTTCGCCGGACGGAGTGAGAGCTTCGACGTCGGACGGTTCTGTAGACCGAATCCCGTCTCTACGTGGAGTCTGACATTCTGGACGCTCGTCGTGCTGATGTTCGGAGTGTTCTTCATCGATAGCCTCGGCTTCCTCCGGATCGTCGAAACTCCCACCTACATCTTCACGTCGTGGCAGTCACCGAGTCTCGATGTACGCCTATTCATCGCACTCGCCCACGTCGTCGGTGCCGGGATGGCGGGCGTCCTCTACACGAATTTCGAACGGCGGTGGCTGTTCCTGTGGGTATTCGGCCTGTTCTCGTTCACGCACCTTCTGTACACATTCGACATTCGGATGGCGCAGGCGGGCGAGCCGTCGTTACTACTGCCATTGTTCTACGTGCTCGCAGTGAGCTTCTACACGACACTGAACTTCGCGCTGTGGCCCGACCTGTCGACGCCCGAAACGATTGGGACGCATTCCGCGATCGGTTTGGGAATGGCCGGTTTTCTGGCGACGTTTCTCAGTACCGGCGTCGCACTCTACTTCCAGGCGCGCGAGGTGTCGCTGTTCGACCATCTCAACTTCGTCAATGCGCTGGCGCTCCTGTTGTTCTTCTCGGTGGCAGTCCTGCTGTACGTCCGACGGATGATCGCGCTCGCACGAGGGGAGGTAGCATGAGACCCGAACTCATTCCACTGCTCGTCGTCGCACTGCTGATGCTCTCCGCTGGCGGCGGCGAGGTAGACCGAGTCGAGATTCTCGTCGACGGCGACCACACGATCGACCAACTCGATCACGCGCTGATCGTCGGCGACGCGACGGTGACCGTCCCCGACACTGCCACGGTGTCAGGACCGATCTACGTCATCGCCGGAGACACCCGAATACGGGGAACCGGCGACGGGGACGTCGTCCAACTCGCGGGAAATCTAACGGTCCAGGAGGAAGCGATAATCGAGGGTGAACTTCGCCTCGTCGGAGGCGTTCGAACTATCGCTCCCGGGGCGGCGATCGCCGAGCGAACATCATTCGAGCCCGTTCCGCAGGAATCCTCACCCGCCGCTAGAATCGTCGCGTTCGTACTACAGTCGCTCGTCTTGGGAGTTTCCGGATTCGGTCTCGCTCGATGGAAGCCGACGCTACTCGCAAACGTCGGGGATTCGATTACCGACCACGTTCTCGTCAGCGGTACGGTCGGACTGCTCGCGAGCGTGACGTTGCTGGCGTTGTTCGTGTTCATGGCATTCACGCTGATCTTGCTCCCGATTAGCGTACTCGGCATTCTGGTTGGACTTCTCGTTGTCGGATACAGCGTCGTCGTCTACGGCTTCCTCGTGGGACAGCATCTTCCGTTCGAACGACCCGGACTTGCGTCTGCTGTCGGCTCAGTGCTCTTTCTTGGAGTGTTGACGGTGCTTCCACGGATTCCAATCGTCGGGTCGTGGCTCGGAATCACGCTCGTGACGGTCGGAATCGGAGCAACGCTCGTCACCTACTTCGGACTTCGTCGGTTCGAACCGGTTCAACTTCCGGAGTAGACCAAGACACGCAGGATCGACTTCGGCGATGCGCCCTAATCGTCTTAGAATGCTGAACATCCACCCACGGATAATCGTAGGTGCGTGAATCGTTCCGATCACACGAATTATCGCGTGGTATCTGCATATACGGAGGGGCACTCATCCTTAATGGGCGTGGGGACGTACTGAATCAGGACTTACGATGATATCGTTCTTGATATGTTACGGAACGGGGGAGGGCCAGACGGAGAAGGTCGCCGAGCGAATCATCAAGGTAATCCGCGAACGGAGTCACGAAGCCACCGCGGTCAACACCGACGAAATTCCATCCGACCTCGATGTCAAGCAGTTCGACGCCGTCCTCGTCGGCGCCTCCATCCATGCAGGAAAGCACCAGTCGGTGGTCCGCGAGTTCGTCAAGACGAACCGAGACGCACTGGCGAAGAAGCCGACGGCCTTCTTCCAAGTGTCGCTGTCGTCTGCGACCGAGGAAGGCCGGACACAGGCAGCGGGGTATGTCGAGGAATTCATCGAAGATACGGGGTGGCATCCCGACCGGATCGGTCTCTTCGGCGGAGCTTTGCGCTACTCGGAGTATGGCTTCCTCAAGCGATTGATGATGAAACAGATCGCCAAGCGGACGATGCCCGACGTTGATACCTCCCGAGACGCCGAGTTCACCGACTGGGACGAGGTCGAAGCCTTCGCTGCCGATGTCGCCGCGTTCGTCGAAGGCCGCCTCGGCATCGATCCGTCCGACTCGAACGGGCAGGAGGAAGTCGAATGACCCTCCCGAAGGACGTGTTATCTTACTCGTTCGTTCGGTTCTCGACCTCTATCAGGGCGTGGCGATGACGCCGGGGATAATCGTCGGAACGATTCTGTTCGTGCTCCTGTACCGCTGGGTTCTGGGGGGAGAGAGCGACAGGACCGGAGCCACTAGACGAGGTGTCGATGCGTGACTGCATCTCGCGTCACAGTCCCGCGTCCGTACGTTCTCGCTTCAGTGGTAACGCTGGTGCTGACGGTTATTGCAACCGTCGTCGGCCTGTTCGTGCCCGGCTTCTACCGCGACGCACCGGTGCTCCTCCCTCAGGTCTACGGCCAAGATTTGCTGACGCTCGTGGTTGCCGTCCCTACTCTGGCGGCGTCGTTGTACTTTGCCGCTCGCGGATCGCTTCGGGGATACGTCGTTTGGCTCGGGGTAACCGGGTATCTACTCTACACCTACGCCTCCTACGCGTTTATGACCGCATTCAACGAGCTGTATCTAGTGTACACCACACTGCTCTGGTTGACGTTATTCACGTTCGTCGGTGGAATGGTCCGACTGGATGCAGATGCACTCAAGCAGTCGATCGGCGAAAAGCCAGTCCGGGCGTACGTCACATTCCACCTGCTGTTGGGCGCGTTGATAACGCTCCTGTGGCTCTCGGAAATCCTCCCCGCGACCTTCGCGGGAACGACACCGCCGAGTATCGCAGAGGCTGGACTCCCGACATCGGTGATTTACTCGTTCGATCTCGGCATCATCGTTCCGGCCTTCCTCCTCACCGCGTACTGGCTCTGGAAGCGCCGGGCGTGGGGGTACGCGTTCACCGCCGTCCTGCTTGTGAAGATCGCCACGCTAGGTGGGGCCGTGTTGGCGATGGCGTTCTTTATGATTCGCGACGGACAATCAGTACCGCTACCTCAGATTGTCATCTTCGGGGTGCTGACGCTCACCAGCCTCCTTCTACTTATTAAGTTGCTCCGTTCGATCAGTCCCGAATTTGGCCGTGCGCCGGCAGAACCAGCGACAATGCCATGACGTAGTCGATACCCGGCTACATGCACATCCTGTCCCAGAACGACTGTGATTTCCCCTCCCCTAGTCAGAGTTCTCCAGCGTTTGCATCTTGTTGGCGAGTTCTTCGTAGAGGGGCCTGTTGATAGAATGAGGGTGATTGTGAGCAATGTAGAGCGTGTAGTTATCGTTCACTCAAGCCACTACACCATTTGACCCGGAATATCGGCAATGCCCATGGCGTCGTCGGCGCATCCCTCATATCATGGTATTCCGAGGTACTCCAAACTGTCGTGAACCCTATGCGTATGATGTCGCCTGTAAATGCTATACCTGGAAATCTGAAGGCCTCTCTAAAGTTCTTCCACACCAGCTAGATAGCATGACCAATCCTTCCGTAAGGATGTCTTTCAATTCAGACGTAGCAGCTGGAGAACCTGCCGGACGTGAAACATCGTCTGCTCTTGGCTGTTCGCATTCAGGGCACTCTGGAGTTGCTCCTCTGCTGCAATCTGCAACGTCGCATCATCGGTCGAAGATAACGACCGCTGCTGGTCGGTCAAAGGTAGTTGCTGGATGCCATCATGTGCAAGTTCGACGGTTTGTTGCTCCTCGTTATGTTGGATGATGCCAGCATTTGCGAGCTTCGGTAGATGGACGTGATAAATGGACGCACGTACCTGCTCAACGGTCTCTTCGTCGACGTCACCAACCGACGTTCCTGTTTCCCGGGCTGCGACAGACCGAGCGAGGGTTGCTACGTCAACCGCTGTCGTCCGGTCAGTCAAGATCGAGAGTATCACGCGTCGTCGGTCATCCGCGAGTGCCCCGTACATCTCGGTTAACGATGGTATGGTGGGCTTCCTCTCCGTATTCATGGACTGTGTCTCGATTTCTTGCATTCGTTTTCCCCCTCAGTCGGCCGTATGGATACCAAACAGTCCCACCGGTTAAGCTAGCTCCCTACCATTTTTGGGTATTCATATTGTCAGTCTCTGCTTTACAGCGATCAAAGCCTCATCGAAGCGAGGGTCTTCCCAAACTACTGGCCATAACAGCGATTACGAAGCATTGGTTTCCGGTGGCGGAAACTATTCCTGTGTATGGCGCATGCCATTGGTATGGACTCCGCCGAGTCGACGCGACACGTGTTCGCGGACACGCTCGCCGCCTTCGACGCGACGCCGCCAGCACCCCCGCTGACGACCAGCGAGGTCGCCGATGTCGTCGACTGTTCGCGGCGGACCGCGTACAATCGGCTGGAACAGCTGGTCGAAGACGAACTCCTTGAGACCAAGAAGGTCGGGGCGAGCGGCCGCGTCTGGTGGCGTTCCCGGCCGACCACCGCGTCCCAGCCGACCGCCGACCTCGCACACGGCAGTTACGAATCGGTCGTGAGCGACGTCTTCGGCACGGCGGACGTTGGCGTCTTCCTGCTCGACGACGACTTCGACGTCGTGTGGATTAACGACTCTATCGAACGCTACTTCGGACTCGACTCGGCGGCCATCGTCGGACGAGACAAACGGCAACTCATCCGGGAGACGATCGGGGATGTCGTCGCGGAACCCGACGACTTCGCCGAGACCGTGATCGCCACGTACGACGACAACACGTATGCCGAGGAATTTGAGTGCCGAATCACGGCTGGTAACGGGCGTAACGAGCGATGGCTCGAACACCGGAGTAAACCCATTGAGACTGGCGAGTATGCCGGCGGCCGCGTCGAACTCTACTACGACATCACTGCCCAGAAGGCGTCCGAGCGGGCACTCCGCGAGCGCGAGCACCAGTTCCGCTCGCTCGTACAGACAGTCGACGAATATGCAATCTTCATGCTCGACCCCGACGGCCGCGTCGTGACGTGGAACGAGGGGGCCGAGCGGATCAAGGGCTATTCCCGTAAAGACGCCATCGACAAGCACGTCTCGACGTTCTACACCAAGACGGACCGTGCTGAGAACGTGCCTGTACGGAACCTCGCTACTGCCGCACGTGACGGCTTCGTCGAGGTCGAGGGCTGGCGGGTGCGAAAGGACGGCACGCGGTTCTGGGCGAAAGTCAGCATCTCGGCAATCCGCGACGATGACGGCACTCTTCAAGGGTACGCGAAGGTGACCCAAGACATGACCGACCGCCGTAAACACGAGCGACAACTCCGCCGCGAGCGTGACCTCGTCGAGAACCTCTTCGACGTGAGTCCTACTGGCCTCATGGTGTTCGACACCGACGGCGACCTCCAGCGGTTGAACTCTCGTGCAAAGGACATCCTCGGGCTTTCTCACGGTGAGCACTACGCCGCCAGTGAGGTTGATCTCGTCGGGCCGGACGGCCAACCCCTGTCGTTCGAGGAGCGCCCGCTGGCGCGGACGTTGACGACGGGCGAGGCAGTCACCAATCAGGTCGTTCGAGAGGCAGAGGCAACCGACGGTGACCGTCGGTGGTTTTCAATCAGTACCAGACCAATCCGTGACGACGACAACACCCTCAAACAGGTAGTCGTCTGCACCGACGAGATTACGGAGCTCAAGGAACAGGCCCGACAGCTGGAGCAACAGCGCGACAGCCTCCAGCACGAGCTCGACGAGGTGTTCGCCCGAGTTGACGACGCGTTTTATGCCCTCGACGATGAGTATCGATTCACCTACGTCAACGACCGCGCCGAAGAATTACTTGGACAGCCCGAAGCGGAACTTTACGGTCAGAACGTCTGGGAAGTGCTGGACGTAGCCGACGACGATCCCCTTCGCAAGCAATTCGAAACCGCACTGGCAACGCAGGAATCCCAGATTTTCGAGCGGTTCTCAGAGCCACTCGGAATTTGGGAAACCGTCAGAATCTATCCGTCGGAGTCTGGGTTGTCAGTCTACTTCCGTGACATCACCGAGCGCAAGGAGGACGAACAAGAAATTGTCGCTCTCAATCGCCTGAATACCATCGTTCGCGACATCACCGACGCGGTCATCGACCAGTCGACCCGCGAGGAAATCGAACGAGTCGTCTGCGACGCACTTGCCGAGGCGGACGTCTACAAGTTTGCGTGGATCGCAAACGTCAACCCGACGACGAACTCAGTGTACTCCCGGATTGAAGCCGGTGTCGACGGCTACATTGGCGATGTGTCGATCTCTGTCGACTCGGATGACCCCCACGGGCAGGGGCCCGCCGGTCGGGCTATTCACACCCACGAGGTACAAGTCACCCGAGACGCGTTCGACGATTCGGCTTTCGAACCGTGGCGCGACCTCGCTCGCGAGTACGGCTATCGGTCGTCGGCAGCAATCCCCATCGTCTACGAGGGCACGCTGTACGGTATCATCGGCGTGTACTCCGCCCGGAAAGGAGCGTTTCACGACGGTGAGCGCGAGGCTCTCGGCCAGCTGGGGGAAGTCGTCGGGCACGCGATTGCGGCCCTCGAACGTAAGCAGGCGTTGATGACCGACACCGTCGTCGAACTAGAGTTCCGGATTCCGGGCTTCGTCGAGGGAGCGGCCCCCAAATCGGACGCCGACGGGACGATCACGTTAAATCAGACTGTCCCAATCGGAGATGGCATTTACCTACAGTACGGTACCGTGACCGACGACGCGGTCTCGACGCTGGAGGCGCTCGTCGACGAACTTCCTTTCTGGGACGACGTGACTATTACAGAGCAAGCGGTCGGAGATGCGACGTTCGAGCTTCGGCTGACGGAACCGCCGGTCGTGTCGGAGCTTGCTAGCCGCGGCGGCCGCGTGAAACACCCCCGCATCGGGGATGGAGACCTTGAGATGACGGTTTACCTCCCGCACAGCGTCGACGTCCACCGAATCACCGACGTGCTGGAGGATGTGTATCCTGAGACCGAGTTGGTTACGCGACATAGCGTCGTTCAGACTGATGATACGGCGAAACGCGTGGCAGAGGCGTTTGCTGACGATCTCACCAACCGACAGCGGGCGGTCGTCGAGGCCGCGTACCACGCGGGATTCTTCGAGTGGCCCCGCCAGAGTTCGGGCGAGGAGGTAGCCGACTCGTTGAACATCGCCGGCCCGACGTTTCACCAGCATCTACGTCTCGCCCAGCAGAAATTGCTGGGCGAGTTGGTGGCCAGCGCTACGGCGAGCGTCGGAGAATAACGAACTTTCAGTCTTCTCTATCGATAGTATCGCCGCTGAGTACAGGACGCGCATCGTTTATTCAGTGTAGAATTTGACGAACTTCAACAGAATCTCGTAGAACTGTCGTCCTGACAAAAACAGGGTAAACGCTTGTTACCTTGCTCGTCGTGACCGCCGATATGGGGGATTTGCTGACAGACCGTGTGGCAGTGGTGACAGGCGGATCAAGCGGTATCGGTCGGAGTATCGCCCGGGCGTTCGCGGAACACGGGGCCGACGTGGTGGTCGCCGACGTTCGAGAGACGCCGCGGGAAGGGGGAGCACCGACGCACGAACTTCTCGAAGACGAGACGGACGCGAACGCGGCGTTCGTCGAGTGCGACGTCACCGACGTTGAGGACATCGAGTCGGCCATGAGCGCGGCCGACGAGTTCGGAGGTATCGACGTGATGGTCAACAACGCCGGCATCTTCCGACTGGAGGAGTTCCTGGATGTCACGCCCGGGGAGTACGACCGGTTGATGGACGTCAACGTCAAGGGGATGTTCTTCGGCGCCCAACGCGCCGCGGCGCGAATGCTCGAGCACGACGGCGGCAGTATCATCAACGTCTCGAGTATCGCCGGCATCGTCGGCAACGGCAGGTACGTCACGTACTGCACTTCGAAAGGTGCCGTCCGCCTGTTGACCTACGCGCTCGCTCACAGTCTCGGCCCCGAAGGAATCCGCGTCAATGCAATTCATCCAGGGGGTGTCGAGACCGCGATGTCCGAGGACGCGAACCTAGGTCCCGAGGCGACCGAGGCGTTCGTAGAGATGATTCCCCAACGCCGGATGGGCCAACCCGAGGACATCGCCGGGGCTGCACTCTTCCTAGCGAGCGACCTGGCGTCCTACGTTACCGGCGAGTCGCTCGTCGTCGACGGTGGATACACCTACACCGGATAGCCACTGCTGGGGCAACTATACATTTTCTAGGGAAAATTTATCACTCCTAAACCATTACTATATAATGTCGAAGGCTCGTTCTGTATGCTCCTGAAGTGCAGTCGGCTTCGAACGAGACGGGGAGGGAACGATACTCTCTGATGTTGAGCATTGCCCCCTCGTTTTTTCTCGTCGGCGTGGTAGGGCGCGTGATGGTCAGCAACAACCGGAACGTATCACGGCGACGTGTGTTGCGCATCGGAAGGGGTGCGGCACTGCTGGGAATCACAGGAAGCAGGGGGGTGCACGGGTTGGGAGCAGAGTCCCTCGATGGGTCTCAAGAGGAAGTAGGCGGGGACGGACAGGACGCGACTCTCGTCGCCATGGAAGGACGAGTCGAGGTAGCACCGGGCGAGACCAGCGACACGTGGTTGTACGACGACCGGTATCCCGGACCGGAACTCCGCGTGAGCGAGGGGGACACGTTGCGCGTCTCCGTCGAGAATCGATTGCCGGAGGAAACGACCGTTCACTGGCATGGCATTCCCGTCCCCAATCCGATGGACGGCGTTCCGAACGTCACGCATGACCCGGTCCCGCCCGGCGAGACGTTCACGTACGAGTACGAAGCGTCGCCGGCGGGCACCTACGTCTATCACAGCCATGTCGGTCTCCAATTCGACAGGGCGCTCAACGGGCCATTGATCGTCGAGGAGGAGTCGCCCCACGTCGAGTACGATCGGGAGTTCACGCTGGTCGTCGACGACTAACTCGCTGGCGACCCAACCCTCGACTCTATCGAAGCGCCGCTTGGGGGAGGTCGTGGCGGTGGTGGCGGTGGCGGTCCCGGTGGAGGCGGAGACGGACCCGGTGGGGGCGGCCCCGGCGGCGAAGACGGAGACCGGAACGGTGGAATGGGAGGCGGCGGTCCGATGCAGGACCGCCGTCCCCGTACGAAGGGATGGTCGTCAACGGCCGTCTTCCCTCGAACCCGCCCGCGTTCGACGTCGAAGAAGGCGAGCGCATCCGACTCCGGTTCATCAACCCCGGCGGCGCCACGACGCACCGAGTGGGCGTCGGGGGACACTCGATGACCGTCACGCACGCCGACGGACGACCGGTCGAACCGGTAGAAGTCGACTCCTTCTACATCAGCATGGGCGAACGCTACGACACGATCGTCGAGGCCGACTTCTCCAAGGACGGGGCCATCGTCGCGGCACCCGTCGTCGGAAGTGAGCAACCTGCGGAAGCGATACTGCGGTACGACGGTACCACTGACGGCAATTCTGCGGAACGGCCGCAGTTTGACGGTCGGACGCTACAGTACGGCGACCTCAAGGCACTCGAACCGCTCGACGTCGGTGGTACACCGGACCGGACGTTAGACCTCACTCTTTCGGGGGGAATGATACGGGAACCCGGAGCGTGGACCATCGACGGACAGGCGTACCCGGACGCCGACCCGCTAGAAATCAGGGAAGGCGAGCACGTCCGGGTGCGGATGGTGAACCACAGTCCGGCGATTCACCCAATGCACCTTCACGGCCACTTCTTCCAGGTCGGCGACGCAGTCAAGGACACCGTCCTTGTTCCACCCCATCGAGGCCAGGTTTCGTTCGACTTTCTGGCGGACAACCCCGGCGACTGGCTCTTCCACTGTCACAACAACTATCACCTAGAGCGAGGGATGGCTCGCGTCTTCGAGTACATCTAAGGAACGCTCCCGGTTTTCGGACGTACTTGGTTGAAACAGTTCCCCGGAGCGATCTCACCGGATGCCAACCGATCATCGGACGACGGTCACCGGTATCTGCGCTCGGCGTACTACGCTCTCCGCGACGCTTCCCAAGGACGACGAACAATGTAGCTGATAGTACAGATAGGTATATGGCGAGAACAGGCGTCCATCTACATGGGATGGTGGGAGAAGACACGATTGACAGTGAACAGCGACGCGAGGCGTGGACCGTTCTGGTTCCAGTTCGATACCCGCTCCGCGAAGAGGGGATTCAAACGCTTCGTGGGGCGGTCAACCTTGCGGAAAGTCATCCAGAAGCATCGCTAGTCATCCTGCATGTCAATCTCCGTCACGCAGGCCACTCCATCACATCCACGGACTTGCAAGCAACTGTAGAAGCCGCGGTTGGGCCACTCACGGCAACGTATGTCGTTCGGGAGGGGTATCTCCTCGAAGACGAGATTCTGGCAGAAGCATACGACCAAAAGGCCGATTGCATCGCGTTGGGGACGAACCATGTCCCACGTAGAGAATGGCTCGTTCGCCGTCTGCTTGGGCCACCACTTGCCCTCGGAACACATCTCCAGCGCCACGCCAACCCTCCCATCGAGGTGGTCGAAATCGATCAGTGAGCCACCAGCCGACTCTGCAAGCTAGTGGCTCTGTTGAAATCCTTCGGCCCTGACAGTAGTCTAGATGATCGATGCGTGGTGCGAACTGACCAGCGGTGAGCTTATGTATGTTTGTATTGACATACTTGAGGAGTAGTAACTCCAATGGGCGATACACAGACCCACCAGAACGAATTTCGCTCGACCATCGCGGGTATCACTGTCAAGGGCCGCGCTCACTCACTCAGTGCGTGGTTCGTCCTCGCATTACGCCTCGTCATAGGTTTCGCATTCTTCTACTCTGGGGTCGAGAAAATTCAGGGCGGCTTTGACGCGCAGGGCTATCTTGCAAACGTCGCGGCAACCAATGGCAACCCCCTCGAAGGACTCTTCCTCTGGATAAGTCAAACACCATGGTTCATCGACATTGTAAACGTGGCTGTCCCATGGGGTGAGGCCGCGATCGGCCTCGGAATCATAGTCGGTTTACTCACCCGCTTAGCAGCATTTTTCGGGGCGCTCATGATGCTCTTGTTCTACTTCGGCAATTGGGATATGGCCCACGGGCCAATCAACAGCGACTTCATGTACATGCTTGTCTTTCTCTCGGTGGCCGCATTCGGTGCAGGCCGCATTCTTGGCCTTGACGCCTACGTTGAACAGTACGAGATTGATGGTCAGCCCCTCATTGAGAAATATCCTTCGCTCGAGTATCTCCTCGGCTAAACAAAATCAGTAATCGACATACGAATTTTAGGACGGAGACTTCATCCGCCTCGAACGTATCGCACACACCGTAGAGGACGGCGACATCGTAGACGTACACTTTTCGCACTTGGGGAAATCGATACTGAGAGGTCGACGACCTGTTTACAGGTCGTCGAGTATCCGCCCGAACCGTTCGCTGACCTCATTAGCGATCGCATTGAGTTCGTGGTTATTGGCGATGCCGACGAGTTGTTTCGGGTCGACGGCGCTCACCGAGACGCCGCTGTTGTCGGTCTCGTAGACAATGGCGTTACACGGTAGGAGCTCACCGAGTTCTATTTGGTTTTGGAGTCCGTCGAAGGCCAGCTGCGGGTTACAGGCGCCGAGAATACAACACTACCCGAATTCCTCGTCGAGTCCCACTCAGACGACAGGACGGGAACTGACGCCCACACGGACATGCGAGACACGCCACTGACGACGAGGAAGAGCCCGTCACCGTAGACGGCGGCGAAGAACCGCGAATTAAGTAGTCACTGGATTTGAGCAATTCGGATTGCCCGTAGGTCCATTTATAACGGTCTGCGGCCAATCATCTGGTAGAGGTAACTCACGATGTCAAGCCAAAACCAAAGTGATTCGCTCCTTTTGGTCGTCCTTGCGGTACTCGCAATCATCGTTCTCCTCCCGGTATTGATGATGGCATTTTCGCTGCCGATGATGGGAATGATGGGCTGGTGGGGTGGAGGTGGGGGTGGACCTGGCACAGGTCTCTCACCGCTCTGGGGTATCGGGACTATGCTGTTCTTCTTCGCCATATTACTCGGCACTGGGTACATCCTCTACCGCGGCTTCATCGGAAGTCAAGTCCTTGAACGCGATCAAGCGCTTGAGGAGTTGCGGACTGCGTACGCCCGGGGCGAGCTGAGTGATGAAGAGTTTGAACGTCGTCGGGAGCAACTCCGGCAAGACGAATCCTAATCCCAACTTGAGTAGATTACCAAGGTGATTTCACCGATTCATTTCCGGTCGCGCCGAGCGATAGGTCCGTAGTAGGCCTGCTGAATACAGAGTGTCAACTTAAATTGCGGCTCCTAGCAGGATTGCAGCCAATAGACACTCGTCGCGCTGAATATCGGAATGAAATATGATTTCTGATACTACTGGATAGGTTCACTACTTCTGGCGAGAAGCAACACACATACCACACCTTCTGAAACTCATACCGATATTTTAGACGTTGGAAAGAGTATGGTGGATGGATTCCATGCTTGAGAACAAGGTCGCAATCGTTACTGGCGGATCGACAGGGATCGGCAAAGCAACTGCTGCGAAGTACAAAGAGTACGGTGCCGAGGTCATTATCGCAAATCGGTCAGCTGATGCAGGAGAAGAAGCCGCCGAGGAACTCGGTTGTGACTTCACCCAGTGTGATGTCGCAGAGTACGAGCAGGTCGAAGCCCTCGTCGAGGCGACCGTCGAGAAGCACGACCGGTTGGACGTGATGGTGAACAACGCGGGAATCGGCCGCGTCGGGACGGTCGAGGAGATGTCGCTCGACGACTGGCACGACGTGATGCGGATCAATCTGAACGGCGTCATGCACGGGACACGGGCGGCGATGCCACACTTGAAGGAAACTGAGGGGAGCATCGTCAACATCGCATCGATCTATGGGCTCGTTGCTGGCCCGGGAGCGACTGCCTATGCGACGGCCAAAGGCGGCATCGTCAACTTCACGCGGTCGGTCGCCGTCGATTACGCCAAACAGAACGTGCGAGTTAACAGCATCTGTCCGGGATTCGTCGAGACGCCGATGACCGAACCCGCCTTCGGACAGGAGGAGTTCTACGAATACGTCCACGGTCAGACACCGATGGGGCGGGTCGCACAACCGGAGGAAATTGCGGGCCTGGCAATGTTCCTCGCCTCTGACGAAGCCTCGTACATCACGGGAGCTAACATCCCCGTCGACGGTGGGTGGATAGCACAGTGACGGGGGAACACGGCAGCTATTCGGCTGTGATTCGGCCCGTCCTCGTCTTGGGAGCGGGGTGTGATAGACTTCAGTGGAAGTCTTCTCGGGAACCCTCGTTTTCGGGCAGATGTCGTTTGACTGTGAGAGCGACAGCGAGGTAGGCGGGGAGGCCGACGACGAGCACAGCGCCAACGATCCCCCAGTCTTCGAGCCCGAGCGCCACCGTCCCGAAGTACCGATTGAGGGGAGTGTACAACACAGCGAGCTGCAACGCAATCGACACCCCGACCGCGAGTGCGAACCACCGATTCGAGAACGTCGGTGTCTCGCGGAGCCAGCGGATGACGTACAGTTTCTCGAACTCGAGGAAGACGAAGCCCGTGAACACCATCGTCATGGCATACGGCGTAATTGCGGGTGCTCCACCGAGTACATAAAACATCAACCCGAGCATGAGCACGGTTGAAACCGTCCCGGCACCCCCGATGAGTCCGAGCATGGGGCGTTCGATAATGCCTTTGTCTGGGTCGCGCGGCGGCCGCTCCATCACCTCGCCGCTCTGTGGGTCAGCACCGAGGGCTAGCGCGGGCAAGCCGTCAGTGAGCAGGTTGATCCACAGCAGTTGGACCGCCGGGAGCACGAGGTAGCCGTATAGTGACGCGAGAAAGACGAGCGCGACTTCCGCCACGTTCGCACTGAGCAGGAAGGCCACGAACTTCCAGAGGTTGTCGAAGATAGCCCGACCGCGTTCGACTGCCCGCTCAATAGTGGCGTAGTTATCATCCAGCAGAACCATGTCGCTCGCGTGTTTGGCCACGTCGGTCCCGCGGACGCCCATCGCGATCCCGACGTCAGCGTTCTTTAGCGCTGGCGCGTCGTTGACGCCGTCACCCGTCATGGCGACGACGTGCCCGATCTCCTGGAGTGCCTTCAGGATGCGTACTTTATGCTCGGGAGACGTCCGCGCGAACACGTTGACCTCTTCGACCCGCTGGGCGAGTTCCTCGTCGTCCAGATGATCGAGTTCACGCCCCTCCGTCACTTCCTGGCCGATTCCGAGCGACCACGCAATCGCGGCGGCCGTGCGGACGTTGTCGCCGGTTATCATCTTCACGTCGATTCCCGCCCGGTCGGTCGCCGCGAGCGCGTCGGCGACCTCTGTTCGTGGCGGGTCGATCATCCCGACGAGTCCGACGAACACTAGGTCATCCTCCATGTTCTCCGGATTCTCGGTGTAGGCGAGCGCGAGTACGCGGAGGGCCTCGTCGGCGAACGTCCGGACCTGTTCGTGGATGCGGTCGGCTGCCTCAGGGGTGAGTTCGGTCGGTCCGCCATCGATGAGCACGCGCGAGGACTTCGAGAGAACGACCTCCGGGGCGCCCTTGACGTACCCTACGTCGCCGTGGATGGTTCCCATCCACTTCTGTTCGGATGAAAATGGAATCTCGTCGGTTCGGGGTTGCTCCTCGCGGAGGGCCTCGACGTCGATGCCGCGATCCTCGGCCGCCTCGACCAGCGCCTGCTCGGTCGGATCGCCCTCTTCGGCGGTGGCGTCGTTGCAGAGCGCCCCGGCCCGCAACAGGAGGTCGATGCGGTCAGACGGGGGTTCACCGCCGGGTTCGTCGAATTCGACGACGGCGTCGTTCACCCACACCCTGCTGACGGTCATCTGGCCCTCGGTGAGCGTCCCGGTCTTGTCGGTGCAGATGACGTCCACCGAGCCGAGTGCCTCGACGGCCGGAAGGCGGCGGACGAGCGCGTTTTCCTCGGCCATCCTCCGGACCCCCAGTGCGAGGGTCAGCGTCACCACAGCTGGCAGTCCCTCGGGGATGGCGGCGACGGCCAGCGACACCGCTGTGAGCCCCGCTTCTACAGGTGGCGTGTCCTGAACCAGCAACAGCGGGATAACGAGCGCGGCGAGTGCGAACACGCCGAGACCGAGCCGACGGCCGAGTTCATCCAATTCCTCCTGGAGCGGTGTCTGTGTCTCTTCAGTAGCCGCAAGCTCTCGTGCAATCGAACCGACCTCTGTGTCCATCCCGGTCGCAGTGACAACGGCGACCGCCCTGCCGCGCGTGACATTCGTGCTGTTGAACACCATGCTCTCACGCTCGGCGAGTGGTGTATCGGAATCGACCGGTTCGGGCGACTTCGAGACCGGCGCACTCTCGCCGGTGAGCGCCGCCTCGTCAACTTCGAGGTCGATATCGTCGAGCAGCCGTCCGTCTGCGGGGACGACGTCGCCGCTCTCCAGTTCGATCACGTCGCCGGGAACGAGTTCGGTCGCGTCGATTTCGACAGTCGTTCCGTCCCGGCGGACGGTCGCCGTCGGCGCAGTCATTTCACGGAGTGCTTCAAGACTCCGCTCGGCGCGATAATCCTGGACAAATCCGAAGACTCCGTTCACGACGACGATGACGACGATAAGAACGGCGTCAACGGTGTGGCCAGCCCAAGCCGAGAGCACAGCTGCCACCACCAGAACCCAGATGAGCACGCTGTTGAACTGCGCAACGAAAATCGCCAGCGGCGTTCGCTCGCTGGCTTGAACGACCTCGTTCTCGCCGTACTCCGCGAGCCGTCGCTGAGCCTCCCCTGAATTGAGTCCCTTGGTAGAGGTACCGTGGGCCTCTAGAACCGCTTCGGTCGAACGGCTGTACGGGCGGTCGTTCATTACCGGCTGTTCACTCCCATCACACTTGGGAATTGTCGGAGAGACTCTGTCGACAGTATCGTCGTCGAACGAGCTCGAACTATCAGTACCCCGGTCGGGAACGTTGGTTTGAAGCGCGGGTACCGACCCGGGTAAGCCACAGCAGTTAGTGGCGGACTACTGCCCTGGGAACAACAGCAGGCGCCCGACCACGAATACGAAATACAATCCCAACAGATAGCTACCCTCTGTCCGCGTGAGTTCTCCGTCGTTCACGTACAGCGTCCACCCGAGCAACCCAGCACCTGTTACGAGCTTGAACGGGAGGTCCCAGAGGATGACGGCCGATGGGACGTAGTAGGTGGAGATAGCGCCACCGAGGCCGATGCCGACGAGGGGATTGACGATGTTGCTCCCGACGAGGGTGCCGAGCGCGACGTTTGGTGACCGCCGACGGATAGCGTCCATCACGGCCGTCAACTCCGGCAGCGCGGCGGCCACGCCGATGGTCACGATTCCGACCATGGACCCACCGAGAGCAAGCAAGTCGATGACCCCCTCAATGATCGACAGCATGAGCGATGCAGAGAGCAGAACTAGGACGAGCAGCCTGTTGCGACGACTCCATCTCTGCGAGGATCAACGCTCGGCGGCTCTTGAAGCGTCTGGGTCCGCTCTCTACGGACGACACTGACCCCGACGTACACGAGGTAAAGGGCCAACAGCACGACCCCGTCCAGCCGGTTATTCGTTCCATCCCAAGCGAGGACCATCGTCACGACGAACACGTCCAGCATCGGCAGGTAGCTCTCGCGGACAAACGTCTCAGTGAGGTCGAGGCTACCGTACCCGATGAGAAGGACCCCGACGAGGAGAAGTTGCTGGACGGTCGAAGAGCCGGTGTTACCACCGATGACGACGGCGGAGTGGGAGTTCCTGAGTCTGACCGTCACCTTCGACCACGATGTCGTTGACGGAACGCCAGCCACACGGTTCGTCCAACGCCTCAGCGAACGTACAGAAGCCCATCACAGCCTCGACACCGCACTCACCGAGTAACCGAGCGCCTACCTAGGACCAACCCAGTATTTCGTGGTTTAGCCATAACCGCTAAAAACTCCAAGCGGTAATACAACAACTAGGATGAGTCTACAACAGACGCTCCAGAACATACTGACGAACCCGACGTTTCTCGCAACGTGGATAGCGTTCGTCGTCGCTAGTGAGGCCGTCCTGGTGTGGGACCTCTGGACGAACAATAACGAGATGAAAAGCCTGATGAAGCTCGTGTGGGTCCTCACGGTGTTGTACTCCGGGCCGCTGGGCCTCGCCATATACTGGTACTCGGGCCGTCAGCAGATTGCTCACGACTCGTTTTGGCGCAAGGGGTTCCGGTCGGTCGCCCACTGCTACTCGGGATGTGGGGCCGGTGAGGTCACCGGTATCGTACTCACCGTCGGGATTCTGGCGCTGGCAAACTTCTACGTCATCGCCATCACGTTCGGGTTCGCGTACCTGTTCGGCTACGCGCTGACAGTCGGACCGCTCGTCCAGGAGGGCGAGACGTGGAGGCAAGCCATCAAGGACGCGCTGTACTCCGAGACTGCCTCGATCACCGTGATGGAGATCGTCGCCATCAGCGTCGACATCTGGTTGGCGGGCGAGGCAACCATGGGTGATGTGTTGTTCTGGTCGTCGTTGTTCTTCTCGCTGTCGCTTGGGCTCATCGCGGCGTATCCAGTCAATCTTGTCCTTATCTACTACAGCGTCAAGGAGGGAATGATGAACCCAAAGAAGATGGCCACAGACATGGGAATGTAACTCTCCGTTTACCAGATTCGGCTATACAACGCACTCATTTCGCGAACAATCGGTATGACCGATACGAACGCCCGAAAGCACCGTGTCTCTTTTAGTGGTGGGACTACAACAGTATTGTGTGTAAAGAACAATACAAGAAAGTGGGGTAGGTCGTCTCTGGATGATTGGCCTGCTAGTGTTCGGTGGTGGCCCCCTCTTTGCCTCCCCGAACATTGCCTGGTATTGGTTGCCCTTTGCGCTTCTCGTCGTGGCTGGTATGGCGTGGGTGTTTGTAGACCGCAAACTACTAAGTCAGACAAGAAGTTACGGATCGAATTCGGGTGCTACGGCTAATAAACAAAAGGCTCTGGATACGCTCAAACAGCAGTACGCTGTCGGTGAAATCGATGAAGCGGAGTTCGAACGTCGATTAGAGACGTTGCTAGAGAATGAGTCGATAGCGGACGTAGAAAACCGAACTGACGTCAATTCCGATACGGCGAGCGAGACCCAACCGATTGAGGAGGGAACCACGAAACAGGGCCCCCATCACCGTCAAACGTGCCATCGTCGCGGGAAGCACCATCGTGGACGACACTGAGTAGTTGGGTGACAGCAGTTCCGTCTACCCCTTTTTCACTATACATTCACTGCGAAGCGCTCGGTCTGTAATACTCCTTGAGCCATGCCGCGATTCCATCGAGGCCGGGGAATAGCGTTCGGTGATTGATATTCGCCTGGTCCAACTTATCACGAAATTCCCGTTTACACTCGGCTGGAATGATAATCTTCCAGAAGAGATCTGGATGGTCTTCGAGCCATTCATCCATCGAGGTCCGAGGATTGGCCATACTGGCGAAGAGTGCGGCCTGATTGACGATGCGCTGATCGATGGACGGTGGCTGGAAGAAGACGATGTAGTCCTCACCTTGCTGTTCGGAGAACTCCTCGAGGACGTCTCTGACATCGAGCATCGGAACCGTGCGCCGGTCGGCCAACTGGCTGTCGTCCTCCCCTGTCCGTTCTAGAACTAGCTTCATGAGATCGTAGAGCATCGCGGCGTTGAATATGTTCGTCCCCAGCTCTTCGAGGAACGCTTGGAAGTGATCAGGAAGTCGGTCGTGAGCCGCTTCGTAATCAACCGCCCAGACCACACCGTCGGCGTCTAGTGAACCGGCGGTCGCGAAGTACGCGGCGACCGCCGGCGAGTAGGTCCAATCGAGCAGTCGCGTCGGGAGCCCATGGTGCTGGGCGAGTGCCATGAGGTGGAACGGCGACTCAGGCTGGTCAATTTCCTGGCGCGCGTACTGCCGGAAGTTTCGGAGCAGGTGGACCTCGAGGTCCCACTTTCCAGAATCGCCAACGAAGCGCTGAAGCGATGTCTGGAGGGTGTATTCGGTGTCCGTCATGCCACGGAACACGTACGGCGACCGATGGCGTCCGAGCTCCTCGTTCCACGAGTCCCGGTACAGGAGCCGCTGGAGCGTCGCCCAATCATCGGCGACGAATTCGTTGGCGCCCTCGTCCGTCTGGGTCATGAACATCTAATCGCCGCCAGGGCGTATGTATGGTCGGTTCGGTCAGTGACACGACCGGAGCGACGCACACTCCGAACGTAGACCAATTCTTGATTCGGGCGTCGCCGCTCTTTGCCGTGTCAAGCCAGCATCTGGGCGACACGTTCCGGACTTGTTACAATAACATACATCTACAATACTGGCGTTGCTAGGTGTAGTGCCGTGTACGCGTAGTCTCGCGGGGGGAATGTCTGTGGGCAGCTTGGTCTGAACCCAGACTGCGACGTGACCGCTGAGGAAAGTTGAACACGATAAACTGTTGTAAAATGTTGGCAATTGCTATTGCCACACTCGGAGGATTCTCGTCGCGACCCAACCGCTATACGTCGTCACGCTGACGCTGTTCGACGACGGGCAAAGAGTTGCCAGATTCGAAAGCTGACGTTCTGTTTCCTATTACTGATCGTCTCGCTCGTGAAGGATGCTCTCCGCTTCTTGGCGAAGTGATGGCTCCAAGGACTCTTCCCCGGCAAGTCTCCGGAGCATTGTATCGCACTGAGGGGTCGCCAACGCCTGGAGTGCTCGCTGGCGGAGCCCGTCGCTCAAACTCTCCCTCCGGACGAGAGCGTCGAGTTCGTCACACTCGTTGGCCATCTCGAGTTCGTGAATTGCATCTTCACGTTCGGACTCGGTCGCCGATTCGTCAAGTGCGAGTTCGATACACTCTTCCGGCGTTCGAGAGCTCATAGTCCAGAACACGGGTTTCAGAGTGATAGTCCTACGGACCGTGTCGTCATGTACTTTCTTTGGGTCTGCTCTCGTCGGTATTACTGCTATGTCCACCCGTATTGGAGTGAATACGCAGAATCGAGGTCGAGGAGAATCCCTGATACACTGGAAGGATTGAGACAAGATGAGTCCGTTTCGCGTGAGTCAAGCGTTTGATGATAGGACTACAACCAGAGCGTTTGTCCGTGACGGAGAACCACGATGACGATCGGTTATTTCGTACTTGGATCGCTCCTTCTCATCGGCATCGTCGTCGACCTACTCTGGACGACGCTTTGGGTGGAGGGCGGCGCAGGTCCTCTCACGTCCCGTCTCATGGCGGTAACGTGGCAGACTGTTCGATGGATCGGCGGTGGAAACGCGCGAGTCCGTACCCTCACCGGTCCACTCATTCTTACCGTCGGTTTCACGGTGTGGCTTATCCTCCTCTGGGCCGGCTGGACCCTCGTCTTTGCCGGCGCTGAAAACATCCTCATCGACACCGTCGACGGAGGCTCCATCTCCTGGGTCGACCGGATTTACTTCACAGGATACGCCATGTTCACCCTTGGGAATGGGGATTTTGCCCCACGAAGTGGCGTCTGGCAGATCGCTACTGTCCTCGTAACAGGGAGTGGAATGCTCTTCATTACCCTCGGTGTTACGTACATCCTGTCCGTACTGGAGGCGGTCACCCAGAAACGCTCGTTCGCGACCGGCATCAGTGGACTCGGAACGCAGGGCAATGAATTCGTTCGAAATGCGTGGGACGGTCAGGAGTTCCAGGGGCTCGATGTACTACTGAACACGTACGTTACGCAACTGAACACGCTCACATCGAATCACAAGGCGTACCCGATTCTCCACTATTTTCACAGCGAGCAGTCCGAGCAGGCACCGGTCACAAGCATCGCCGTCCTCGACGACGCGTTGACGATACTTGAATTCGGAATTCCTGCACAGGAACGGCCCAGTGACGCCATCATCGAGAATGCCCGCTCGAGCGTCGAGAGCTACCTCGAAGCACTACACGGGACATTCATCGAGCCTGCAAATCGTGCTCCTCCGCCGCCAGCGCTCGAGGTGATTCGCGACGCTGATATCCCGACGAACTCCGACGATGAGTTCACTACTGCTCTCGGGAACCTAGAGAAGCGCCGCCGAACGATGCTTGGCCTGGTCGAATCTGACGCACGTCAATGGCCCACCAGTCAAGATACGTAAAGGCGACTCGACTTACGGTTGAACGTACTGTCCCCCTGTTGTAATCTCCCGTCTGGTTCGTTACCGGCCTAATGCTGGGCCACACACTCTTTCCCCCCGAGGAATCATACTATCTGGTTACGGGGGGAGACATGGACGACCACAGCAGCGAATCCAGCAATGGAAACCGGTCTGACCGGCATTCGGATGTTGACGACCGAGAAGAACCGCGAGTTGAACAATCAATACTCGAGGACGAGGCTGAAGACGCCGACGAGGCTGAACGAGAGGTCGACGAGCAATACGATTCTAGTGGGACGCACGGCGACCACGGAGAGCATGCCAATGGCCATAACGGTCACGGCGAGGGTGGCATGCACGAGGGGCACGAACGGATGTTCCGGCGGCGCTTCTTCGTCTCGACGCTCCTTTCAATTCCGGTTCTGCTCTATAGCGAGACGCTCCAAGAGTGGCTCGGGTTCTCGGTCCCGGCGTTCCCCGGCAGCGAGTGGATCAATCCCGTCTTTGCGATAATCGTCTTCGCATACGGTGGAATGCCGTTCCTTCGGATGGCGGTTCCGGAACTCGAGGACCGCACACCGGGCATGATGACACTCATTTCGATGGCCATCACCGTCGCGTTCGTCTACAGCCTCGCGAGCGTCGTCTTCCCGACGGCGCCGACGTTCTTCTGGGAGCTCGTGACGCTGATCGACATCATGCTACTAGGCCACTGGATCGAGATGCGCTCGGTCCGCAGGGCCTCTAGCGCCCTCGACGAGTTGGCCAAGCTCCTCCCCGACACCGCCGAGCGCATCACCGAAGACGGCGGGACTGAGGAAATTCCGGTGAACGAACTGGGGGAAGGCGACCTCGTACTCGTCCGTCCGGGGGCTAGCGTACCTGCTGACGGCGTCGTTGAGGATGGCGACTCGGACGTGAACGAGTCGATGATTACTGGCGAGTCGAAGCCGGTGTCGAAGGAACCTGGCGACGAGGTCATCGGTGGGACCATCAACGGTGATGGGAGCCTTCGGGTGCGAATTGCGGCGACGGGCGACGAGACGACGCTCGCGGGTATCATGCGTCTCGTCGAGGAGGCCCAGGAGAGCGAGTCTCGGACACAACAACTTGCCGACCGCGCGGCAGGGTGGCTGTTCTACATCGCGCTGGCGGTAGCTATCGTAACCGGCATCGCGTGGACGATCGCCGTCTCGTTCAACGCCACGGTCATCGAGCGAGTCGTGACCGTACTCGTAATCGCCTGTCCGCACGCGCTCGGACTTGCTATCCCACTCGTCGTCGCGATCAACACGTCGCTGGCCGCACAGAACGGGATGCTGATTCGGGATCGAATTGCGATGGAACAGGCCCGGGAACTGGATACGATTATCTTCGACAAGACAGGGACACTCACGAAGGGCGAACAGGGCATCGTCGACGTGGAGACTGTCGAAGACATTGACGAAGACGAGGCGCTGTCGCTTGCCGCCGCCGTTGAGGGTGATTCGGAACACATGATTGCGCAGGCAGTACGCGAGGCCGCGAATGAGCGGAGCTTAGATGCGCCAGCAGCTACTGGTTTCGAGGCGCTCAAGGGTCGCGGAGTACGTGCAACCGTCGACGGTGCTACGATTCACGTCGGCGGCCCGAATCTCCTGTCACATCTTGACATGGACGTTCCGCCAGAGCTGACGGCGTTCGCGGAACGCGCCGGAGAGGACGCCCAAACAGTCGTCTACCTCTTACGCGATGAGATGCCCGTTGCCGCATTCGCGCTCGCAGATGTTGTTCGTGAGGAGAGTTACCAAGTCGTTGATGCGCTCCACGAACTCGGCATCGAAGTGGCGATGTTAACTGGCGACTCTGAAGATGTCGCCAACGCCGTCGCTGACGACCTTGGTATCGACACGGTGTTTGCTGAGGTGTTGCCTGAGGACAAGGACAAGAAAGTGACCGAACTCCAAGAGCAGGGCAAATTTGTTGCGATGGTTGGCGATGGTGTAAACGACGCGCCGGCACTCACGCGTGCTGACATCGGTATCGCCATCGGGTCTGGGACGGACGTCGCCGTCCAGTCGGCGGACATCATCCTCGTCCAGAACAACCCGCTAGATGTCGTCCGTCTCGTAAAGTTGAGCAGGGCGAGTTACCGAAAGATGAAGGAGAATCTTGCGTGGGCCGCGGGCTACAACGTGTTCGCACTCCCGCTTGCAGCAGGGGTCCTCGCTCCGATTGGTATCCTGCTCTCGCCTGCGGTCGGCGCGCTCTTGATGTCGCTGTCGACAGTAATCGTCGCGATTAACGCCCAGTTCCTCCGCCGGGTTGACCTCAGCCTCCCAAGTCTGCCGGGCGTGCCAGCACAGCAGACAGCCCAATCAGCAGACTGATGGGAACAAACACTTCCCGTCCTTTTACTCGACGTATTGGATGACGCGAGCCATCCCTGCTTCGAGGTGGTAGAGATTGTGGCAGTGGAACAGCCAGCTTCCGGGATTGTCGGCGATGAAGTCGAAGGTGACCTCGCCCATGTGGCCAGGGACGATGACAGTGTCCTTGACTGCGTTGCCGACTTGGAAGAAGTGACCGTGGAGGTGCATCGGATGAATCACCGGGCTATGGTTAACCATCCTCACTCGGACGTGGTCACCCTCGCTCACGTTGAGCGGGTCGGCGTCGGGATACGCCTGACCATCAATAAGCCACTCGTAGGAGCCGCCGCGACCCGCCGACAGCGTCAGGTCGAACTGACGGTCTGGACGGCCATCGATTCCGTCTAGCGGTGAGAGCGCACGGAGGTCCCCGTACTGAAGTCGGCGTCCCTCCGCAGACGGCGCAGACGGAGAACCACTACTCCCTTCGTATTGAAGAAGAGCGCGTGCCGGAGGTTCCCCACCGTTGACCGCGTCGGCGCGTATCTCCCACGTGCCAGGATTGTCGGCTTCGATGATTGCGTCGTACCGTTCGCCGGCCCCGAAGACGAACGAGTCCACCGTCACCGGTTCGACCGGCCGTCCGTCAGCGTGGGTGACCGACATTTCGTGACCGGCAGACCGGATTCGGAAGGCCGTCGCACTCCCGGCGTTCACGAATCGGAGCCGTACCCGCTCGCCCTCCCGGACGGTGAACGTCTGCGGGTCGGTCGGCAAGCGTCCGTTTATGAGGAGCCCGGCGTACGGTGGTCGTCTGTCGCCCATCTGGTCCATGTTCCCCATGCCACCCCGACCGCCTCGACCTCCCCGTCTGCCGCCCATCGGACCCTGCCCCGAGTCAACTTCTGAAATCGGTCGTGGCTCCTGGTCCAAGTAGTCGTCAACGACGACCGTGTACTCCCGGTCGTACTCAACGTGGGGGTCCTGTTCCTCGATTACTAACGGAGCGAGCAGTCCGCGGTCGAGTTGGAGTCCGACGTGACTGTGGTAGAAGTATGTCCCGGCGGGTTCCGCTCGGAACTTGTACGTGAACGTCTCACCCGGCGCTATCGGCTGTTGGGTGACGTCGGGGACGCCGTCCATCGCGTTCGGTACCGGGACGCCGTGCCAGTGGATCGTTGTCCCCTCCGAAACGTCGTTTCTGACTGTGGTTTCGAGTACATCCCCTTCTTTGACTCGGAGTTCAGGTCCGGGGAACTCACCGTTATACAGCCAATTCTGGGCAGATGTATTCGGCCCTGGCTGGATCTGGCCGGGCGCGACGGTGACCGTCGTGGACGTGTCCGCAGAGGCTGAGACGGTCGGACGTGGTGTTGCAGGCTGCGATTCATCGGTGGGCTTCAACACGTCGCTCCCTGAGCATCCTGCAAGTGCACTTGCCCCTCCCCCGCCGAGTAACTGAAGGAATCGACGCCGAGATGTTGACGGTGTGTTCACAGTTCGTTGAGTACCCGTTCGAATCGGTCGGCGACTTCCTCGGAAATCGAGTCAAGTTCGGGGTTGTCCGTAATGCCGACTAGTTGTTTAGGATCGACGGCGCTCACGGTGACGCCGTCGTCGGTCTCATAGACGATGACATTGCACGGTAGGAGCGCACCGAGTTCGATTTCCTCTGCGAGACCTTCGAAAGCGAGTTGGGGGTTACAGGCACCGAGGATGCGATATTGACGGAACTCTTCGTCGAGTTTCTCTGCGAACGTCGCTTGCACGTCGATGTCACAGAGGACGCCGAAGCCTTCGTCTTCAAGCGCACTCATTGTCTTCTCGACGACTGAGTCGAAGTCATCGTCAACCTTCTTCTGTATTGTATAGTCCATATTGTACAAGAACGCTCCCGGAAGTAATTACTGTTGTGGGAGATACGCTATCACGATAGGAGACAACTGCCTCCTTCGATGATAGCGTTTGGACGCTAACTGGTGAAAACTTCCGTTAAATGGATCTGACTTCCAGTAGTAAATTACTCCTGTCGATACGCTGGTCGCTCATTTAGACCGTAGTACGTCTCCTCTGTGGAAACACACTGTGAGTGACATTGGAACCGTAAGCGGGACTACTGTTTATGGGCTCAGAATTTATTGCCGGTGGTGGGCAATGGTCGTGAGTTAGGGTGACTCGAACAGGCAAAGGACGCCGTACTAGTCCGCCCGCATTGGTAACAGATAGTGAAATCCTCGAGGGGTACGTTGTGTTCAGAACTATGGGGCAATGGTAATCTAGTGGGGACACCGGTGGTTGGTATTGTATATATTCTGGTTCTATTGTAGGGATTGACAGTCTTCGCGCGGTTCCCGATCGTTAAGAGAATCCCGGAGCAAAACCACCAAGTCAGTTACAGGCACTCGACTGAATAAAAACCGTATTACCAACGACTGTTACTGTTGTTGCTCTGATGGCCACTGCCATTCTTGTTCTTCGACCACACCGAACAGTTGGCGGCGTTGGTCTGCTCGGTTCGATAGTTTCTCGTCAAACTCCTCGTCGGAAACGGTCGAGATTCCTGCGTCTCGAAGCCGGTCGAGGTCCACCGAAGGTGGGGTCCGATCGGCGGGCGGACTCATGGCCGTCCGGATATAGTCCTGTACACCCGACTGTGCAGTCTCAAGAATTAGTTCGTTCGGGCGGTGGTCGGCGTCGATGCCGTCGCGGAGGATCGTCACTGCGTCGTCGAAGACGGCAACAGCCACAGGTGCCGCGTGTTGTCGCCGCTCACTCCGGTAATAGTGCAGGACTGGGTACGCCTTGTGCTGGGCTGCGAGAGTACTCAGACTCGACGCAAACGACTCGACCGGGAGGTCGTGTTGCTGGAGATCGTCACCATCCCACCCTGTCTGAACGAACGATTCGGCGGTTTCGCCCACCCCCATGACGCTACTTGCAAACGATTGCTTGTTGACGACGCCCCGCAAGACAGAGGTGACGTACGACACGCCCAGTGTAATGAGGACCATCCCGCTGGCGTTCGTGAGTGCGGTGACTGTCTGCCAGAGTGGGCTCGCTGGACTGAAGTCACCGTTTCCCATCGTGAACATGGTGTATGCGACGAAATACCCCCGTCCGACCCAACTGACGGGTTCTGGTCCGCGTGTATAGTTGAGCGCGTTGGCATCACTCGCGAAGAGCAACGTCCACCCCGCCCAGATTAGTAAAACCCACATTGCGAGTGTGAGCGAGATTACGATCGGGCCAGCGAGACTGAGTACTCGGGAGTTCGAATCACCTAGTGGTTTGAGTCCACGCCATGTTCCCTTCATTAGTGGCGAGGTAAGTGGTCCGGCACCGCCGTTCGTCCACAGTATCGTCCAAAGGAGGTCGATTATTCCGACTATGAGAAGACCGACGCCAACGAGCAGGTAGAGGAATTGGACATTCTCCGTTACTTCTAACGGAACGAATCCAAGATATACGTGGACTCTTTCGACCGACCCAAATGAAATACTGGTATTAACTAACACGTAGATGAACAACCACGGCGGTGATGGTGTTAAGAATACTCGCCCTGAGTTACGTCTCTTTGCTTACCTTGCTAATAATACTAGACATTATATGCCAGAGTGAAGACGCCGGGTCGGTGAACCTGACCAGTACATCCAAATGGACGACACCACGGTGATGTTCTTCGTCGATGCTAGCTGGCTTGAGAAGAAATCAAGAGTCAGTTAGTGCCGAGAATGCCTCAGAGACGTCGTCTCGGCGGATATAAAGTACGACAATCCCAAGGACGAGCAGGCCGACGCCCTACCAGACCGAATCACCGGGGATGAGCCAGCGAATGATACTCACGATGCCAGAGATACGAGAGACCAGCCGATTGTGGTCTGATACGTCATAGCGTTCGTTTGCGTCTCCGTTAGTTATGCATGACACCCCTCTCCAGCGGTGTTACTCTTTTCGTTCGGCGCACTTGGAGGGTTGCCGTAAGAACCCCAAATTAGCAATAACGCTCCGCTTTTTCATCATCGGCAAACCGGCGACTATGAACACCAAGCTATTGAGGGCGAATGCCCGGAAAACACCGCTTATGGCGTGGCTTGCTGTTCTTCTTCGAAGTATGAGGTGAATCCACGTTATCAGATGAGGGACACGAGGTACTTATGGAGGTCTGTTACTTTGTGTGCGACCCGTCGCTGGCGACGCGATTTGGCATCGACCTCTATGCCGTGACTCTCGAGCCACCGCCGAGTTTCACTACTACCGGCTTTCCGCTCGATGCCGACCTGCCGGAGGTGTTTAATCGGGTGTCGTAGCCAGTTGTACTCCTCGTGGGCGAACACGTCGATATACTCCGGCGAGTGGGCGATGAGGATGACGTGAATCTGTCTGTCGGCCAGCAAGGACTGTCGATACGTCCAGCTACCGTTTGGCTCCGCCCCAACCGGCGGCTGGTGATACCACGCTAGCGGGTCCCACTCGAACCCGTGTTCCTCAAGTGTCGCTGTGAACTCATCCAGCGACTGGTGGATGGTGCCGACGTATTCGGTATCGCGAAGGCGGTACTCGGGCTGTCCGAGGGTTCGCGCAATTCTGGTGATAGAGGGACCGAGCCGCTGCCTCACGCGGTAGGGGACTTCTGGTTGGAGATTCTTGACGATGGTCCGCATTCGGTGTCCGTTAGGTTTCCAGCGACTCGAACGTGTTGCCGACCCGGCGAAACACAAGTGAAGTAAGCGACACCACTCACGGCGGCTGCTGCACCGAGGAAGAATACCCACCCTGACTTTGGAACATAGCCAAAACGAACCAGTCACCTCCACGAGTCTACCGACCTGCCAGAACCCCAAAGTACGTAGTCGCCAAATAGCTCCTGTGCCTCGTGGATGGACTGATACCCGAAAGCAGTACGTACGGATTCAGGGTAGCCGTGACAATCTTCTGCGGAAGACCATCCCGTTCGCTCTCGCGTTTCTTGGTGGCTTTCTGCTAGCCAAACAGCGCCAAAGCAGTAAGAACGCTGAGGAGGCGGAGTCCGAACCGGGAGACCTGACCGACGCCCTGACCCAAATACGCCAGCGAATGGCACCCAGCGGAATCGAGAATACAGCGGATGAAGGGATGACCGACCAGCTCAGTTCCGTGATGAACATCGCGGAACAGGTCGAAGGCCAAGTGAAGAACGTCGGCGAAGAGCGGAACCCCGACGGCACCGGAGCCGACATTGTACCGACGACCGGCATTGACGGAGATGTCGCTAACTACTCACCATCCTCGACTCACGGTATGCCGATGCTCGGTGTCGGCACCTTCGATCATGCGGACTACGATACGTGCTACGAGAACGTCCAACAGGCCCTTGACGTCGGGTACAGGCATATCGACACTACCGAGCAGGTTGAGGCGTACTACAACGAGGAGGCGGTGGGCGATGCTGTCGCCGCGTCGAGTGTAGATAGGGAAAGTCTGTTTGTGGCCACCAAGGTTCCACCAGCAGACCTCGACCAGTCTGGCGTCCGACGCAGCGCCGAAGAAAGCCTCGACCGCCTCGGTATGGAGTACGTGGACCTCCTGTACGTCCACTGGCCTACTGGCAAGTACGACCCGGTTGAGACGTTCGATGCGTTCGCAGCACTCAGAGAGGAAGGCCTCATCGAGGAAATCGGTGTGAGCAACTTTACGGTCGACTTGCTCAAGGAGGCCATCGACGTCGCCGACGCGCCGATTTTCGCGAATCAAGTCGAGATGCACCCGCTGCTCCCGCAGGAGGACCTCCGGGAGTTCTGCTCCCGGGACGACGTGGACGTGGAACTCGTGGTCTACTCGCCCATCGCTCGCGGCGATGTCGAACACGTGACGGAGTTACAGGAGGTCGCGAGGAAACACGGCGCGACGCCCGAACAGGTCAGCCTTGCGTGGCTTCGGGAGAAGAACGTGACCGCTATCCCCAGAGCGACGACCGAAGACCACCTTCGAGAGAACTGGCTGAGCCTCGCCCTCGAACTCGACGACGAGGACATGGCAAAACTCGATGCCATCAAGGAGCGCGAACGTGTGGTCAACCGCGATGATGCGCCGTGGAATTGATGCGGTTCTCCACCGGTTAGATTAATTCCGCCTTGACGCAATCGACTCAACGGATTTGCCAATCGCAGTGGCGGTCGTAATCGGGATACTCCGCCTTCCGTTCACAATATTGTACACTTGCCTGCTGCGAATCGCGACGGCGTCGCTGTACACATCGATCAGGACGTTCATTCCCCCGATGCACTGTTAGTGGTGTATTTCGAACAGCACGTCGTCGCCAAGATGGTCGAGTGCGAGATGTGGCACGGGCGTACAGACCGGGGGACGCTCCCAATACGAGAAGAGGACGAGCGTGTCGTCAGTATGTTCGAAGATTTGGGTCGTGGAAGTTGCGCCGCAGTCCTCGGTCACAGACAGTCCGCATAGTAATCAGCCGTGAGAAAGGCATCCTCAATGTCAGTAAGGGTGTCGGCCGGGCCGGTGGCACGGTCGACGCGCCACAGACTCTCCCCGGTCGGGTGGAGTGAGAGTGTGCGAATTCGAGTCGGGGTGGTCGGCGAGCGTGTCCGCCACCGTGTTGCACCGGGATCGTAGTCGAGTGTGAAGACGAGTTCGCGCTTACGGGTTGGTTGGCTGTGTGTTGTACGCGCGAACGGTCGACGGCGATTTCAATCATAGCGTCAGCTTCGTCCTCGGTCGACCATCACCTGTGTTCACCGCCTTCAGTACGCTCGATCTGTGTTACTAACGATTACTTGTAAGAGCGTCAACTTAGAGACGGTATGCGATATGGAATAAAGACAGGAGATTCCGGGGAGATAAGCAGGTATCTCAGTAGTGTTAACGGAGAACCCGGAAAATTGTTAATTATGCCCTCGGCCAGGGTGTTTCCTCATACAAGTCGACCAGAATTACTAGACCGTGTTAGTCGAACAATATTTGTACGAGGATATATTCCTACGATTCGATTGCGCTCAACTTAAGGACAATCGATGTCTACCCGATTAAGGCTAGTACCATGTGCTGTGGTGACTTAACCAAGTCAGGATTGTAGCGGAGAATCAAAATCATCATGGCCTCTCAGTATCTTGGGGACAGCAATGGGGTACTTGGCACGGGGTATTGAACAGGTCGGCGGACGGCGCGTTATCCTCGCCCTTGGAGGATTCTACATCGTCATTGCCGCCAGCTTTCCAGTCACGCCAGCCGTCGGCGACAGAACAGTCAATGACGTGGTGATGATTTCGTTACTCGTCGGCGCAAGTGGTCTCGCACTCTCCTACGGTGGCTATCGGCTCTCACAGAAGGACATCCGTCCTGACCTCTATCACGTTGTCGCCGGGTGGTGTGTCCGTGCTATCGAAGTCATGGTCGGTATCCTCCTATTCATCTCGGTCATCACCGAGCTAAACGACCCCCTTGCGAACTTCCTCATCCTCCCTGCACTTGCCAGCGTGGCCGGCCTCGGGATGGGGTATCACGATGGACAGGCCCAAACCCGAGCCGTGGACGCTGAAGAGTACAGCCAAGAACTCGAACGCTATGAAACCATCGTCGAAACCGTCAACGACGGCATCTTCGTTACCAACGAAGACAACCACTTCATACTGGTCAACGACGCCTACACCGAACTTGTGGGGTACGACCGCGAGGAACTCATCGGCTCGCACGCCTCGCTCGTCTTGACCGACGAAGAGAACGCAGCGACACTCCGCGAGGAGGTAGAGCGCAACCTTACAAAAGAGACTACTGACTCGGAAATGTATGAGACGCGGCTGCAAACTGCGTCTGGCGAGATAATCGAGGTCGAATGGACTGCTGCACCCCTTCCAGAGCCAGCGGATACCATCCCCGACGTGGTCGGTGTCGTGCGTGACGTGACCGAGCGCAACGAGCGCGAACGCCAACTCGAACGTCAGAACGAGCAACTCGACAATTTCGCGAGTCTCCTCGCACACGAACTCCGGAACCCCGTCAACATCGGCCAAATTTATAGTCAACAGCTCCCACATGAGGAAGAGCCACAAGCAGTAGAGTACGTCACAGAGGCGTTTGACCGCATCGAAGACATGATCGAGGTCCTGTTACTCGTGGCACGGGGTCGAGAAGCAGTCTCGGAGTGCTCGACCGTTCACCTTGCAAATGCGGTACGGCAGGCGTGGGACGAGGCGGACACGCCCGAGGCGACGCTGGACGTGGCGACCGACCTGACGATAGACGTGGACGAGACGTACATCCGCCACCTGTTCCGGAATCTGTTCGAGAACGCCGTCGAGCATGGCGGGGCCAGTGTCACCGTCACGGTCGGCGACCTTCCGACTGGCTTCTACGTCGCCGACGACGGTCGCGGCATCGAACCGGACGAACAGGAGACTGTGTTCGAGACGGGATACACGTCCTCGAAGAGTGAGGGAGGGATGGGGTTAGGATTGACGTTTGTCCAAGAAATGGCGGACGTGTACGGGTGGGAGTGTTCGGTGACGGAAAGTGCCGCTGGAGGGGCACGATTTGAGTTCAGGAACGTCACTAAGACCCAGCGAGCAACTGAATAATTTGTATCACGAACTTACCACTGGTAGCTCGCCTATGCTAAATTCAGAGCGTGAATATCTCGTGTTGTTAGGTAGAGATACTCCGTCGTAGCTTATTTTTATCGGAAGCTACTAATCAAACTCGATGGAGTCTGGTGACGAAAACCACCAGCGTACCCCCGACGCTGACCGTGTCTCACTCCTCACAGATGTGTTAAACACGTCCGCTGTCGCGACGTTCATCCTTGACGAGACGTTCACTGTCGTCTGGGCGAACGAGGCTGTTGAGAAGTATTTCGACCTTGACCGCGATACTATCCTCGGCACAGACAAACGCGAACTCGTTACCGAGAAGATACAACACCGCTTCGCACACCCCGACCGATTCGCCGAGCGAGTCTTGGCGACCTACGACACTAACTCCTACGTCGAGAACTTTGAGTGCCGTCTCTCTCATTCCAGTCTCACCGACAACCGCTGGCTCGAACACTGGAGCCAACCCATCAACTCCGGCCCCTACGAAGGTGGACGAATCGAACATTACACGGACATCACCGATCACAAGCAACGTGAACAGGATCTAGAGCGCCGTCGCCGCGAACTTGAACACCAGACCGAACGCTTGGAAAACTTCGCAAGCGTCCTCAGCCACGACCTTCGCACACCACTATATACCGCTCAAACGTATACTGGCGTCCTCCGCGAGAATGGGAATGCCGATGATGAAGTTGTCGCCGAGATAGAGCAGGCACTTGACCGAGCAGACGCCCTTATCGACGATGTCCTCACCCTCGCTCGTGAGGACACCTCGGTCATAGATGCCACAACAGTTGACCTTGCAGCGGTCGCCGAGAAGGTATGGGAAACCGTCAGGACTCAAACGGCAACCCTCACCGTTGACGTGGAATGTATGGTGACTGCCGATGAGCGTCAGTTGATACGCTTGTTCGAGAACCTGTTCCAAAATGCAGTGGAACATGGGGGTGATCGTGTTCTTGTCCGCGTAAGCCAACCCAACGATGACGACGGTTTTTCTGTTGCCGATGATGGGCCGGGCATCCCTGCTGAAGAGCGTGACCGGGTGTTCGAGTGGACGTACTCGACGCTGGAAGACGGAACAGGATTCGGGTTAGCCATTGTCCGGCAAATTGCAGATTCCCACGGATGGAAAACTACTGTTACCGAGAGCAAAGACGGAGGAGCGCGATTCGAGTTCCGAAACGTCGATATGGTGGCAGAAAGTCCACCTCCATGAGATGGAACTTTTGATTAAACCCGAGATACTACTGCAGAACTCCTAATCCACAGATTGACTGACCGGTAGGATAATTTGCACCACGAATTGCTTACGCCGTCTACTGTCAGATCTGAGGGATTTCACCAGCCAGAACTACGAATTAGGGAAACACGTGCGTTTACACCGCGAGTTCGTTCAATGTATCTCGGTGAGTGCGGATGGTTACCGTAGCGACGTTCGCGGCCCGTGCGACTTCTGATTGGACCATCAAACGGCCTGCATCACATCCCGCTTTGTATAAACATGCGGCGGCGAATCCTGTCGGGTCAACGCCTGAAGCGGCACCTGCTGATTCTGCCTGTTCTGCTAACTGCCGGGCACGATTCCTGATTCGGTCGGGGATGTTGAGTTCGGAGGCTAACTGGGGAATGAATCCACTCGGCTTCACAGGTTGGGTTGGCAGGCCGAGTTCCGTATTCAGCGTCTGATACGCAGTCCTCACTCGGGCCTGCTCGACACGAGCTGGCTCAGTAACGTCATCGAATGTTCGCGAGAGGCCGTTACATCGACATGCGCCGTGGACGCTTGCCGCCGCCATCGCCTCGATTGACTGGCCCCGAAGCAGGTCTTCATTCTGGGCACTCCGGAAGAGTTGGCACGCTTGGTCACGAATGGTTTTAGCGAGCTCGAGCGTGCTACTGATTCGGCGGACTTCACCGAGGCCGTGTGCGAGGTTGCGCTCGGCTTTCGACTGGAAGCGCCCGCGGGACTGTTCACGGCGAAGCCGACCAAGTTGTCGGCGCTTTCTCCCCGCAAGTTTATTCCCGTTCGCGTCGGTCCCACGTCCGATTTCGGTCGAGAGGCCGCGGTCATGACGGGCGGCCGTCAACGGCGCACCGGTGCGTTCCCGCTCGTCGGCCTCGAACGACCGCCACTCCGGCCCGTGGTCGATGCGTTGCTCGTTGATAACGAGGCCACAGTCCTCACAGATTGTTTCGACCGCGTTGGTAGTGACCTGACCGTCGCACTCGGGGCATTGGTTCGATTCAGCTCCGGTCTGTACGTCTTCGTCGAACGCTCGTTCGTAGATGGCCCTACTCGACATTGATATCACGTTCCTCGAGGACCTCGCTAACTTGACGATGCCCTCATCCCCTATGGGGCAAATAAACCGGTCTGCGGTCGCTAACGGCGACTTCCGACGAGATGAGGATCGAAGACTAGTGAGTATTGGAGTCTGACCAGAACCATACTTATTAGACGGGCAGACCGTTACTTGTCCGAGTCTAATGGCCCGGCCAAATCGCCAGCGTGAGCGGACGCGCAAATCCACGTCGAACGAAGAAACTACCGAGAAGGAGGGGGAAGGTCAGCAATGTCCTGAATGCAGTTCTGAAAATCTAGTTACGAACGGGGACAGTAACGAGGTCGTTTGTGAGGAGTGCGGGCTCATTATCGAAGAACAGAATATCGACCGCGGGCCGGAATGGCGTGCGTTCAATCATAGTGAACGCGAGAGTAAGAGTCGAGTCGGTGCCCCGACGACCCAAACAATGCACGATAAGGGACTGACGACCCAGATCGACTGGAAGGACAAGGACGCCTACGGGCGGTCGCTGTCCTCTGAGAAGCGTAGTCAGATGAATCGTTTGCGCAAGTGGCAGGAACGAATCCGCACGAAGGACGCGGGTGAGCGTAACCTCCAGTTCGCCCTGTCAGAAATCGACCGGATGGCCTCCGCACTTGGCGTTCCCCGGTCGGTTCGAGAAGTCTCATCGGTCATCTATCGGCGGGCACTCAAAGAAGATCTCATTCGCGGGCGGTCTATCGAGGGGGTTGCGACCAGCTGTCTCTACGCCGGGTGTCGCCAAGAGGGCATCCCACGGAGTCTTGACGAAGTCGCGGAGGTTTCTCGCGTCGAAAAGAAGGAAATCGGCCGCACGTATCGGTATATCGCGCAAGAACTCGGTCTCGAGATGAAGCCCGTCGACCCCAAAGAGTACGTGCCACGTTTCAGTTCCGACCTCGGAGTAGGTGAGGAAGTGAAAATGAAGGCGAACGAGATTATCGACGAGTCTGCCGAGCAGGGCCTGCTTTCTGGAAAGTCGCCGACGGGGTTCGCGGCCGCGGCCATCTATGCGGCGTCACTACTCTGTAACGAGAAGAAGACCCAGCGCGAGGTTGCCGAGGTCGCGCAGGTCACCGAAGTCACGATTCGGAATCGCTACTAGGAACAAATCGAGGCGATGGGCCTCCACTAAGCTACTCCGATTAGCGGTTCATATCGGAAATCTTCGCCAGCTCTCGTCGCCGTCATGATGGGAATGCGGACATTCATGAGGATACGACGCCTTTCGAAGAGTAATGGAGCGGTCCTCAACATCTCGGCCACTACCGACATACGCAGAGGAGGTCCTCGATAGTTTAAAATCGAAAATTGGGCCGACAGTAGATGCACTTCCACGAGACGAAGTTGAGGCATACTTACACACAGAAGGATTTGAGGACTCGACAATCGATGTGGCGCTTGATGAACTCTTGAATCGCGGCTATATCTACGTCGTGAACGACCAAATTCGGCTCACAGACAGTTGATTTAGAAACCTGTAGATTCCGTTGCTCAGACTCAGGTAGTTCAAACTACCAGAGTTGTGAGTATGCCATCTCGGTAGATGACTGACGTAGTCGTGCTGTGGCGAAAGCCCGGCCGCGAACGGCCCGTGGGTCGTAAGCGGCCCGGACCGTGGAGGTGGTGGGAGGTGGCGGTGACCGCACCACACCAGCAAAAAAAGGGGGCGTGCTCGGGCTATTCCCACCAGCGACCGCGCTCAGGGAAGAACATGGTCGTCCACCCGGTCACGGCGAGGGAAACCCGTCCTTCGTACCAGTTTCGGGCCGCTCCGCGAATGGTCACCTGCTCGCCTTCCTCCATCCACGGCGCCCGCGAGTTCTTCCAAACCGTCACTCGGATTCGCCCGCTTTCGTCTTCGATGAGTCCGACTTGCGCGATGCTTGGATGCGATGGCTCCCACAATGTGTCGACACGACCTTTGATGCTCACCTCCTTGCGATTCACGTCTTCGAGTTTGCCGATTGGAATCACGTGTCCCGGCGCTGTCTGCAATTCTTCGTGAACGCCGACGACTGCACTCATCAGGCTCGCTCCTTCGACCACGCGTTCGGCCAATCGCCGACTAATCGCCGCTCTTGTCCACCCATCCAACTTCTCGCTCAACCGCCGCGTCTGCTCGTTCACGCTCGATAGCTCGTCCTGGGATAGCTCCTCACGTGGGTCCGGACGCTCTGGGTCCGCCATTGGGGTCACGCTTGCCGCCCGCTTCTGGAACTCCCGACGTCGCTCCGCACTCCGCTTTGCTGCGATGTCCCGCGCTCGCTTTGCCCGACCATCCTGCTTACTGACTTTGGCTCTGACGCTGATGCGCTCTAGTTCTGCTTCCCGCGCCTGAATGCGCTCTTCCTGTTCGAGGGTCGCACCCTGAATCCGTTCTTTGCTCGTCTCCTTGATTCCGTCCGGATGGTTTGCATCCACCTTCGCCTGTGTTTCCTGCTCGACCGTCGCTCTGAGTTCGGGCGTCTCCTCGACAACCTCGAAGCCATCCGCATCGACTGCTCGCTCGTCCGCCTGTTCGAGTGCCTGTTCATCGACCGAAACGACCTTGCCGCTTGCGTTGTTACTAGACATTGGAGTCCTGACTCCTGAAGGCGCTCACGCGCCCGACACCGCGATGTTCCAGCATCGCGGATTTCCTCGACAACCACAACCAACAGACCCATCTGCGCTCTCGCTCGCGCCTTCGCTCGCGTCCCCTGTGGGCGCGAGCGAGAGCGCACTTAGAGAGAGGATGCATCCAGCACCGCGCGCCGTCTCGGCCGCCGCGAGCGTCCAGCGGAGTATGCGTCGCGGGGTGAGCATCCACGGCGCGCAACCCCCGGCGGATACCCGCTGGCGTCGAGACCAGATTCACTTTAGCCCGGACCGGGCGCTCGCGGTGCGGAGAGCGCCCGCACGCCCGGAATGGTCGGTCGCGAGCGACGCGGCGGCCGGCACGCGGCGAGCGGGGCGGGCCGTCGAAAAACACCGTTCAACCAGGACCGACGCTCAGTGACATACCCATATACTGGCGGGCTCAGAAAGGACGAGGCTGTCTCGGTCATCCCCCGACCCTACAAGCACTATAGGTACGAGGAGCGCAGTCGTGGTCGCGGGATGCCGAAGGGCTTTCAAGGAAGAATCTTGTCGGTCCTCGCTGTGTTATATTCTCGACAGAGCCGTCCTCCGGCCGTCCGAATTCTAGTCTTCCGGCGAAGAGGACGGACGAAGCCACCCAGCGTTCAAGTAGTGGCCGTTGCTCTCTCCTCATCGACTCTCGTTAGAGAGAATTTGACGGTCGGAGGTAGGCGCTCGCCGGAGCTATTTCCAGCTCAATCTAACTCCTGTTATTTGACCAGGAGGGATTCTGTGGTGGTGGGTTCGCTCTTATGTAGAACTACGGAAAGACCCTGTAGTTACACTGAGCCAGCCATAATCTGGGAGTATGTCTTCTGCTCAGCCGGCGTTCGGCGCGATGTTTCGAGAGCTGATCGAGTTGGGCATCGTCGAGATCGACACCGAGCCGCTCGATGCGGCCATCGAGCGGCGACTCAAGGAATTCTGGGAGAATACGTCCTGTCCACGGTGCGGGCACAGCTCCGTTCAAACGTGGTCGCATCTCGACCGCGTGTGGTGCCGTGACTGCAACTTCAAGCCGGTCTACACCTACGGAACGCCATTTCATGAGAAGCACCTCACCTGCGGCGAGGTACTTCTCGCATTCACGCTCTACGCCGATACATTGCTCAGTATCAACCAGATCGCGCCCTTCCTCGGGCGAGCCTACAAAACCGTTCACACGGCGATTCGGGAGGCGGAAGCCGCGATCCATCGCGGCTTCCCCGTCGTCTGGGGCCTCCTCGACCAGACCATCGCTGGACCGACGCAAGTCGACGAATCTGGCACAGTCTGCTCGGGCTACAAGGGACAAGAGCCGCCGCGAAGCAGTCGTTCTCGCGGCGGTTCGTCCCAAACTGGCCGCTCACGCTGGCGGGGCCGCCACGGTGATCAGCTGACGCTCGTCGCGGCGTGCCGCGACTCGCTTCGCGTGATCCGCGGCCAGCTCGGCATCGACTTCAGCGGTGATCTGGAACCAGTGATTCAGGAGGCTGAAGACCTCTCCCAGCCACTAGGAGAGGTTTGGACAGACGGACTCCAAGCCTACAGAGAGATGGAGCGTGACCACCGAACAGTCGTACACAAAGAGAGATACGTATCCCCCGACGGCGTCCACATTAACCAGGCTGAGTGCCTCTTTTCGCTTGTTCAACCGTGGCTGCGGAAGTTCCGCGGCCTGTCCAAGCAGGGCTTGGAACAGGCCGCTCACACGTTCGGCCTTATTCGGTCGCTAAACCTTGCCGGCGCATCCGTCGATATCATCATCGACTGCCTTGTTATGGGGGCGTTCCGCAGTTCTACATAAGAGCGGGTGGGTTTAACCAACAGAACGAGATTCACCTCTTTATCTGTTGGTTAACAGTAGATGATAGCACGGTTTCTTTAATCAGAATTTCCCTGTAACCGTCGCGCAATACAGAGCGTATATTGATTACGCTCACCAAGAACCCATTCGAGGACTGTCAGAATTCGCGTGCTGAATACAGGGCGCATATCGTTCACCCGAGATGCTGACGGCGCACCAGTTTGACGAGGCAACGGCATCTAAAAACTTATTCCCAAGCCAGAATTTGTCCCTGTTATTATGCCCTCCAACAGTCGCCGCCACTTTCTCGCCGTCGCAAGTACCACTGGTCTTGCCGGACTTGCTGGGTGTGCCGCGTTCGGGGGCAGTCGGCCGGACGTGAACCCCGCGACGGGCCTGGCTCGGGACACCAGCCAGGCACTTGATGACGAGGCAGTGTACGTCGCTGGCGACGATAACTACCTTCCGAACCCACCGACAACGACAGAGTCCATCGAAGATGCGGACGCCGTGCTGGCAACTGAGACCGCAGACCGGACGAAACTCGCAAACGCGTTTCGCGCCGGGAAGCCGGTCGCAGTCGCGGGTGGCGGCGCAACTGGAATCGTTCAGACGCTCCTCGACAGCGTCCAAGAGGATTACTCGTTTGGCGTGGAGATAGTGCGGGCGCGCCCCGTCAAGGTCGTTGTCGCAGACCCCCGCGGCGAAACCGTGGAGACGTACACGTTTGTCGCCGAGGGCGGGTGGGACGAGCCAATTCTCGATCCGTTCGGATGGGTGCTTGTTGGTCGCGTCCCCGAATGCGACACCTTCGTTCCGGAATCGTCGATGGATGATATGTTCGAGTATGCCGGTGCCGCGCATATCGCCGGCCGCTTTCCGACTGGAGAGACCTATGTCTCGCGTTCGGAGGCGTCAGTCAATCGACAGGATGCTGGTCTCTTCATCCGCCTCCGGACGAAACTGCACGCCGCAGCGAACGACGGATACGCCGTCGAGAAAGCCGTTCGGGAAGCGGACTTCGCCGACGACAAACGCCTCACGGAGGTCTATCCGAACGCACACACGCAAAACGGCGTGCAGGTCGCAAATGTGTCGGATACGACACGGAGTACATTCGTAATTGAGATCACACCTGCAAATTCGCGGGCCCGTAGTACACTTACTGGCTGCGGGGGGCTTCAAACAGGGAGTGGACTCGCCTACGACCATCGCACGAGTTTCCAGTGGAAGCGCGACAGACTCCTCGGCACCGACCGGCGCTACGGCAGCGCGACAGGCCGCGGCGAGTGGGCATTCAACGCCTAACCGCGGGATGTGTCCCGACTTCTCAATAACCTGGTATGTAAGGCAAAGTCATCGACGACGAGCCACTACTCTCAGATACTCCAGCCTCGACAGACTCACCGTAATGTCGAGCTCCGACTCGTTTTCCTCCTCGTACTGACGGTTATGCTGAATACACCCTCTGTATTCAGCACGGGTGCAAACGACTGCCCAGCAATTGTCAGAAATGTCGTGCTGTATAGCGACGCCGTCATTCCGGCGGGACCGCCGAGGACGCTGGTGTCGTGATGGTGGACGAGAACGACGGCCACCCCAGTATTCGGTCGCTCGTCGACGACGATTACGAGATTATCCCGTTCTAACGGGCACGCGGTTCAGACGTAGAGAATACCGATTCCCATTCCGTTTGGTTTGATTCTCGGATTTCACTCACGGGCGGCACGTAGACGAGCGAGACGCCGACGGCGAGGGTTGATCGGGAGGGGTCAAATTACAGCGTCAGTCGACAGAACTCCTACAACACTGGAGTTCCATCGTAGTGTATGAAAATGAACCACATACGTCGAGGAACGGGAATGCCGTTAGTCCTCGTTCATGGGTTGGGCGGAAGTTGGCGTACGTGGACCCCCGTCCTCGACAAACTGGCCGCCGAGCGTGAGGTGATTGCGGTGGATCTCCCCGGTCACGGTGAAACGCCGGCGCTATCAGGTGAAGTGTCCATCGACACCCTCGCCGATGCTGTTACGTCGTTTCTCGACGCGAACGACCTCAGCGGCGTTGATGTGGTCGGTAACTCGATGGGGGGACGACTCGTACTCGAACTCGCGCGCCGGGGGACGGTCGGCACCACTGTCGCGCTTGACCCCGGTGGGTTCTGGAAGGGGTGGGAGCGGTACTTCTTTTACGTGACGCTCGCTCCCTCGATCCGTCTCGTTCGCCTCCTCCAACCCGTGATGCGCCAGCTTACGGGTAGCGCCATCGGTCGGACGCTACTTCTAGCTCAACTCTCGGCACGGCCCTGGGATCTGTCCGCCGACGTCGCACGGGAAGAGATGCGGACCTTCGCCGACTCGCCGTCGTTCGATGAACTACTGCGTCGGTTAGCCTTCGGCCCCAGCCAACCGGGGACGGACTCCACACCGGGCTCAGTCGTGATCGGATGGGGTCGCAAGGATCGAGTTACCCTGCCCCGGCAGGCAAAACGCGCGCTGGACCGATTCCCCAGCGCTCACTTGTACTGGTTCGAGGATAGCGGGCATTATCCTCACTGGGACGCTCCCGACGAGGCGACCGAACTAATCCTCGCGAGCACTGCGAACGACGAGTGACACAATCTGGCTTGTAACTCCGCTCCTCGGCCGTCTCGACGACCTCCAACTCGCCTTGTTCGACCATCCGCTTAAGATACGTCACGGCAGTATCGTGTGAGACGTCTGCCTCCCTAGCAATCTCGAATTGCTTCCTGCCGTCCCGAACTATACCGATGAACTCCGAGATATACTGAGTGACGGACTCGTGGTTCACGACAAGAGAAATTCAAGTCGGTCCGGAAGATGGTGTTCCACGGTGATCTCGATGAGTAGGAGGAGATTATTCGTCGCGATACGTTTCTAGTGGGAGGCGGTCAAGACCGGCAGTATCGTAGTCTTGCTCGCTTGAGAGTACTCTCCCATCGCCTGTTGTGGCCATCCCGGCGTGGAGTGCATCAAATGGTGTCATCTGGTGTTCCTCCAAGAACGTGGCAGCAGCGAGAACAGCGTCCTCGTGGTGTTCTGGCCGAATCGGCACTAACTCGAGGAGATTGGTGATTGCTCGTGGCGCATCGATCTCGTACTCGGCCTGTTCACGGTCGTAGAACAGAACGAGTACCTCAGCGTATGCCAGAATCGATGTATGAATGTCATCTTGTTCCTCAAGCGCTTGAAGTGCGGGCTCACGGAGCCAATCGCTGTCTTTGACGAGGGCTATGAGGAAGTCGGTTTCGACGTACACGAGTCAGTCCTCGTGGTCCTCCGAGCGACTCTCGACTTCTGCTTGCACGTCTTCAGTAATTCGCTTGCGGGCATCGGCTTTCAACTGGTCGGTATTGTCACCCTCAAAAGCGTCACCAACCGCCTCACGCAGTCCCTCTAATGGGTCCTCGTCAACGGGAAATAGCGCAACATGGCTCGGGAGTTCGACGATACGATACTGGTCTCCGAACCGCTCACGAACGTCCTTCGGCAAGTAGATGCGTCCGCGTTCGTCCGTAGATTTCGACATCCTATACACTACTACCACAGGATGATTATAAAGTCTTCCCGTAAAATCGCTTGTTTTCCCGTACAGGCTGAATGTGTCAGAGACACGTTCGCGTCAACAAGAACAGTCGGCGCATCCGACAAGGAAGTATCCTGACCCATTCCCCATATGAATCGTGGTCATGTGTAGATATTGAATGAGGATTGCTACTGTCTAATAGAGGCGTGGTGGAAGACCAACAATTGTCCCCGAATACTCGCCCAGAACTGAACGATAAGTCCCGCCATATCAAGGAAATATGTAATCAGTATCCTACTCACTATACTTGAGTACGTGTCTGGGTAACGGACATATATAAATCCGACCGCCATTTTACATATAAACTTTAAGTAGAAGGGGGAAGAGATACCTTTGTATGAAAGAGAATGCGAATATGGATTCGGGTGGCGGATCGACAATCCGCCTCGATATACCGGCTCAGGACACGAATCTCTTCAAGAGCCAGGCAGTCCACGAGATACTTTCATTTTTAGCTCGGTATCACACCGACGAGTTCTCTATCACAGAATTAGGTGACGCCGTGGACTACTCACAACCAACGATCTCGAAGGCTGTCGATATACTGGCCGCCAACGACCTCGTCGTCACCCGACGTGAAGGGAATACTAAGAACGTACACATCAACCGTGGTCGATTATCACGCTCGGACGATCCCTTCCTCCAAATCCCGCAACCTGAATTCCACAAGCCGGTCCGCACAGCAGTCACGGAGATACTCGAGAATCTCGACGGTCTCGTCGGTATCGTCCTGTACGGTAGTGTCGCACGAGGAGACGCTGACCGTCGGAGTGATATCGACTTGTGGGCACTCATTGAAGAAGACCGGATGGCGAACCAGCGAACCGCGAACCGCGTCCGCCAAGACCTCGAAGACCACGAATTCGAAACCGGCCGATACACATACGATATCGATGTCGAATCGCTTCCCGCCGTCCCGAACTATACTGATGAACTCCGAGACGTGCTGAGTGACGGACTCGTCGTTCATGACACAGAGAAATTCGAGACAGTCCGGAAGATGGTGTTCCATGGTGACCTCGATGAGTAGAGAGACAGACCCACAGGCTATCACGGACGCGCTCGACGCAGCGATTGACGCATTCAACGAAGAAGGCTACGGTGTCCTCACACGAGAAGACGCAATCGATCCGGACGTCGACTGGAAAACACATCTAACGAAGGCCTGCCGACTGCTAGCCGCTGTCGAAACCATCGCCGACCAAGGCTTCTATACTGCGACTATCGAGTTGTGCTTCGGCGCAACCGAACGGTCCGTCGAAGCGTATGCGTTAGCCGAAGGTGGCGACGACCTCAATGACTTCCACGACCACACGTCCTGCTACGACCGCGCAACCGACCTCGGCCTCCTCTCAGGCACAACAACCCGTGAACTCCGACAACTGTACGACACCAATCGCACAGACAGTTACTACGGTGGACGACGCCCGACAGAACGCCAAGCAGACACCATGCAACAACTAGCTCAAAACGTCCATAAACACGTCACGAATCAGGTTCGGGAAGGCGGCGTCTGCGTCTGCGACTCACCAAACTAACGACCTCGACGCAGTCGGGCCAGACCGGCTACTCCGCCAACCACGCGTTGAGGTCGTTGATTCCGTCGGGGTGGAGGAAGACGGAGATTAAAAAGCAAGAACGCTTTCAGGCCTGCAATAGCAGGATACTGAACGTCGATAGTTCCGATTGCAACGCGAATTTTCCCAGCGCCGATTCGGTTCGGAACTGTGGGTACTTCGTCGAGGAGGTCTCGGGTGACGGAGATGTCTTGCTGTGAAACGAGTGAGACTACTTTCTCAAGTACTCTATCAGCCCCTCACGAACACTTCGTGTCGTTTCCTTCGGCCCACGAATCATCGCAACGGTGGCGTCTACCTCCTCGCCGATCGTCTCCGGAATCGACCCGAACAACGCCTGTGAAACCGATCCCGAGCGCGTAGCGCCGACACAGACCGTGTCGTACTCACTGACGGCGGCGAGCAACGTCTCCTCGATGTCCTCGCCGACGACGACCTCGGTGTCGTAATCCATGTACTCGATTCCGGCCTGCTCGGCGACCCCGGCAATTATCTCCTCACCTCGTTCGCGAGGATCGTCCTCGTCGTCGGGACGTTGCGCGTTGAGGAGGGTGAGCGCTCCCTCTTCGCGCGTCGTCGCGACGAGTTCCGCGGCCCGACCAGCGGCGATCGGGGCGTGGGGTCCTTCGCCGACGAGTGCGACGACGTCTTTGAGTTCGTCGACGCGTTCCGTCGTTGCAAGCTTGACTAGTGACACCTCACAGGGGGCGTGGGTGACGACTTGATCGATGTTCGACCCAAGGATGTGCTCGCGGGCGCTCCGCGACCCCTTCCAGCCCATCAGCACGTGGTCGGCCCGTTCGTCCTCCACCACGTCCAGCACGACATCGCCGACATCACGCCCGACGATAGCCCGCGTTCGGATGCCGATGTCGAGATCCTCGGCGATATCGCGGGCCGCGTCGAGGAGTTCCTGTTGCCGTGCGACTCGCTCCTCCTCGAACTCGACGTCTTGGGAAAGTGAGGTCTGCTGTGGTACTTCGATGACGTTGACTGCGATGATTTCGGCGTCCTCGTCCTCGTGGGCGTGAGCGTTCGCGGCAGCGAGTCGGAGCAGGTCGCGTTCTGTATCGGGGTTGGCCACCGGGACGACGACCCGGTAGTTGCCCTTTCCGTCCGTAGCGGTCGTCGGGCGTGGCGCGATGGCCTCCCCGACCAGTCCGTCCGTGGTCGCGCGGTGGCGGGCGTAGCCGAAGTACCAGACGATGCCGACGGCGACGATGGCGACCCCAATGGCCTGTACGATCCAGCTCATCTGGAGCAGGACGGCGATGCAGGCGAGGAATCCGACTACCGGGACGACCGGATAGAGGATGCTCGGCACTCGGAAGGAGGGGTCGTAGTCGTCGGGGTCGGCCCGACGCATCACCACGACGGCGACGTGAACCAGCGCGTAGGTGATGAGATACGAGAACGACGCAACCTCCGCAAGCGTGCCGATCTCGACGCCACTGGCAATCAACACGAGGATGACCACACCCGTTGCGACAATAGCGCGATAGGGCGTTCGGAATCGGTCATGGACTTGGTTGAGCCAGTTCGTGAGAATCTTGTCTCGGCCCATAGCGAAGTTGACGCGCGCCGCCGACAGGATGGAGGCGTTCGCGCTCGACACTGTGGCCAGCATCGCGCCGACCACCATGGCGAACCCGCCGGCCTCGGCCCACGAAATCGAAATCGGTCCGAGTTCGAGCCTGCCGAACGAACTCATCACCGTCTCGGCGACGTCGGCGACCGGAATGTTCGAGGTTGCGAGCGCGTCGATGGAGAGGGTGCCAGTACTGACGAACATCACGAACACGTACATCAGCGTCGGAGTGACGACGGCCGCAATCATCGACAGCGGGAGATTCCGACTCGGATTCTTGATTTCTTCGGCGCTGGTCGCGATGACCTCGAACCCGATGAACGACACGTAGATTGTTCCCGCCGTCGCGGCGACCGCAGGCCACCCGTTCGGATTGAACGGGGAGAGCGTCTCCATGTCCACGTTCAGCACCCCGAACGCGATGAACACGATGATGAGACCAACCAGCGCGAGTACGATGACGTTCTGGAGCGCTCCGGTCTCCTTGACGCCATAGTAGTTGACGCCCGTCAGGATGGCCGCCATCACGAGTGCGGTGACGGCGACGCCGGTCGAGCCCATCGGGACGAAGTACGTGAGGTACTGGCCGAACCCGAGCATGTAGAACGCGGAGGCGAACATCAGGCCCGCCCACATGCCCCAGCCGACGATGCTCCCGAAGAAGCTGCCGAGCGATCGGTTCACGTAGTAGTAGCTGCCGCCGGCCTTTGGCATTCCGGTGGCGAGTTCCGACAGCGACAGGGCGGCGAGCAGCGAGACGAGGCCGCCGATTGCGAACGAGATCATGCTCGCCGGGCCGGCGGCTTCGGCGGCGATGCTCGGCAGGACGAAGATACCCGCCCCGATCATCGTCCCGAGGCCGATGGTGTACGCTTCGAGGAAGCCGAGGTCGCGGGCGAGTTCCTGGTCGGTCATCAGCCTCCGCCCTCCTTGTCGGGCGCTCCGCCGGTCTTCTCGATGGCGTGGACTGCCGAGACGTTACCGCCACCGTCCCGACCCCGAGAACGTACCCGTTCGCAGGTCGCTTTCGCGCCCTCCACGGACGCGACGGGAGTGACAACCTCTTGAAGTAGTTGGTCTGTCATAGGTGTTACTCTCTTTTCGTGACCCACGGGTTAGCGCCAACCGTAAATATAGTTTTGAATTCATAGAGTACCGAGACGCATCTCCACCCGCGGCACCCCGAATCTGACTGCCCCCGCCCCAACGATGGTACCGGAATCTCCTGGAGCGATAACAAGTGGGAGTTCGACTCCAGCTCGCAGAACATCAGCGAGTACTGTGAGAACTTCGACCCGAACCACGAGGGAACTATCGCCGAAAGGGACTACCGTACCGCATACGGAGGGAATGGCGATACGAAAGGCCATCCCGTCGTCGGTCTCGAAAAACAGGAAAGCGGCGCTCGCCCCGTCTACGGTTACTACCCTACAGTTACACGAACCTCTGTGGTGCCTCCGGCATCTCGTTCGGAATCGCATCCGGCGCAGTTTCCGTCTCGGCATCGTCAGGTATCGGTCTGGACAGTTGGAATACAAGCCACGAACGTTAAAAATCTAAGACCGGCTACAGAGCTGCCCCTTTCCCCCGTTATCAGTATTGCAATACGGTTTCTTGATTCAGTCTGCGGCGTGGTTTTCGCACCGATTCCACGGTTCGCACGAGTTGTCCCACCCGGTGAGCTTCGCCTTTTCGTTTGATACCTGATACCAGTTCGACCGGGGTTCGACGAAGAGTGGTTCTCTCAAGTTGGGCGTTGACAGAATGACCACGAACGTCGGCGGGGGAGAAGTTCGGTAGTGAACCAGGTTTGCGGCTCGTTGCGCTTCTTGGTTCGAGCAGAGGGCTTTTCCCCGCGGTGACGGCTATTCGACGCGGGTCCTGCTCTGCTCACGCATGAACTGCTGGAGGTACCAGTAGCCGCCGGCGAACTTGCCGGTCGTCCCCGAGAACTTCCAGCCGCCGAAGGGCTGGGCCTGCACGAGCGCCCCCGTAGTTGCGCTCTGGGTTCGGTTGGCGTAGCACATTCCGGGCTCGACCTCGTCGAACCAGCGCTCGACCTCCTCGTCGTCCTCCGAAAAGATGCCCGCACAGAGGCCGTAATCGCTGTCGTTGGACTTCTCGATCCCCTCCCGTAAGCCAGACACAGGGTGAACGGTCACGAACGGGAGGAAGTGCTCCTCTCGAGCGAGGTCGTGTTCGTGGGGGATGTCGGTAACGACGGTGGGTTCGACGTATCGCCCCTCAGGCAGATCGTCGTCGTCGATGACGGACCCGCCCGTCCGGACCGTCCCGTCGGTCCGTGCCTGCTCGGTGATTCGCCGATATCGTTCGAGCGCACTGTCGTCGATAACGGGATTGACGACGGTCTCGAGTTTCTCGCCGCGACCGATCCCCAACTGCTCGGTCGAGTCCACTAGTCGGTCGGTGAACTCGTCGAAGACATCCTCGTAGACGTACACGCGGGAGGTTGCCGAACACTTCTGGCCGCTGAATGAGAACGCGCCCTTCGCGACCCCTTCGACTGCACCGTCGAGGTCGGCCTCGTCACTGACGATAACCGGATTCTTCCCCCCGAGTTCGGCGATGACGGGCCCGCGCTTGCCCTGCTCTCGAAACGTCCGCTCGATACCGAGGCCGACTTCGCGCGACCCCGTGAACGCCACACCCGCGACGTCCTCGTGTTCGGTGAGGGGTCGGCCGACCTCGCTACCGCCTCCGGTGACCAAGTTGCACACCCCGTCGGGAATCCCCGCGTCGGCGAGAACGTCGACGAACGTGTGAGCGATTAAGGGCGTCGCGCTCGCGGGTTTGGCGACGACAGTGTTTCCGGTGACCATCGCGCCGGTAGTCATACCGGCGAGGATGGCCAACGGGAAGTTGAACGGGGCGACGACCGCAAAGACGCCGTACGGGCGTAGCAGATTCGTGGTGTGCTGACGCGGCGTCGGTTGGCCAGTATCGAACCGATAGCCGTCGGAGCGCTCCAGTTCCCGACTGTAGAACCGGAGGAAGTCGATGGCCTCGTCGACGTCGGCCATCGCTTCGGTCCGGTTTTTCCCGTTTTCGAGAGACAGCGTCGCCGCCAACTCGAACTTACGGTCCCGCATGCGGTCGGCGGCGGTCCGGAAGACCTCGGTGCGCGCGTCGACATCGCGACGCTCCCACTCCGGGAACGCCGCCTCGGCGGCGCTCACCGCGGCATCGACCTCCGATTCGCCGCCCGAGGCGAACTCGCCAATTTCGAGGTCCAAGTCTCCTGGACTCGTCACTTGGAATCGGTCGTCGGTATCGACGCGATTGCCGTCGATGCGTAGCCCGTGGTACTCTCCCAATTCGGCCTTCACGGACTCAATCGCTTCCTCGTAGGCCTCGTGAAACTCGTCCTCGTTTCCGTTCTGTTGATAGGTGAGAAGCGTCAGTTCGTTCTCGAACTCTTCAGGGTGCACGGGCCTATAAGGTCCTTGGCGTGCTTATATGTTCGTCTCACTATAGTGGTGGATTTTCACCCACCATACAGTGAAGAGTGCAGGGCGACACGTTCGTAGTGATAGCGATGAATATTTGCTGAATACAGCCTCTCTATGCAGCACGCTTTCGATACTACCTTTCACGGTCGATAGGTCGCTTGCTGAACAATTCGCATCAAAAATTGAGCAAAATCACCGAATCAGTCGTAGGTCACAGACTGAATAAAGAAACGGCACTGTCTAGTTTACCTCCTCAACCGGCATGCGTTCATCGAGTGCTTGGTGCGGTCGCTGGAAATTATAGTAATGGTCGAACAACGCAAGACACTGGCGGACGCTCCGCCGACTGCCCACCCACGACGAATGGAAGCGGTCGATTCGCATTTTGAGGGTATGAAACCACTGTTCAATATGGTTTCGGTCGACACACTCAAGTTGACCGCTCAATCCTAATCGAAAGGGGGCAGTCAGATAGACTGCATCATCGACCAGGAACACGGTTTCTGAACACTCGTGTTTCTGGATGAGGCCGTGGAGGAACGCGGCCGCCGGATCGGTGCCACGCCGACCAAATACGGCGACATCAAGAAGCACCTTCGTTTCAAGTTCAATTGCAGCGTACACCCAAGACCACTCACCGTTAATCCGGACAGCGGTCTCGTCGACCGCGACCCGCGTCGGCGTCGCCGACGGCGGGTCAGGTACGATGTCAGACAGATTATACACCCAACTCCAGACCGCTCCATGCGACCGTTCAACGCCGAGGGGCCCAAGAATCGCTGCTGTTTCTCTGAGCGAGCAACCGGCAGCGTGGAGCCGGACGGCGAACGTCCTGACGGGCGTCTCCGTCCGCTCGCGCTGCCAACATTCAAGATTCGCGGTGTCTAACGTCTCTCTGAGCAGGTCTGAGAGTAGCATGAATCACTAGCTCTTCGGCCTGCTCACTCCTTAACTAGACAGTGCCTCGTGTCCCGACTGTCACTCCTTCGGGAGTTCGGGGAGGAAGGCGAAGATTATAGCAACGACGGCGAGCAGACCACCGAGTATCAGGACGGCGCTGTCGAAGTATCCCTCGTCGGCGAGGACGCCGACGAAGACCGACCCCGTCGATGCTATTAGGAAGTATCCGGTCCGTAGCAATCCCCAGGCTCCGTTCCGTTCAGCGGGAGGGAGTGCGTTGATGATGTAGGTGTTCGTAACTGGCGCGATGCCGAGTTGGACGCCCGCGAGGACGATGACGACGGTGATGGGCACGAGGCCGGAGAGGAACGGGAGCGCGAGCAGAGGTAACACGCTGACGGCGGCCAGAGCCACCAGTACCAGTCGGTTCCCGTAACGGGTAACGGCGCGTCCGCCGCTGATCTGTGCGGCGGCACCACTCACGAAGAGCGTGGCGAAGAGGACGCTAGCAGTCACTTCGTCAAAACCCTTGACGGTAATGAGATACGTCGGGAGGAACGCGGTGAGGCCCTGAAAGACGAACACTCGTATCGTCTTTCCGCCTACCCCGAGGATGACGCGCCGCCGACTGATCGCAGACAGGAGGCCGCGGAGACGACGACCGGTGGACGCCTCGGTGGTGGCGGGGATAGCGGTGGGCGGAACGACTCGCCACGCCAGAACCGTCGTAGCGAGCAGCAGCGGGACTGCGCCCGCAATCGTCGTGCGCCATCCGAGTCGAGTCACGGCCGCCCCGGCGAGGATGGGGAGCGCCGCGGCACCGAGACTCCCGACCGCGAGCGTGAACCCGATCGCCGCGCTGTCGTTGTCGGGGTAGATGGACGAAAGGAGCGTCCCCCGCGTGGGGCCGTAGAGTCCGTTTCCGACGCCGACGAGCGCCGCCGTGACGAGGAAGACGCCGAAGAGGGGTGCCGCCGCAAGCGCCGCGATACTCAGCGTCATGACCGCGAGACTGGCGAGGAGTACATTCCGGTCGCCGACGCGGTTGCTCAGGAGACCGGCCGGGAACTGTGACAGGCCGTACACCGCCCAGATGACTGTGATGGTGAATCCGGCGGTCGCGTTGTCGATGTCGAACGTCGCTTTGATTCCGGGCAGCAACACCGGAATCGTGATGCGTGTCCCGAGAATCAACAGCCACCCGACCGCGATGGCAACTAGCGCCCAACCGCGGCCGTCGCCGCGGAGTGGCGCGATCACGTGTTCGATTCGCTCCTTCAACCTGACGGCGATGGTCACCAGCATTCGACTATCGAGTGGAATACTATAGTCCCGACAGTTCTCTTATATCTTCCGGCCTCGGCAACCGCGACTCGCTGTCCCGACGAAGACTTCTCGAACTCCGGTTACGACTCCCGAACTCCATTTCGACTTCCAGACCTCCGTTCGACCGCTCGAACTGGCCCGCACCGGACCGTCCACCGAGAAGACCTAACCGTCTCAAACACGTGGTTCTGAAGTACGTGGGAGCGCCCGAACAGATGTCAGACCACCTCGGGACGATATATCTGACAATCATGTTTCTCAACTTCCTGTACTTGGTAGTCCTGCTGTACGGCGGTATCTGGTACACGAACCAGCAGACCGTCCAGTGTCCCCGATGCGGGGTCAAGTACCCGAAGTATCACGTGGGGAACCACGAGTGCCATCCCTCTCTCGTCGGCGACGACGATTGACGCCGTTCGACGGACTGCGGTCGCACGTACTGACCACCGTTAGTGTTTTGCCACCGTGTCACACCTTCGAAGTATGAGCGTGTATCAGGACTCGCTGGCCGAGACGGCCGCGCACGAAGTCGCGTTGAACTGCCTCGAAGCGGGAATCGAGGGTGCGCACCCGACCCGCGTCGTCGGCGAGAACGTCACCCTCGACGGGGACCAGTTGACCGTCTGCGGCGCCACGTACGACCTCTCGGAGTACGAGGAAGTCCTCGTCGTGGGTGGCGGGAACGCGGCGGGCACGGTGGCCGCAGGTCTCGAAGACGAAGTGGGCGACCGAATCGACGGGGGAGTCGTCGTCACCGACGTCCTCCCGGAGACGACCGAGGTCGAACTCGTCGAGGGTGACCACCCCGTCCCGAGCGATCGCGGCGCGGCGGGGGCCGCGCAGGTCCGCGAACTCGCCGAGTCGGCGACGGCGGAGACGTTCGTCCTCGGCGTCGTCACCGGCGGTGGCAGCGCGCTGTTGCCCGCTCCGGCGGGCGACCTCTCGCTCGCGGACCTCCAGCGAGTCACCGACGAACTGCTAGTTTCCGGGGCCGAGATAGACGAGATAAACGCCGTTCGGAAGCACCTCTCGGCAATCAAGGGCGGCCGTCTCGCAGAGGCCGCCGCACCCGCGACGGTGGCCGGACTCGTCTTCAGCGACGTCGTCGGCAACGACCTCGACGTGGTGGCCAGCGGACCGCTCACGCCCGACCGCTCGACGTACGCGGAGGCGTTGGACGTCCTCGACCGGTACGCCCTCGACGTCCCGGAGTCGGTACGGGAGCGCCTCCGACGAGGTGTCGCTGGCGACCTTCCCGAGACGCCCGGTCCCGACGACTCGGCGTTCGAGGGAGTCGAGACGCACGTGCTCGCGGACGGGTTCACGGCGCTCGACGCCGCCCGAGACGAAGCGGTTGAGCGAGGGTACGACGCGCACGTCCTCAGCTCTCGAATACGGGGCGAGGCGCGCGAGGCCGCCAAGAGTCACGTCGGAATCGCCGAGGAGATGCGTGCGACCGGCAACCCGTTCGAACCGCCCGCGGTCGTCCTCTCCGGGGGCGAAACGACGGTAACGCTTCGCGGTGACGGGGACGGCGGCCCGAATCAGGAGTTCGCATTGAGCGCCGCGCTCGAACTGGACGAAGAGGACGTCGTGATAGCGAGCGTGGACACCGACGGCATCGACGGCGCGTCCGAGGCGGCCGGCGCAATCGTCGACACCGAGACTGTCGGCGACGCCAAGGGCGAGGCCCGCACTGCGCTCGAAGAGAACGACGCATTCCCGTTTCTGGCCGCGAGAGACGCGCTCGTCGTGACCGGGCCGACCGGGACGAACGTCAACGACCTGCGGGTGATGGTCGTGGAGGCCGACGCGACGTCGCCTCGGTAGAACCGATTCGGCCTCGGTAGGTGATCCGCGAAAGCGACGTTATCCGACCTCCGTGGCGCGGTCCACGACATCCTCGCCGTACGTGTCCCTGAGTTCGTCTCGCTGGTCCGGGCGGGCCTCGTACACCTCCTGAAACAGTGTTATCGGCGTTTGTGCCGCCTGATACGTGGCCTCGTCCCACATCCGGTCCCGCGTAACTTCGACCTCGACGCCGTCGATGATGAGCGTCGCCGTTCGCTCCATCGAGATGGCACCTCTTCCCGCCGCCTTGGCCTCCTCGAACTCCGCCATCGAATCGACGTAGTCATCCATCGCCACGACGTACTGCGTCCGGTCTCGCAGCGCGTCGGCGAGTCCGTCCTCGTCGAGTTCGCGCGTATCCCGCCCCACTCGAAGTCGATATCGGCCCTCGTCCAGCGCTTGGAGTTCGACGTCGTCGCCCTCGTACGCGTGCGCGCCGCCGTCGGTCCGTTCGAGTTCGACGGTTTTCCCCTCGACTTCGAGCAGGTACGTTCCCTCCTTCGGCGGAAGGGGTCCGGTGTTGGCTTCTACCACCTGGCCGGGCGTCAGCGACCAGATGCCGAGCATCCCCTTCGCCCGATTGTCGGCCATCCGCTCGTGGTATCCCTCGACGTCCCTGATGTCGTCGTAGGGTCCGTCGACCGCGATTAGCCCGTTCGCGCTCGCCGCGCGCGAGGTGTTGTGTCGCAGTTCCGGCCACGAGGGGAGTTCCCCCGTCGGGGTCGTGGCGCGCATGTCCTTGGTGTAGTCTACTTCACCGTCGACGAGGAGGAACAGTCGCTCCAGATTGTTCGAGCGCTTGCCGATCTCCCGGTCGATTCGGGCGAGTGCGAGTTCGGCTTCCCCGCTCTCGACGATCGGGGACATGGACAACGACCCCTCCTCGAGGCCGTTTTCGGCCTCGACGACGGTGATGAACTCGTCGGCCTTCTTCCAGTCGTCGATGGACCCGACTTCGGGGACGACGAACCCGTCGATGTGTTCGATAGCGCCCTCGTCGGGGTCGGCGATGCGCATCATGTGTTCGAACCCCTGCCGCCTCGTTTCGGGGTCGTCTCTGTGCCAGACGATTCGGGGGTGAATCTCGCCCGGGAACTCCTCGCCGTGCTCCGAGACTACGTCGAGGATGTTCTCGACCCCCTCGTCGCGCAGGTTGGGCGCCGTCGCGTCCTCGTTGTCGGGTACCCAGACGTCGGGGGCCTGCATCCCCCGCAGTTGTGAGGCCTTCCGGAGCATCTCGGCGGTGTCGTCTCCCTCGACGGCGGTCGGTGACGTGAAGAACGAGCGTACGAACCCTCGTTCGTTTCCGTGTGTCGCCATGTGCGGCCGTACCGTTGGCGGCCTGATTGTTAAAATCTAGCACGGGAGGGGAACCGGTCGAACGCCGTCACCCGAGCGCGCTCGCCAGTTTCTCGACGGGATGGGGAACCTCCGCGTCGTACTCGTCGCCGAGTTGGGTACGACAGGAGGCGCCCGGCGCGGTCACGACGTCGCCGTCGCTGTCGTCGATTTGGTCGAAGAGGATGCGACCGATGGCCTGCGACATAGAGTAGTGTTCGGCCTCGTAGCCGAACGTTCCGGCCATCCCGCAACACCCAGAATCGAGCGGTTCGACTTCGTAGCCCGCCCGACGCAGGACGCCCACGGCGTGGTGGTCCTTCTTGACCGACTTCTGGTGGCAGTGACCGTGGTAGGTGAGCGACTCCGCGGGCGCGTTCCACGTCACGCTCTCGCCGAGGCGGAACGTGTCGAGATACTCGCAGACGCCGTAGGTGTTGCGTGCGAGGGCCTCCACGTCGTCTCCCGCGACTCGCTGGCGCTGTCGGCTCGTCGATTCCGGGCCGCCCTGCGTCCCGCCGAGCAGGTCGAGGTAGTCCGACTGGAACATCACCGCGTCGGAGGGTTCGACCACGACGACGTCTCGGCCCTCAGCGACGTATTCCGATAGCGTATCGACGTTTTGACTCGCGATGTCACGGGCCTTCTCGACGAACCCCTTCGAGTGTGGCGGCCGTCCGCTCCCCGTCACGTCCGGTACCGTGACGTGGACCCCGGCGGCTTCGAGGACTCTCACGGCGGCCTTCCCCGTCTCGGGCTTGTTGTAGTTGGTGTAGGTGTCGGGGAAGAGGACGGCCCGCCGCTCGGCCTCGGCTTCGGAGACGCGTGCGCCGCCGCGCTCTTGGAACCAGTCGCGGAACGTCTCGCTCTCGAACTCCGGCAGCGAGCGCTCACGGGCGATACCTACCGTCTTTTCGAGCAGCGTGCGGGCACCGGGGAGGTTCTGGCCCCAGTTGGCGACGGGTGCGAGCGCGCTTCCGACCTTCGAGAGCGCGTCGATGTTGGCGAACGCGTGGTCGCGGAGGCTCGCGCCGTGGCGCTCCTTGTACTCGCGTTCGACCTCGACTTTGAGTTTCGCCATGTCGACCTCGCTCGGGCAGTCCACGGAACAGCCCTTGCATCCGATGCACAGGTCCATCACCTCGTGCATGAACTCCACGTCGAACTGCTCGTCGTCTCCCGCTGCTGGAGCGGCCGACCCCGAGTCCGTCCCCGCCGGGGTCGCGACGTCGAGGTCGCCCGACATGGCCGACCGGAGGAGGTTCGCTCGGCCGCGCGTGGACTGAATCTCCTCCTCGGAGGCGCGGTAGGTCGGACACATCACGCCGCCGGAGGTGGACTGTCCGCCGCGACAGCCGCCACAGCCGTGACAGAGTTCCGCCATCCCCTGGAAGCCGTTGTCGTTCTCCCAGTTCAGTTGCGGTTCGAACCCGGCGTCGAACTCGTAGTCGGTGTCGAACCGGAGGTTCTCGGTCATGTCGTGGTCGCCGCAGACGTTGCCCGGGTTCAGGAGCCAGTCGGGGTCTACCGCCGTCTTGAGGTCCCGAAACAGGTTCCAGACGTCCTCGCCGTAGAGTTTCTTGTTCCACTGGGTCCGGGCGCGGCCGTCGCCGTGTTCGCCCGAGACGCTCCCGCCGTACTTCACCGCGAGGTCGGTGGCGGCGTCGGCGATGGACTCCATCCGCTCGATGCCCTCCGCGTTCTTGGTGTTTATCAGCGGCCGGACGTGGATGCACCCCGGTCCGGCGTGGGCGTAGAAGCTCCCGAACGTGTCGTGTTCGTCGAAGACGCCCTGAAAGTCCGAGATGTACTCGGGAAGGTGTTCGGGCGGGACCGCGATGTCCTCGATGAAGGCGATGTGCTTCTCGTCGGTGGTGCGCGAGAGCAGAATCGGTGTCGAGGCCTTTCGCATCTTCCAGAACTTCTCCTGCTCCTCGTCGGAGAACGCCGTCAGTCCGTCGAACGCGATGTCGTCCACTCGGTCGTCGAGCAAATCGCGGACCTTCCGCTCGGCCGCCTCGTCGTCCTCGGCGTAGAACTCCACGAGCAGGAAGGAGTCGGTCCGCTCGGGGAGGATGCTCACCACGTCCTTGAACTCCTCGAGGTCGCGGGCGAGGTCCACGAGGACGCCGTCTAGCACTTCGACTGCGGCGGGGTCGTGTTCGAGAATCGGCTCGACGTCCTCCATCGCCTCGACGAGGCTATCGTAGGTGAGCAGGCCGATAGCGGTCGTGTTCGGCACCGGTTCCAGCGAGAGGGTCGCCTCGGTAACGATACAGAGGGTCCCCTCGCTGCCGACCATCAGACGGGCGAGGTTGACGGCCCCCTCTTCGGACTCCTTGACCAGCGCGTCGAGACTGTAACCCGAGACGTTCCGCTTGAGACTGGGATACGCCCCTTCGACGGTGTCTGACTCCTCGTCGATTATTCGTAGCGCCTCGGCGTAGAGACGTTCCTCGAGAGTCCCGTCCGGGTCGGCACCCGCCCGTAGTTCGTCGAGCGAGACCTCTCCGAGCGTCGTCACGGTGCCGTCGGCCAGCACGACCTCCAACTCCTCGACGTAGGCGTCGGTCTTGCCGTACTTCAGCGAGTGTGCGCCCGTGGTGTTGTTGCCGATGGCCCCGCCGATGGCGCTCCGGTTCGCCGTCGAGGGGTCGGGCGCGAACTTCAGGTCGTAGGGCGCGAGTCGCTCGTTCACCTCCGCGAGGACGGCCCCGGGTTCGACGCGCACCTCGCGGTCCTCGGGGCGGACGTCCAGCACGTCGCCCATCTCCCGAGTGAAGTCGAGGACGACGGCCTCGTTTACGGTCTGCCCGGCGAGACTGGTGCCGCCGCCGCGGGGAAGTACCGGAATCCCCCGGTCGGCGCAGTATTCGACCACTGCGCTCACGTCCGCGGTCGAGGTGGGGAAGACGACGCCGATGGGCGTCACTTCGTAGGCGCTGGCGTCGGTCGCGTACAACTCGCGGGTGTAGGTGTCGAACCGGACCTCGCCGTCGACGAGCGATTCGAGGTCGTCAACGAGGCCGGGCCGCTCGACCGGGCCTTCACGGTAGTCGTAGTTGGCTCGCTGGTCGCCGGCAGGGTTGGGCTCCCCGGACAGGTCGCGCTTGGCCATAGATTTACGTTATCACGTACCAATCGGCGGGGACCGTGTAAACCCTTCGCCGAGACACCTCCGCGGTTCTCGACCGGGCGGAGCGCCGGCGACCGTTCTGAGCGCGCCGGTGAGACGGACCGCTACCGAACAGAGCTAACTCTACAATTCTATAAACAAGCTATACAATCTTTTCAAGCGTATCTTCATTGGTGCGAGCGACGAAGGTCCGTCAAGACGAGTCGCCGGGAGCTATCCGCGAAGGAGTCCCACCAGCGGGGCGTAACTGGCACCCATGTGGCGGAAGTACCAGCGACCACGAGAACGTATCACCGAATGCGACTCCCCGCCAGTGCGAACGCGGTCACGCGACTCGGTTGCGGAGGCTCTCGCCGGCGAGGTACCGGCGGGCGTTCTCGATAACGAGGTCAGCGATGTCGAGGTGGTAGCGGTTGGTCGCCGAACCCTTGTGCGGGGAGATGACGACCTCCTCGAAGTCCCAGAGCGGGGAGTCCTCCGGCAGGGGTTCGGTCTCGAAGACGTCCAAGCCCGCACCAGCGATGTCGCCGGCGTCGAGCGCACCGACGAGGTCGTCCTCGTCTACGATGGGGCCGCGGGCGACGTTGATGAGGTACGCGTCGTCGCGCATGCGCCGGAACTCCGGAGCGCCGAACATGCCTTCTGTCGCCGGAGTGTGTGGCACCGCGATGGCGACGAACCGAGCGTCCGCGATGGCCTCGTGGAGGTCCTCCGGGTCGTACACTCGGGAGACGCCGGGGACCGACTCGTCGGAGCGCCGGACGCCAACGACATCCATCCCGAGGGCGTCGGCGCGCTCGGCGATGCCGCGCCCGAGAGTCCCGAGACCGACCACGCAGAGTCGCTCGCCGCCGACGGTGAACGGCCGCTCGTAGTCCGGTTCGTACCAGTCGGCGTCGTTCTGGTGGTCTCGGTAGACGTGGAGAAGGCGGGCGAACGACAGCATGTAGTTGACCGCGAGTTCGCCGACCGTCTCGTCGTGGATGCCCGAGGAGTTCGTTAGCGGGACGCCGGCCGCCTCGTAGGCGTCGGTGTCGAACTCGTCGTACCCGGCGCGGGCGCAGTGGACCCATCCGGCGTCGAGGAACTCGGGGCGCGGGCGGTAGGTGACGACTGCGTCCGTCCGGCCGTACTGCTCGCCGTCGCCCACGAGTTCGGCGGGGATTTCGAAGTCGTCGAACGCCTCGACGAACGCCGTCTTCGGAATGACGTTCTCGACCGTTTCGTGGACGTACAGCCGTTCGATATCGGCGCGCTCTGACATACCTATCACTCATGCGGAACTGATTTGAGGTTTTTGCCGTTCACACCCCTGCAGCCGACCCTATTAATAACGTAAAAACATGATAATTAACTTTACAACACTCCGGCACGCCACTCGTTGGCATGGACGTGGCAGAGACATGAACGTGACAGAAGCGATTGCAGATATCCTCGTCGAGGAAGGCGTCGATTACCTCTTCGGATTCCCGTCGAATCCCCTGTTCGACACCGGTGCGGTCGAGGAGGCCGGCATCGAGACGATAATCGTCAGACAGGAGCGGACCGGCGTTCACATGGCCGACGCCGTGAGCAGAGTCACGTCGGGCGACGAAGTGGGCGTGTTCGCCTGCCAGCACGGCCCCGGTACGGAGAACTCCTTCGGGGGCGTCGCGCAGTCGTACGCGGAGTCGGTCCCGCTGATCGCGTTTCCGCGGGGATACGACCGGTCGAAGACCGACGTGGACCCGAAGTTCAACTCCTTCCTCAACTACCAGCACGTCACCAAGTCCTGCGAGCAACTGACCGACCCCGAGGCGGTCGCCGACACCGTCCGCCGGGCGTTCAGCGCGGCGCGAAACGGTCGGCCGCGACCGGCGCTCGTCGAGATTCCCATGGACGTCTGGGACGAGGACGTCGGGACCATCGAGTACGAGTCGACCGAATCCCGGAAGACGGGTCCCGACCCGAGCGACGTACCCCCGGCAGTGGACATGTTGCTCGACGCCGAGCGGCCCGTCATCTACGCCGGACAGGGCGTCCACTACGCGAAGGGGTGGGAACCGCTCCGCGAACTCGCCGAACTCGTCGAGGCTCCGGTCGCCACCAGCCTCAACGGGAAGAGCGCTTTCCCCGAGGACCACCCGCTGTCGCTCGGTGCGGGGTCCAAGAGCGAACCCGGCCAACTCGCGCACTTCCTCGACGAGTGCGACCTGCTGTTCGGCGTCGGCACCAGTTTCTCGACCACCTCTTACGGTATCACCGTGCCCGAGAACAACGACATCATCCACTCGACGCTCGACCCCACGGACGTCGACAAGGAGGTAGAGAGCGACCACGCAATCGTCGGTGACGCGAAACTGACGCTCGAAGCGATGGTGGCGGAAACCGAGGACCGCCTCGACGGGCCGCGGGGCCGCCGCGAGGACGTTGTCGCGGAGATTCGGGACGTCGAGGAGGAGTGGCTCGCCGACTGGCGGCCCAAGCTGGAGTCCGACGAGACGCCCATCAACCCGTATCGCGTCATCGACGAACTCACCGAGGTCGTGGACGCCGAAGACGCCATCGTCACCCACGACGCCGGGAACGCCCGCGACTTCCTCGCGCCGTTCTGGGAGTCGCCGGAACCGCTCGGCTACATCGGCTGGGGGAAGACGACCCAACTCGGCTACGGACTCGGCCTCGCGATGGGTGCGAAACTGGCCCACCCAGACAAGCTCTGCATCAACGTCTGGGGCGACGGGGCCATCGGCATGACCGGCCTCGACATCGAGACGGCGGCCCGCTACGACATCCCGATTCTCTCGGTCCTCCTGAACAACGACGAGATGGCGAGCTACGACACGCCGTTCGGTGGGGACTTCGCCAAAGTCGCGGAAGGACTCGGTGCGTACGGCGAACGAGTCGAGGACCCCGACGAGATTTCGGCCGCCATCGAGCGCGGTATCGAGAAGACCGAGGAGGGGACGCCCGTCCTGCTGGAGTTCGTGACCGCGAAGGAGACCGAACTGTCGCGTCCCGACCTCGACTGAGTCCGGACGCCCCGCTATTCTCGGAAAACCGGCAGGAAGTCACGCAAACGGTACTACGAAGTGAGCGGTAACCGTCGTAGCGAATGCACACATGGACCACGTACGCGAAGGCGACCGAATCGTCGTTCGACTCGACCCCGGCGAGGAAGCCCTCGACTCGCTCGGCGAACTGCGCGACGAGTACGACATCGAGAACGGGTTCCTGACCGGCATCGGCGCGGTGGACCGGGTGACGCTCGGCCACTACGACACCGAGGCCCAGGAGTACAGCGAGGAGGAGTTCACCGGCCAGTTCGAGGTGACCAGCTTCCTCGGCAACGTCGGCCCGGACAAGATACACACCCACATCCAGGTGGCCGACGACTCCTTCCAGTCGCTGGGCGGCCACTGCTCGGGCGCGCGGGTCTCTGGGACCTTCGAGGTCATCGTGACTCTCGGCGAGACGCCGCTCACGCACCACCTCGACGACCGGACCGGCCTCGACGTGTTCGACATCTAGTCGGCGGTCGAGTATTCAGTATTCCAGCGAGTCACCTTCTGAACGAGTCCGCGAGGGGCGGCGCTCCTCAGCTCTCCGACGGGCCGCGCGACTCCGGAGCGAACCAGGAGACGAGGAGTCCGAGTCCCGTCAGCGCGGCCGCGTAGGCGAACGCCAACAGGTACGTCTCGGTGATTTCGATGAGCGCCCCCGCGACCAGTGGTGCCGTGAACGCGCCCGAGATTCCCGCCGTCGTCAGAAACGACAGCGCCGTCCCCGTAATCTGGGGCTCGACGACCTCTTGGACGTAGCTGTACACCACGCCGAACGTGAGCTGAACGACGAACCCGGCGACGACCAGCGCCGCGACGATTACCGCGAGTACGTCCGTCAGAGCGATGAGAACGACCAGCGGAAGCGAGACGAGGAACGCGACCCGGAGGACCGGCAGTCGCCGCCGGTTCAGCAGTCGGTCCGAGATAGCGCCGCCGCCCGCCCGCGAGAGGACGCCCATCGCCGGGAACACCGCGGTCAGCAGACCGCTCAACGCGGCCGAGAGGGCGAACTCCCGGGCGAGGTACGACGGCAACCAGCTGTTCAGGAAGAGGTAACAGGAGTAGGCGGCGAACGCCATCGCGCAGCCGTACCACACCACCGGGCGTCTCAGGATGGCGGCGAAGTTCGCGCGCATCGATGCGGTGTTCGTCGTCGGTTCGACCGTGAGACCGCGCACCCCCGCCGTGAGGAGTGCGAACGCGACGACCGGGCCGAGTATCATCGCGAGGAAGTTCGCGTGCCAGCCGAACCGCGCCGCGACGAGCGGTCCGGAGAGTTGTCCCATCGCGAACCCCGCGGGGGCGCTCGTGATGAAGACGCCGATGGCCGTGCCGCGGTTCGCGTCCGAGACGGCACCGCCGACCAGATTCGTAGACGCCGTCCAGATAACGCCCACGGCGACGCCCGCGACGAGACGCGCGGTCAACAGCGACCAGAATGCGCCCTCGTGACCGGCCCACCAGCTCCAGCCGCCAGCGATGACGACGATGCCGGTCCCGATGGCTATCATCGTGTAATCGCCGAGTCTGTCTATCCAGACGCCGAGCGCAAAGTTCGTGACTGCCCACGAAGCGGGGACCGCACTCACCAGCCAGACCGCCCTCGCCGGAGTGACTCGGAGGTCGGTCGCGACGGTCGAGAGGACGCTCGCAGGCGCGATGATGTAGTAGTGAGTCGCCGCGGTCAACAGCCACGTTCCGACCAGACACGCGACGAACGCGCGTTCGTCGCGGACCCCTCGATGGACCGCTCTCAGACGTGTCGTCATTGCGTCGAGACGTGCTCTCATACTGCCGACGCACCTCCACTGCTCACAACGGTCTTCGCCGAGCGGTCCGGGACACGTCCGTCTCGTCGCTCGGCGGACTGCGGTCGTTCGCTCATCGTTCGGACCTCACGGATTATTCGAGTCCGCGAAACGCCTCGATGTTGTAGTCGAGGGTCGCGCCGGTGCTGGCGACGTACGGGACACGGCGCTCGTGGTGGGAACCGTGCGAGCGTAACTCGACCGATCCTCGAACCCCTTCCTCGACTGGGCCGAAGACCGACGACTCGGTGCCGAGAACGAGCGCATCGCCGATGGCGTCGGTCGGCAGTCGGAACCGCTCGGCTGCTTCCGTGGCCGGGAGGACCTCCTCCACGCCGTCGATGTCCGCCAGCGGCGCGAGGGCGTCGGCCGACCCGTCTTCGAGGTAGACGTACGCGGCCCCGCCGAGGTTCTGATGGTGGTAGGTGTGTTCGTCGGTGATGAGTCGGACCACCTCGGCGTCCAACTCTTCACGGTCGAGGGCCGCTTCGATGTCCACGCAGACGGACTTGCGGTTCATGCCGTGGTCGGCGGTGGCCACGAGCGCGTCGCTCCGCTCGGCGAGCGCGGCCACTCCGGCGTCGAGTTCCCGGACCCACTCCTCGGCCGCGGTTTCCTCGGGGCCGTGCTTGTGCGGAATCACGTCCGTCGTCGAGACGTACAGCACGTCGGGGTCGCGTTCGTCGAGGACGTGGACCGCAGCGTCCATCAGCCACGCGCTCGCCCCGCCCGAGTAGATGCCCGGCGGTTCGCCCACGGCGTCTGCCAGCCAGTCGGGCGGGTCCTCCGCGCTCGCCGCGAGGTCGCAGTCCTGCCCGACCATCCCGACGAGTTTGTCCTTCGCCACGAGGGCGGCGACAGTCTCGCCGCGGTCGGCCCGGCGCTGGAGTTCGGTCCGACGCCGGAGGAGCGACGCGTCGTTCATGTAGGCCTGTTCGTCGCGCTCGGGGTCGTAGTAGGTGTTGCCCGTCACGCCGTTCTCCGCGGGGAAACTGGCCGTGACTATACCCACGTTGTTGACGTTGGTGAGGCTCGGAACGAGCCCTTCGCAGGTGCCCGCGTCCCCGCGGGCGGCGATTCGGTCCCAGCCCGGCGTCTCTACGGCGGCGAGGTACTCGGGGTCGAGGCCGTCGAGACAGGCGACGACATGAGTCATGTGGTAACGCGTGTACCTGCCGCATCCAGACACATATACGTTCGCCACCGTCACTCACCGGCCACCGCGGGTTCATCCGGACCGGGCGCGGACCGTCGGAGCCGTCGCGACAGCAACTGCAGCGAGACGAGACCGAACACTGCCCCGAGCGCGAGCGTCGGGAACGCCCACGCGTACCCGGCGGCGTCCACGACCGCGCCGAAGACGACCGGCGAGACCACCGTCGCGCTGAACCCGGTGAGCGTCTGGACCGAGAGCGCGGCCCCCACGTGTTCGTCGTCCACAACCTCGGTGACGGTGGTCGAGGTCGGCGAACTGTCGGCGGTCAGGAGCGTGCCGTAGACGAGCAGGACCGCGGTCAGGGCGGGCAGCGACAGCAGGTCGCCCACGCTGCCGAGGACCGCGCTGATGCACGCGCTCCCGCCCAACACGAAGAAGACGGTCGGAATCCGGCCGACGGAGTCGCTCGCCCACCCGCCGAGCAGGTTGCCGACGCCGCCGAGCGACATCATCGCGCCGGTCAGCAGGCCGGCCAGCACCGCCAGATTCGACGCCCCCGAGAGCGCCGGAGTGAGGACCAGAAAGGCGGGGAGCCAGTTGCGAACCCCGAACAGTTCCCACGTGTGACCGGCGTAGACGCCGACCGCGTAGAGGTACGCCCGATTGGAGAGGAAACTCCGGTCGAACTGCAGGTCGCTCGCGGCCGCGTCCGGGTGGTCGCGGGCGAACGCCAGCATCACCGGCCCGGCGACCACCGCGCCGACGCTGGTCGCGCCGATGCCGACCCGCCAATTGACTGCCGCGGCGACCGACGACGAGAGCAGGAACGAGAGGCCGGTACTCAGCGAGAACGCGCCGGTGTAGACGCCGAGCGCCCGTCCGCGGACCGACTCGGGGTACCACTCGCTCAGGAATCGCATGCCGGGCACGTACACCGCGGCCATGAACGCCCCGGCCACCAGTCGGAGCGCCACGCCGACGAGGAAGCCGTCGGCGAACGCCGCGAACGCGAGACTCGCCAGTCCCGTGCCCGTCGCCCCGACGGAGACCACCCGCCGCGTCGAGTACGTATCGGCGACCATCCCGGCGGGGAGGATGGCGGCGACGTATCCGGCCTGAAACGCCGCGAACAGCGCGCCTGCTTGAAGCCCGGATAGCGACCACGCCTCGACTATCCGTGGCAACAGCGCCGAGTAGTTGAACCACACGAGTACCGACAGCAACAGGACGGTGCTGGCGACGGCGAGCGCCCGAGTTCGGTCTTGCATCGTCGGTGGATCCTCCACGGCGTCGCCTCGCAGCGGATTCGGACTGAAGGTCCCGGCGAGCGCACTTAACGTTATGGTATGCGGTTACGAACCACGGATATGGCGAAAGCGACAGCCGAGTTCCGCGAATCGGTCGAGAGCGACGGAATCGTCGTCGCGCCCGGCGCGTACGACGCCGCGAGCGCGAAACTCGTCGAACGGGCGGGCGCGGAAGTGGTGTACATGTCGGGGTCGAGCGTCTCGACGTCCGTCCACGGCTACCCGGATGTCGGCGTGACGACGCTCACGGAGATGACCGACCGCGCCCGACAGATGGCGAACGCGGTGGACGTTCCCGTATTCGCCGACGCGGACACTGGGTACGGCAACCCCATCAACGTACGCCGGACAGTCGAGGAGTTCGAGGCTGCGGGCGTCGCGGGCGTCCACCTCGAAGACCAGACGTTCCCGAAGCAGTGCGGTCACTTCGAAGGCAAGGACGTGGTAGCGACTGACGAGATGACGGCGAAGTTGCGCGCCGCGGCCGACGCCCGCGAGGACGACGAGTTCGTCCTCATCGCCCGGACCGACGCGCGGGCGGTCGAGGGGTTCGAGGCGGCCGTCGAGCGCTCTCGGTCGTACTTGGAGGCGGGCGCGGATGTCATCTTCTTCGAGGCCCCCGAGTCGGTCGCCGAACTCGAAGAAGCGGCCGAGCGAATCGACGCACCCATGCTGGCGAACATGACCGAGGGCGGAAAGACGCCGATGCTGTCGGCCGACGAACTCGACGCGCTGGGCTACGACATCGCACTGTTCCCCGCGACCGGGTTCAAGGCGGTCCTGAACACCCTGCAGGACGTGTACGCCGAAATCGTCGAGACGGGGAGCCAACAAGCGGTTATGGACGAACTCGTCACCTGGGAGGGCCGCAACGAGATTACGGGACTCGACCGGATACGCGACCTCGAAGACCGGTACGCCACCGACGGGGACCGGTGACCGCGCGAGCGGTCGGCCCCGGCGGCAGTCGGCCGACGTGAGGGTTACAGACCCACTCTAGACACAGAATATTATTTCTCAAGAGTGGGCGAATCTGTGCTATCTCGTCGGGGTCCGGTTTTACGGTCCCGGCGGTCGTCACGAGGGGTATGGACCACCGCGACCCCGTCGGAGCGAGAAGAATAGCGTTCGCGACGCCGGAGACCGAGTTCGGCGAGGGAGTCGCCGACCGCCTCCCGGAGACGCTCGACAGATTGGGCGTGGATGCCCCGCTCGTGGTCACGGACCGGGGCGTCGAATCTGCGGGCGTCCTCGACGCCGCGCTCGACGGTCTCGAACTCGACCCGACCGTCTACTACGCGACGACCGAACCGAGCGTCGAGGACTTCGAGAACCTACCGGACGCCGAGGTGGATGGCGTGGTGGCCGTCGGCGGCGGGTCGTGCCTCGACACGGCGAAGGTGGTCGCCGCGCTGCTCGCTCACCGCGGGACTGCCAGTGACTACCTCGGCGTCGGCCGGGTCCCCGGTCCGGTCGCGCCGACCGTCGCGATTCCGACCACGAGCGGAACCGGGTCGCAGGCGACCCAGACCGCGGTGGTCTCCTACGACGGCGTGAAACGGGGGATGAGCGACGAACTGCTTCGCCCGGACGTCGCGCTCGTGGACCCGGCGCTCACCCGCGACCTGCCGCGCGACGTGACCGCGCGGTCGGGGTTCGACGCGTTCGTCCACGCGCTGGAGTCGCTGACCGCCCGCGACCACACCCGGGTCGAACCCCGACCCATCAACTATCAGGGGGCGAATCCGATAACCCGGCCGATATCGCGCCGCGCGCTCGAACTGGTCCACGGGTCGTACGAGCGCGCGGTCGCCGACGGGGACGACCGCGAGGCCCGACGAGCGATGAGCCTCGGGTCCCACCTCGCGGGAACTGCGTTCTCGAACGCGGGACTCGGCGCGGTCCACGCGCTGGCGAGCAGCGTCGGCGGGATGACGGGGCGGCCCCACGGCGAGTGTCTCGCCGCCTCGCTGACCGCCGGTCTACGCTACAACCTTCCCTCGCGACGCGAGCAGTACGCCGCCGTCGCGCGGACGCTCGGCGTGGCGGCGGCCGACGACGACACCGACGAAGCGGCCGAGGCGCTCCTCGCGGAGTGCGAGCGGATTCGCGACGCCGTCGGCCTCCCGGAGTCGCTCGCCGACCTCGGACTGGGACCCGACGACGCCGACGTAATCGTCGAGAACACGCTGATTCAGGAGCGCCGCATCAAGACGAACCCGCGCGACGTGGGCGAGGACCTCCGTGAGGAAGTGGTGCGGGCGCTGGAGTGAGTCGGCAGGAGGGGACGGAGAATTAGCGAACGAGCAGGTAGAGGCTGAGCAGACCGGCGAGCGCCACGAGGGCCGCGAGAGCGACGAACAGCGCGCCCGACCCGGCGTAGGTGAGGACGGTCCCCGCCAGCGCGGCCCCGAGCGCCCCGACGCCGAACATGGCGAGGTAGGTGAACCCGTACGAGAGACCGTGGCTGTCGGCGGTGACGTAGTCGGCGATGGTGGCCTGATACACCGGCGCGGCCACGTAGACGAAGAAGCCCAGCAGCACGCAGACGCCGAGTAGCGGCACGACGCCCGCGTTCGACGCGGGGACGAACAGCAGCGCCGCGACGACCAGCGCCGCGAACGTCGCGACGAGCGCGTACTCGGTCTCTATCATGTCGGTCACCTTGCCGCCCGCGTACTGGCCCGCGACGCCGACCGACAGCAGCCCCGCGTACACGTACCTGCTGGGCGAGAACGTCCGCTCGAAGACGGTGACCGGTTCGAACATCGAGAGGCCGCCGAGGATTTCGGGCAGGAACGTCAGCACGCCCCGGTAGTAGAGGCCGTAGAGCATGATGATGGCGAACAGGACCACGAACCCCCTGGTGAACAGCAGTCTAGAGTCTCGGACCAACTCGCGGAGCGAACCGAGACCGCCGTCGGTCTCGGCGGTCCGCCCGGGGTCGCCGTCGGCGGCGACTTCGGCCTCCGCCTCGTCGGCGGCCGCCCGCTCGTCGAACGAGAGGCGGAACGCGATAGCGCCGGCGACGGCGGCGGGAATCACGAACAGTCCGGCGACGATTCGCCAGTCGAGGACCGCCAGCAGCACCGCCGCCGCCAGCGGGCCGACCACGGTTCCGACGTTACCCGCCGCGCCGTGGTAGGCGAAGGCGGTGCCGCGGTTATCGTCTTCGGTACCACGGCTCAGGAGCGAGAGGCCCGCGGGATGGTAGAGGCTCGCGCCCGCGCCCCACAGCACCAGCGCCGCGCCCAGCACCCAGACGTTCGGGGCGACACTGACGAGCAGGAACCCGCCGCCCATCCCGGCGGCGGAGCCGAGAACGAGTCGCTTCGAACCGTACGCGTCGGCGAGGATGCCGCTCGGGAGCGCGCCCAGTCCGATGAGGGCGTAGCCCGCGCCGACGACGAGACCCAGCGTGGCCTCCGTCGCCGTGAAGGCGTCGAGCCACACCGTCACGAAGATGGGGATGGCCAGTTCGTAGGTGTGGAACATCGCGTGGGCGAGCATCGTGAACCCGACGATGGCCCGGTCGTTGGATTTCATCGTTCGTGGTCACCGCGGAATCGGGTAAATCGAGTGGACCGATGATTCGGAGTCGTATAAAATTTTGGTAAGGAACGGGATGACCGAGCGACGAGAGTCCGAGGCAGAGTCGCTGCGTCGAACCGGACCCGACAGGGGTCCGAGTCGGCGTCAAGGACCGGGTGTCGGAATCGGGAGTACGATTATAATCACGGCGTTACGATAACAACTCGCATGGGAGAGACGCACACGTTAGCCGAGTTCGCAGCGAACGCCGCGTTCGAGGACGTTCCGGACGAGATAGTGACGGAGGCGAAACGGGCGATTAAGGACTACGTCGGCGTCGCGCTGTACGGGTCCCAGCACGGCGTCGGCGAGCGCATCTCGACGTACGTAGACCGATGCATGGCGGGCGATGAGACGGCGGTGCTCGGTCGCGGCGCGGCGAGTCCGCCCGGCGCGGCGCTCGCGAACGGCGCGTTCGGACACGCCATCGACTACGACGACACCTTCGAGTCGATAGTCATCCACCCGACGTCGCCCGTGTTCCCCGCCGCCCTCGCCGGGGTAGAGGTGGCCGACGGCACCGGGCGCGACGCGCTGACGGCGTACATCGTCGGCGTTGAGGCCGCCTTCCGAACCGGCCACGCCACCTACCCCAGCCACTACGACAACGGGTGGCACAGCACCGGCACGGTCGGGACGTTCGGCGCGACGGCGGCCGCGGGGTCGGCGCTCGGACTGAGCGCCGAGGAGATAGCCCACGCGTACGGCATCGCGGCCTCGTCCTCGTCGTCGCTGAAGAAGAACTTCGGGACCATGACGAAACCCCTCCACGCGGGTCACGCCGCTCAGATGGGCGTGCGCGCCGCGCTGCTCGCCGAGTCCGGCTTCACCGCCGACGACGCGGTGTTCGAGGGCGATATCGGCTACGGCGAGGTGATGACCCCCGGCGGCGAGTACGACCCGACCGAGATAACCGAGGGACTGGGCGAGGAGTGGGCTGTCGAGGACATCGGCTTCAAACCGTACCCCTCGGGCGTGATAACCCACGCGGCGATGGACGCCCTGCGAGCTGTGGTCGAGCGCGAGGGCCTCGACCCGGCCGACGTGGAGACGGTCCAAGTCGCGCTCGACGAGGCCGCCTCCGAGATGCTCATCCACGCCGACCCCGACGACGCCCTGCAGGCGAAGTTCTCCATCGAGTTCTGTCTCGCCGCGATACTCCGTGAGGGGGACGCGGGCGTCCGGGAGTTCTCCGACGAGTACGTCGCCGACGCGCGCACGCGTGAGGTAATGGCGAAGGTCGAGCGCGACTTCGAGACGAACCTCTTCGGCGGGAGTTTCGCCGGGTACGGTGCCCGCGTGACGGTTACGACGAAGGACGGCGAGGAGTACGTCGAAGTCGAAAAGCACGCGCCGGGGAGTCCCAACAACCCCGTCTCCGACGAGCGCCTCGACGCCAAGTTCTTCGAGTGCGCCGAACCGACGGTGGGCACCGAGCGCGCCGACGCCGTCGCGTCCGCCGTCGCCGCGCTCGATGCCGAGGGTTCGCTCGACCGCTTACTGGAGAACGCCACCGCCGCGAGTGAAGACGAATGAGCGACGACTACGAACACCTGTCGCTCGACGACCTGGAGACGAATCCGGAGAAACCCGGCCGTCGGTGGGAGCTATCCCCGAAACTCGGCATCGACGACTACAACGTCAACGTCGCCGTCATCGAACCGGGCGAGCGACTGTCCCAGAACGCCTACCACTACCACCCGAATCAGGCTGAGTTCTACTACGTCGCCGACGGTCGATGCCGCGTCGAGGTCGATGACGGGTCGTTCGACGCCGAGACCGACGACGCCCTCCGGTTCGCGGAAGGCGTCCCGCACATGCTCCACAACCCGTTCGACGACCGGTGCAAAATCGTGGCCGTCGGGAGTCCGCCCGAGGGAAGGCGGCCGGTTCACCAGGTCCAGAGCTACGAGGAACTGCTGGCCGAGCGATACGGCGGGGACGAGACTGTGCAAGGCAGCGAGGACGAGGCCGTGCGAGACGACGCCGAAGATGCGGACGACTCTCCGTCGTAGCCGTCGCCGTTCGCTCCGGCGGCGGCATCGGCGGTAGTTTGATTGTGATTGTCGAGCATATTACGGGCGATGGCAGTGAAAGATGGCAGCGAGCGGAACGCTCCGGAGCGACGCGAGGAGTACGACGTCGTCGTAATTGGATGCGGGATGGCCGGGTTGGCCGCCGGGAATCGGGCGGCGCGACTCGGACTCGACGTGGCGCTGTTGGAGAAGTCCCCGGAAGAGCGACGGGGCGGCCACACTCGGTTCACTGAGTCCTTCCGCGTCCCGTCAGCCGACACCGACCTCACCGAGTACGGCTACGAGTTCGACATCCCCGACTACACCGTCTCGGAGTTCTACGACGACATCATGACCCAGACGAACGGTCGGGCCGACGAGGACCTCGCGCAGACGCTGGTCGAGAACGCGGGCGAGACGGTAGAGTGGCTGACCGAACTCGGCGTCGAGTGGGACATGACCCCGCTCAACTCCGGGTACACCGTCGGTCGGACGTGGTTCGACGGCGAGGAGTTGGTCGAGACGCTCGTCGAGGCGGCGACCGACGCGGGCGCGGACGTCTACTACGACGCCGAGGCCAGAGAACTCCGGCAGTCGAGCGACCGGCAGATAACGGCAGTCGACGCGGTCACCGACGAGGGGTTCGTCCGGTTCGACTGCGACGCCGCGATACTCGCCGCCGGGGGCTACGAGTCGAGTCCGGAGAAGCGCACGCGCTACTACGGCCCGGACTACGATGCGATGACCGTCCGCGGGAGTCGGTACAACACCGGGGAAGCGATAGACATGGTGCTCGACGCCGGGGCCAAGGCGGTGGGACAGTGGGGCGGGGCGCACATGGCGCTCATCGACGCCGCCGCCCCGGACGTGGAGGGCGGAACCAACCGCATCGACGGCTACCAGTACGGACTGCTGGTGAACCACGACGGCGAGCGGTTCGTGGACGAGGGCGAGGACTCCCGCGCCCACACCTACGCCAAGTTCGGGCAGAAGATATTCGAACAGCCGAACCGCGAGGCGTTCATCCTCGTGGACGACCAGACCATCGACGAGGTGGACGCGACCGGCCCGTCCGACCCCGTGGTGGGCGACGACCTGCGCGACGTCCTCGAACGAGTGGGATGCGAGAGCCCCGACGCCGCAGTCGCCACCGTCGAGGAGTACAACGCCGCCTGCGACCCGGACTCGTTCGACCCGCAGGTGCTCGACGGCAACGAAGCGACCGGCGTGACTCCCCGGAAATCGAACTGGGCGCTCCCCCTCGACGACCCGCCGTTCTACGCCTACGCGGTGACGGGCGGCATCACGTTCGCCTTCGGCGGAGTGGCGACCACCGCCGACGCGGAGGTACTCGACACCCGCGACCGCGTGATACCGGGGCTGTACGCCGCCGGTAACAGCGTCGGTGACCTATTCTACGACAACTACCCCGGCGGGACCGGACTGACGAACGCGGCGGTGTTCGGTCGAATCGCCGGCGAAAAAAGCGCGGAATACGTGGACTGACAGCCTGCTTCCGGTTGCGCAACCGAGTCGGTCGAACGCGGTTCAGGAGTTCTCTTGGAGGAGCTGATTGATCTCCTTTGCGGCCTGCGAGGTGGCCTTCTTGACGCTCATGCCCTGCTGCATGATGCGCTGGTGCATCTTGCGCGGAACCTCGTAGGTGATGGCGTTCGCGCCGGGCACCGCCGGGATGACCGCCGGTTCGAAGTTCTGGAGCGTCTTCAGCGCCGCACCCCGCCAGAACTCCTTGTGCAACTCCGTCTGCGCGAAGAAGTCTTCCTTCTTGATCTGGTCGGGCGCGACCGGGACGAACCCGAGGTTCTTGGCGTTCTGGACCGCGCGGTCGCTGTCGCCGACCCACCACTCGATGAACTTGACCGCGGCGTCCTTCTCCTGCTGGTTGTTGAACCCGTCGCCGATGAATCCGAGCGATGGGAGCCACGCGAGCGCCGACTTGGTTCCGGCGTTCATCGGCAGGCCGAAGGTGTAGTCGCCGTTCTTCATGGCCTTAGGCTGTTCTTCGAGGTAGTCGCCCCAGAGGTCCGTCGAGTCCTGCAGGTGGTTGACCGCCTGCTTGCCCGCCCAGTGGCGAGTCGTGGACTCCTCGTCGCCGGTGTTGATGGAGTTCTGGTGGAAGTAGCCCTTATCGACGTAGTCCTTCTGCATCTTGATGGCCTTGCGGGCCTCCGGCGTGTCGATGGCGGCCTTGTCGCCCGTGAGGTTGACGACGCCGGACTTCGACCCGCCGTGCTGGGGGATGTACAGCGACATGTACTCCTCGTCGCTCTGCTTCATCCCGGTCGAGTCGGGGTAGAAGCCTTTCTTCTGGCCCATCTTGCTCTGCTTCAGTTTGTCGTAGATGCCCGGGATGTCGTCGTACCAGTGGAGGCTCCCGGCCTTGTGATTGACTTCGCTCGGATCGATACCCGCCGAGTCGAGCCAGTCGGTCCGCCACGCCGTGAAGTACGGGCGGAACCCGAGCGGGAACGTCACGAGGTTCCCTTGCTTGCCGGTGGACTGGGACCCCCAGACCTTGTGACCGGCCATGACCTTGTCGGAGGTCTTGTCGGCGAGCGAGGAACTCTGCCAGAGGTCGTTGACGACCATGCCCGCGCCGCCCGCGAGGATGCCCGGCCGCGTCATCACTTCCACCATGTGCGGGACGTTGCCCGCCGCGCGCGCCGACCGGAATTTCGTCACCACGTCCGTGTACGGCACGCCCGTGATGTTGATCTGAATTCCGGTCTTGTTCTGGAACTGTTTGACGAGTTTATCGGTGTATTTCTTCTTGGTTTCGCCCTCTGTGTAGTACGAGAGCCAGATTTCGAGCGTCGGTTTGTCGGTGCTTCCGACGGTCGTACCCTGGTCCTGTCCGCCGCTGGACTCGGTCGTCGTGGTAGCGTTACCTTCACCGCCGCCGCCGCCACCACTACAACCGGCGAGACTGGTCGCCGCTGCGCCAGCACCCGCCACTTTCAGGAACCGACGGCGATTGACGGAACTATGCCCCGAGTTCGAGTCTGTCGACTGTTTCCTTGCCACAGTTTAACAACTCACTACCCTCTTTAATAGTGAAGGTCTTAAATCTTACCCAGATATACACGTCCTATACCGGAGTTTAATCGCTCATTGGTAAATGGTAACGCTCCACACTGTAACGGACGCCTCTCGGGAGCGTCCCGACGGACGATGGTCTATCGACTAATTACCGAGTCGGACTGAAGAAAAACGAGAACGGAAGAGTCGCTACTGACTCTGCTGCAGTCGCTGGTTGATCTCCTTCGCGGCCTGCGACGTCGCCTGATTCACGGCCTTATCCAGTCCCGTTCCCCGCCCGAGCATCTGCGAGATGCGCTGGTGCATACTGCGCGGGATGTCGTAGGTGATGGCGTTCGCGCCGGCCACCGCCGGGATGACCGACGGTTCGAACTGGTTAAGCGTCTTCAGCGCCGCACCCCGCCAGAACTCCTTGTGCATCTCCGTCTGCGCGAAGAAGTCTTCCTTCTTGATCTGGTCGGGCGCGACCGGGACGAACCCGAGGTTCTTGGCGTTCTTGACCGCACGGTCGCTGTCGCCGACCCACCACTCGATGAACTTGACCGCGGCGTCCTGTTGCTGCTGGTTGTCGAACCCGTCCGCGATGAACCCGAGCGCCGGCAGCCACGCCAGCGCCGACTTGGTACCGGCGTTCATCGGCAGGCCCCACGTGTAAGCGCCGTTCTTCATGGCCTTGGGCTGCTCTTCGAGGTAGTCGCCCCAGAGGTCCGTCGAGTCCTGGATGTGATTGACCGCGGTCTGCCCCGACCAGTGGAGCGTCGTGGACTCCTCGTCGCCGTGGTTGATGGAGTTCTCGTGGAAGTACCCCTGGTCGATGTAGTCGAACTGCATCTTGATGGCCTTGCGGGCCTCCGGCGTGTCGATAGTGGCCTTGTCCCCCTTGAGGTTGACGACGCCGGACTTCGACCCGCCGTGCTGGGGGATGTACAGCGACATGTACTCCTCGTCGCTCTGCTTCATCCCGGTCGTGTCTGGGAACGCCCCCTTTTTCTGCCCCAGTTTGGTCTGTTTCAGCTTGTCGTAGATGCCCGGCATGTCGTCGTACCAGTGGAGACTGCCGGCCTTGTGATTGACCTCACTCGGGTCGATGCCCGCCTGTTCGAGCCAGTCGGTCCGCCACGCAGACAGGTACGGACGGAACCCGAGCGGGAACGTCACGAGGTTGCCCTCTTCACCCGTAGACTGGGACCCCCAGACCCTGTGACCGGCCATGACCTTGTCGGAGGCCTTGTCGGCGAGCGAGGAACTCTGCCAGAGGTCGTTGACGACCATGCCCGCGCCGCCCGCGAGGATGCCCGGCCGCGTCATCACCTCCACGAGGTGCGGGACGTTACCGGCGGCCCGCGCCGATCGGAACTTCGTCACCACGTCCGTGTACGGCACGCCCGTGATGTTGATCTGCGTGCCGGTCTCGTTCTGGTACTGCTTGACGAGTTCGTCGGTGTACTTCTTCTTGGTCTCCCCTTCCGTGTAGTACGAGAGCCAGACTTCCAGCGTCACGTTGCCCTGGAACCCCACGTAACCCGGGAGGGCCGTCGCCGTCGCGCCCGCTCCGGCGGCTTTGAGGAAACTTCGTCTATCGACTGTGCTATTATCAGTTGCCTTATCGGCAACGTCTTGCTTCTGTGCCATTTGGTAACTCCCCACCACACTGTTGGTCGGTAGCATCTATCATAAAGTTTTGCAGTATTTTTCCCGGCTATCGCTACATCTTCCTATGATTCGAGGCCTGTACCCGGCGGACGTTAGACGGCGGAACGTTTATGGGCCGTTTGCGTGTATGTCACCCTATGTCAGGGCAGACCGTACGGTCAGGTGTCGGCACTCGGGACAAGGCGGACTACCTCACGCTGGCCGCCAACGTCGTGTACGCGCTCGCGGGGATCATGTTCCTCGCCGGACTGTACTTCGATTGGCGCCACTCGGGCCAGATTCTCATCGAGCAGTTCGCGCTTGCGGACGAACCGAACGCCAACAGTGGCCTGTTCATCCTCGCAATCATCGTCCTCGCGCTGGGGTACCTGCTGTCGGTGCTGGGCAACAAACTCGAAGAGTGGCAGACCGAGAAGGTGGACCAGACCCAGGAGTGGACCGTGGACGTGGGCGAGGACTGAACGTCGCTCATTTTTCGAGGCTTCGAATCGGGGACCGACGACCGCTAGACGCGTCGAGTCTCGACGCCGGTTCCGGAGTACTGCCGGTGTAGCCGGGCGATTGGTCCCTACCACCACGAGCGAACCGAGAGTCACCCGTAGTCGCGTTCTGCATCCAGCCGGGGCAGTGGGGGTAAGCGGCCGCCGCGTTCGACGAGCCGCAGACGGGCGCGTCACTCGGGGGTTCAGAGAACGGAAGCAGTCCGCTCGGCGGTGAGTCCGCGCGGACAGGGGCCGCGAGATGGTCCGGCCGACGTGAGTCAGGGGACGACTGACCCCCGGTACGACTCTGGGACGGCTGACAGTCGATACAAAACGGACACGGCCAACAACGTACTGGCCTACGCACGCGTCCGACGGGATTCGACCGATTCCGCGTTCGCCGCCACGAGAACGAGACGGTCGGCTACTGAGTCGTAGACGGACAGCGGAAACGAAGCCGCCGAAGTCGGGGTGGCGTTAGCCCTTGACGCCGCCGCCCGACGAGAGGCCTTCGACCAGGTACTTCTGCAGGTACATGTACATCGTGATGGGGACGATCATCGAGAGGAACGTCCCGGCCATGATGTAGTGGAAGTTCCGGACGAAGAACGTCCCCTTGAGTTCGAGCAGCGCGGGGGCGAGCGTGGTGTGGAGCGGGTCCTGCCCGATGATGAACGCCATCAGGTAGTTGTGCCACGCCAGCAGGAACGCGAGCAGGAACACCGAGGCCAGCGCCGGGCGCGACAGCGGGAGGATGACCCTGAAGAACGCGCCGATCTGGGTACACCCGTCCACGCGGGCCGACTCCTCCAAGTTGTCCGGGAGTTCCTCGAAGAACCCCCGCAACAGCCAGATGTTGTACGGCAGCGTGAACGCGGTGAACGCCAGTATCATGCCGACGTAGGTGTTGAGCAGTCCGAGCTGCTGCATCAGGACGAAGATCGGGATCGCCAGCAGCACGATGGGGAACATGAACCCGGCGACGCTCAGCACGAACAGCGAGTTCTTGAACGGGTAGTCGAGTCGCGCGAACGAGTAGGCGGCGAACACCGCGGCGACCGTCGCCAGGCCGGCGGTGCCGACGCTGACGATGAACGTCGCCAGCGTGTACTCGACGAACGGGAACGCATCCCACATCGTCCGCCACGCGTTCCGGCCGCTGAACGCCACCGGGTCGAAGGTGACGAACGGGATGCCCAGCGGCTGAGTGAAGATCATCTCCGGCGTCTTCAGCGAGTTCGCGAAGGTGTAGTACACCGGTAGCAGCATCCACACCATCAGGACAGCCAGCGAGATGTACTTCAGCACCGGCTTGTAGTGCGTCTCCCAGCTCCACCCTGATTGGTCCGTCTCGAACTCGAATCGTCTATCGGTATCTGTACTCATTAGTAGTCCTCCGTTTCGGTGCGCACCCAGATGAGGATGAGCGGGATGATTCCGACCGCGAACACCATGCCCAGCGCCGCGGCCTGACCCATGCTCCAGTTGAGGAACGCCGACTTGAAGATGGCGACCCCGAGGAACGTCGTGTAGTTGACGGGGCCACCCTTCGTGACCGCCCACGGGATGGCCACCTTACCGACCGTGAAGACTGTCCGAATCATCACGACGGTGACGATGACGGTCCGCAGGTGGGGCAGCGTGATGTACCGGAATCGCTGGACCGGACCGGCGCCGTCCACCTTCGCTATCTCGTACAACTCCTTCGGTATCGACTGGACGCCGGCCAAGAATACGACGTACATGAACCCGAAGTCGCGCCACACCTTGGCGATGACGACGCCCCAGAACGCCCAGGGGGTGTTCGAGGTGATGCCTCCGGACGCCGGGATGTCGAAGAAGATGTTGAGCGTGTTGTAGACGAGGCCGTAGGTGGCCGCCTGCTCCATCGTCCCCCACACCAGTCCGGCGGCGATCGCGGGGCTAGCGTACCCCGCGAGCATCAGGCCGCGCCAGAACGGGCGGGCCGGGAGGCTCTCGTTCATGACCAGCGCGGCCCCGAGCGCGACCACGAGGTCGAACGGAACCACGACCAGTTCGTACAGCAGCGTCATCTTGAGGCTGAACAGGAACAGGCTCTGTCCCTGACCGAACAGCCAGTACTCGTAGTTCTCCAGACCGACCCAGGGGTCCACCGCGTCCGGGTTGAGCGTGAACTGCTTGAAGCTCAACAGGAACCCGTTGACGACCATCGGGTAGAAGACGATGCCAGTGAGCAGCACGAGGGTCGGCAGCAGGAACAGGATGCCCTGCAGTCCCCCGTACTCCTCGAGGACCCGGTCCCTGAACGAGCGGTCACGTTGCGCGATATCTTCGGAGACCGTCGACATCGCTCAGTTCCCCTCCTCGCGTGCGCCCGACGGCGACCCGTCCGCCCGGACCTCGTCGTCGGGTTGGCCGGGGACGCCGGGCACGGTTCCTTCGGTGGCGTGCATCCACTTGACGACCTTGGGACCGTCCGGGCGGAAGAAGTGGACGTTCGGCCACTCGATTTCGAGTCCAATCGTGTCGCCCTCTTGGACTCGCTCGGTGGACTGCACGACTGCGTTCACCCGTTGGCCGTCCAGGTCGAAGTAGAGTATCTTCGTGTCACCCATCGGTTCCACGACCTCGACCTCGATGTCGACGAGACCCGTCCCGGCGTCGGTGACGTTGATGTTTCCGGGCCGAATACCGACGACGACGTCCTCGCCGGGGAGACCGTCACGGAGTTCTTCGGCAACGGCTTCCGGCAGGTCCACGCCGAACTCGTCGCCGGTGATCGACGACCCGTCGAACGTCATCTCGAAGAAGTTGATGGACGGGCTTCCGATGAAGTCGGCCACGAACAGGCTGTTGGGGTCGTGGTAAATCTCCTCGGGCGGTGCGATCTGCTCGATGCGACCGGCGTTCATCACCGCGATGCGGTCGCCCATGCTCATCGCCTCCTCCTGGTCGTGGGTGACGAACACCGACGCGACGTCGAGTTCCTGCTGGAGTTCCTGTATCTCGGTCCGCATCACCGCGCGGAGTTTCGCGTCGAGGTTACTGAGCGGTTCGTCGAGCAGGAACAGCGCGGGGTCCCGGACGATGGCCCGCCCCAGCGCGACCCGCTGTTGCTGTCCGCCGGACAGCTGGTTCGGGTACCGGTCGAGTAGGTCGCTGATCTCCATGATGTCGGCGGCCCAGCGGACCTGTTCGTCGATCTTCTCCTTGTCCGCGCCCCGCATCTTCAGTCCGAAGGCCATGTTCTCGTACACCGTCATCGACGGGTAGAGCGCGTAGTTCTGGAACACCATCGAAATGGCGCGGTCCTTCGGCGGCAGTTCGGTCACGTCGTGGCCGCCGAACGTGATGGTTCCCGAGTCCGGTACCTCCAGGCCGGCGATGCAGCGAAGCGTCGTCGATTTGCCGCACCCGGAGGGGCCGACCAGGACGAGGAACTCCCCCTCCTCTATGTGCAAGTCGATGTCGTCGACGGCGACGACCTGCCCGTCGTTGAACGTCTTTCGGACGTTTTCGAGTTTTGCGTCAGCCATGGTTGAACAGTTCGTTTTCGGTAATCGTCGTAGTGCGGTTCGGTTTGCGTAGTCCGTACATCGTTTTGAAATCCTATTTTACGCCGGTGTGAACTCTGCTCGCGCCGAACGTGTTGACGAGCACCGATTTGATGATAGGCACGAACAGGATACTTCCGAGGACGAGCCCCGCAACGACCAGCGAGGCATCAACCGTTCCGGCAATTCCGACTGGCCCTTCCAGCCAGATGTACACAGGGATGCTCAGTACGGCGTACACGATGAGCGCCGCCGCCAGCGAGTGTTCCGTGATCCACTCGGAACCACCGTCGCGGTCGTGGGCCTGGTTAGTTTGCCCCATACAAGCTAACTCATAGCATATAGTTATATAAACTCTTGCATGGTAAATCATCATCCTTCTTATATAACCGGCCCATTCGATGCAAAATCTTATCTGAGCGGTCGGTCTTTCGTCATCCATGTCAAAGTCAACCGATGACACGACGAGCGGAGAGTCGGGGATACTCGACGGCGTGCGCGTCCTCGACCTCTCGACGTTCGTCACCGGCGGGTTCGCCTCGCTGATGCTCGCGAATCAGGGGGCGGAAGTAATCAAGATCGAACGCCCGGAGGCCGGTGACGACAACCGCCACTCCGGACCGCCCTTCGTGGACGTGGACGGGTACGACGGACCGGGGAAGACGGCCGCGGAGCGCGGTGAATCGCCCTACTTCTGGACGGTCAATTACGACAAGAAGAGCGTCGAACTGAATCTGAAGACCGACGAGGGGTTGGAGGTGCTCTACGACTTGGTCACGGAGGCCGACGTGTTCATCGAGAACTACCGACCGGGCACCGCCGAGCGACTCGGCGTCGGCTACGAAGACTTGCGCGCACGCAACGACCGACTCGTCTACTGCTCCATCTCCGCGTTCGGCGACTCCGGGCCGTGGAGCGACCGGCCCGGGTACGACCTGCTCGTACAGGGGATGAGCGGCATCATGGACGTGACGGGACCCGAGGGCGGCGACCCGGTGAAGGTCGGACTCCCCCAGACCGACCTCATCACCGGGATGTGGGCCGCGTTCGGAATCATGGGAGCGCTGTACCGCCGGGAATCGACCGGAGAGGGCGAGCGCGTCGAACTCGGGATGCTGGACGCCGCGCTCCCGTGGTTGACCAAGCAGGCCGGGAAGACGTTCGCGGGCGAGAAACCCGAGCGCATGGGGACTAAGGACCCTGTACTCGCGCCGTATCAGGTGTACCCCACGGCCGACGGCCACCTCAGCGTCGCGTCGGCGAACCAGAAGCTCTGGACCGAACTGTGCGAGGCCATCGACCGGCCCGACCTGCTCGAGGACTCTCGGTTCGCGTCCAACGCCGACAGGGTCGAGAACATGGACGAACTGGAGGTCGAACTCTCCGAGACCTTCCGACAGCGGCCGACCGACGAGTGGGTCGAACTGCTCGCGGACGAGCGGGGACTCCCCGTGGGACCGGTCTACAACGTGGACGAGGCGCTCCACAACGAGCAGGTGGAGGCCCGGAACGTCCTCTCGACGGCGGACCACCCCGCGGCCGGGGAGATTCCGGTTGTCGAACACCCGCTGAACTTCGAGAACGCGGAGTCCGGGTTCGAGGAGGCACCGCCGCTGCTGGGCGAGGACACCGAACCGCTCCTTCGAGAGTTGGGGTACACCGACGAGGACATCGAGACGCTCAGGAGCGTCGGAGCGATTCCGGGCGAATGAGAGGGTCCACGACATGACCGACGAGAACACCACGCCGGAGCGATTCAGGGACGGGACCGCCGCCGAGGAGGCCGCGACAGACGGAACCGCCCAAGAGGCAGACACCGACCAAACCGCGACCGACCAGGAGGCAGTCGAGGACCCCTCCGACCAACACGTCGCGGAGGAGGACAACCGGCTCCTCGCTCGGGTTCCAGAGTGGGTCGTCACGCTCGGTGCGGGGTCGCTGTTCACCGCGACGCTCATCACGTTCGTCGGGACGGTGTTCCTGTGGTACTCCGTCTCGCAGGGACGGTTCTACGGCTTCGAACCGTACAAAGTCGTGCTGCTCGCCGTGCAGTTCACCGGCGTGACGCTGTTCCAGGCGCTCGGCGTCCGCTGGGGTCGCAGGCGAATTCGGTGGATGTGGGTGATGCTGTCGGCCATCGCGGGGGCGCTGACGTTCGTCGCGCTCCCGTTCAGCGCCATCGCGCTCGCCGGTGTCGGTCTGGGCAAGTACCACTTCACCTTCGACACGCCGTCGAGCGTCATCCGAGGCGAAAGGTAACGCGACCCCCACGTTTATTCCTCCCAATCGCATCGGATTCGGTATGCCATCGACTGACGCGACCGCCAGGGTAGCGGCGCACTGCGCCGAGACGAGTTTCGCGGGCCTCCCCGCAGACGTCCGAGAGAAACTCAAGCGACACTTGCTCGACTACCTCGGGGTCACGCTCGGCGCGCGCGAACACGCCGAGTCCACGTCCTCGATTCTCGCCGGACTCGGCGGCGGCGAAGGCGGCGAGGCGACTGCCATCGGGACGGGCGAGCGACGGGCGCCCGACCGGGCCGCCGCGGTCAACGGCGCGCTCGCCCACAGCCTCGACTTCGACGACACCCACCGCGAGTCGTCGCTCCACCCGGGCGCGCCGGTGATTCCGGCCGCGCTCGCGGTCGCCGAGCGCGAGGGGGCGACCACCGAACGAGTTCTCGCAGGCGTCTCGGCCGGGTTCGACGTGGCCTGCGTCCTCGGCCGGGCGGTCAACCCCGACGCCCACTACGACCGCGGGTTCCACGGCACGGCGACCTGCGGGACGTTCGGCGCTATCGCCGCCGCTGGCGTGGTGGCCGGTCTCTCGGCGGACGAGTTCGAGTCGGCCTTCGGCGTCGGCGGGAGTCAGGCCGCCGGGTCGCTCCAGTTCCTCTCGAACGGCGCGTGGAACAAGCGCCTCCACCCCGGACTCGCCGCCAGACGAGGCGTCACCGCCGCCTCGCTCGCCGCGGCCGGGTTCCGCGGCGCGGACGAGGCCATCGAGGGCGAGTACGGCTTCCTCAACGGATACACCGGCGACCCGAATCCCGACGCGTTCGACCGACTCGGCGACGAGTACGCCGTGATGGAGACGGCGCTGAAGCCGTACCCGTGCTGTCGATACATGCACGCGGCTATCGACGCTCTCACCGAAATCGGAGAGCAGATCCCTCCGAGCGCGGTGAATTCGGTAGTCGTGGACCTCCCCGAACCGGGCGTGCGACTGACCGGCGACCCCATCGAGCGCAAGCGCCGACCGTCGAACTTCGTGGACTGCCAGTTCAGCATGCCCTTCGCGTCGGCGCTCGCGCTATCGACCGGCGAGGCGGGATTGGAGGCGTTCCTCGACGCCCAGACCCGACTCGACGACCCGGACCTCCGCGGACTGATGGACGCGACCGACGTGGTGTCCACCGAGACGGTCCAGTCGCTGTTCCCCGACCAATGGGCCGCGCGGGTCGTCGTCGAAACCGACGGCGGGACCCACGAGCGGTTCGTGGAGACCGCCCTCGGCGAACCCGAGAAACCGCTCGGGTGGGACGGCGTGACCGAGAAGTTCGAGTCGCTGGCGCGGTCGTCGGGCGTCGGTGAGGACGCGCGACGGGAACTCGTCGGCGTCGTGCGCGAGTTCGAGGACCGCAGCGTCGCCGACCTGACCGACGCCGTCCGTCGGGCCGCGGTCGCGGCCCCGTAACCCACGATGGTGCGCGACGTCGTCGGCCGAGCCGTCACGAGATTCTGGAGCGGCGTCGACACACTCCGCGGAGACGGCCGCGGGCGCATCCTAACGGTCGTTGCGGTCGGTTGGTTGCTGGTACTGGGTACCCGCGTCGTCCTCCCGGCGCTCCTCCCGCAGGTCAAGACCGCGTTCGGCATCGACAACGCGACCGCGGGTCTGCTCGTGTCGGTCATGTGGGCCGCCTACGCGGTGACCCAGTTCCCAGCGGGCATGATGGTGGACCGAATCGGCGAGCGGACGACGCTGGCCGCGAGCGCGGTGGTCACCGCCGCCGGGGCCGCCGCGCTGACGTTCGCCCCCTCGTTCGCGGTGTTCGTCCTCGGCAGCGTGCTGTTCGGTCTCGGGTCGGGCCTGTACGCGCCGCCGCGGGTCACGGTGCTGTCGCGCATCTACCCCGACCGCGACGGGACCGCGCTCGGGGTCACCTTCGCGGTCGGCAACCTCGGGGCGGCGGCGCTTCCGCTGGTCGCGGGGGCGCTGGCGGTGTGGGTCCACTGGCGTCTCGGCTTCGGGTTCGTCGTGATTCCGCTCGCGCTGGTCGCGGTCGGCCTCTGGCTCTACGTCCCGCCGCGCCCGAGCGGGCAGGCCCGCGCGGCCGAGCGGTTCACCCGGCGGACCGCCGTGCGACTGCTCCGCGGCGTGACCGACCGCGACGTGGCGCTGGCGTGGGTGGCGATGACGCTGATACTGTTCGCCTATCAGGGTATCACTGCGTTCCTGCCGACGTACCTCATCGACGTCAAGGGACTGAATCAGGGGACCGCGTCGGCGCTGTACGGCCTGTTCTACGCGAGCGGGGCCGCCTCCCAGTGGGTCGCCGGAAACGCTGCCGACCGGTACGGCGAGCGCACCGTGCTGGCGGCGGTCGCCGGGTTCGGCGTGTTCACGCTCGCCGCGCTCCCCTTCGTCGGCGGGACGGCGGCGCTCGCGGTCCTATCCGCGCTGCTCGGGACGCGACTCGGTATCGGCCCGGTCGGCAACGGCTTCGTCGCGGCGCTGCTCCCCGAGGAGATTCAGGGCGCGGGCTACGGCCTGTTTCGGACGTTCTACCTCGCGGTCGGCGCGTCGGGGTCGCTGTTCGTCGGCGTCCTGGCCGAGTGGGGATGGTTCGACGAGGCGTTCCTCGCCCTCGCGGGGGTCACGGCGGTCGCGTCGGTTCTCTACCTGTTCCTCCCCGCCACCCCGGACGAACACACCCACAGTTTCGATACGGGCCGCGACGGGACCGGCGGCGGCCTGTCCAGCGCCGCGGAACCCGGAAGCGACGCGGACGGCGAGAACGACCGGACGACCGACTGAACTGCGCGTCCGCCGACGCGCGTCGCGTCCGCGTCACTTTGCGAACGCGTCGGGGACGCGGTCCCCGAGGCCCCGCGAGACGGCGAGTTCGCGAAGCGAGTCGGCGACTCTGTCCGGGAGCGGAATCCCCGCCTCGCGGCGCTCGACCGCGGTCCGATACTCGGCCTCCCCGGGCAGGAGGGCGTCGTCTCCCTCGCCGGCAGCGCCCGTCGGAACCGACGGCGAGTAGTCGGCCGACCGGAGGTGGTCGGCCAGCGCCGTCACTCGGTCGCGGACGCCCGCTTCGCTCGTGAACCGCGTCGGGTCGAAGGCGACGAACAGCGCCGCGTTGTCGGCCCACTCGTGGCTCCGCTGACCGGCCACCGCCGCGTCGCCCGCGATACCGGCGAACAGTTCGGCGACGACGGCGAGTCCGAACCCCTTGTACCCCGCCGACCTGCCGCCGAGTGGGAGCAGCGCCCCCTCACCGTCCTCGAACGCCCGCGCGTCGGTCTCGGGGGCGCCCGACGCCGTGACCGTCCAGTCGTCGGGGAGCGGTTCGTCGGCGTGGGCCAGTTCGCGTATCTTGCCGTGGGCGACCTGACTGGTAGCAATGTCGAGGACGAGCGGGAAGTCGAGCGCGCCGAACGTCGGCACGCCGAAGGCGACGGGGTTGGTCGCGAGTTTACGGTCGGCGCTCCCGGGCGGCGCGACGGTCTGGGACCCGCCCTGAACGTTGACGAAGGCGGCGAACGCCGTCCCCGCCTCGGCGGCGCGCTCGGCCCACTCGCCGATTCGGCCCAAGTGGGTGGCGTCCCGGACCCCGACGGCGGCGACGCCGCTGTCGAGCGACTTCGCGGTCGCGAGCGCCGTCGCCTCGGGACCGACGACCTGCCCGAAGGCGTCCCGGCCGTCCACGGTCGCGGTCGTCTCGTCCTCGCGCTCGACTGCCGGAGCCGCCGTCGGGTCGAGTCGGTCGGCCTCGACCATCTCCGCGTACAGCGGGAGTCTGAGTACGCCGTGGGAAGTGTGCCCGCGGAGGTCTGCCGCCACCAGCGATTCGGCGACCCGCTCCGCGGTCGGCTCTGGTGCCCCGAGTTCGGCGACGATATCGCGGGCGAATCGTTCGAGGACGCGATGCTTGACTCGGACCATCTACACCGACAGTCTGTCTCGGAGGTCGGCGACCACGTCCTCGGTCGCGGCCTCCCCGCCGAGGTCGGGGGTCCGCGGCGCGTCGGGGTCGGCCACTTGGTCGGTGACCGCGTCCCAGAGGGCGTCGGCCGCGGCCTGCTCGCCGAGGTGTTCGAAGAGCATCGACCCCGAGAGAACGGTCGCGAGCGGGTTGGCGACGCCCTTCCCGACGATGTCGGGGGCGCTCCCGTGGACCGGTTCGAACATCGAGGGGTACTCGCCGTCCGGGTTGACGTTCGCGGAGGGCGCGAGTCCCATGCTCCCGGTGACGATGGCCCCGATGTCGGTCAGGATGTCGCCGAAGAGGTTCGAGGCCACCACTACGTCGAACTCCTCGGGTCGGCGGATGAAGTCCATGCTCGCGGCGTCGACCAGCAGACGCTCGACCTCGATATCAGGGTACTCCTCGCCGATTTCCTCGACGATGTCGTCCCAGAACACCATGCTGTGGGCCTGCGCGTTCGACTTCGTGATGCTGGTCACCTTCCCCTCACGCTCGGCCGCGGCGTCGAACGCGGCCCGGACGATGCGCTCGGTCGCGTCGCGGGTGAACACGCCGCTCTGGACCGCCACGTCGTTGTCGAACCCGAGGTGTTCGCGGCCGCCGACGTCCGCGTACTCGCCCTCGGTGTTCTCGCGGTACACCACGAAATCGATGTCGCCGCCCTCGTAGCCCCGGAGCGGACTCTCGATGCCGTCGAACAGCACCGAGGGGCGCTTGCAGATGCCCTGGTCGAATCCTTTCCGGATGGGCAGTAGTAGTCCGTGGAGCGTGACGTGGTCCGGCACCTCGGGGTGGCCGACTGCCCCGAGTAGAATCGAGTCGTACGACTCCAGTCGGTCGAGGCCGTCGTCCGGCATCATCGCTCCCTCTTCGACGTAGCGTTCGCTTCCCCAGTCGAAGCGGTCCGTCTCGAAGGAGAATCCCGCCGCGTCGGCGGCGTCCTCGAACAGCGGGAGTGCCGCGTCGACGACTTCCGGACCGATACCGTCACCGGGAATGGTGGCTATCTCGTATGCCATACTCCACCAATCGGAGAAATATCGTAAAAAACCTCGGTCGGTGCGGGGCCGCGGACGACCGGCCCATCGGTCGGTGGGCGGGCGTGTAAGAACGATGGCTTTGGGTTTCTGGGTGTGAGAAAATTGACTTATACCGTGCGAAGAAGAGAAAGGTAGATAGTTGCTTAAGAACCAAAATTGTTGTTCGGAGAAATTTATATGTTTGTCAACGGCACCGACGCGCGGCGACTCCGGCCATGGGACGGCCGGCAGGGAACGTGTGGAACGGCCGGACGCCGAACGGACCTCGGACCGCGGACGCCGATAGCCGCTACGCGTCGGCCCGGAACTCCGCCAGCACGTCCCGATCGATTTCGATTCCGAGGCCGGGCGAGTCCGGAATCGGCACCGAGTTCCCCTCGTTCGTGATGGGTTCGACCGCGAGGTCCTCGCGGATGGGGTTCGGCGTGCGGTCGAACTCCAGCATCGGGTCGCCGGGAATCGTCGCCAACATCTGTAGGCTGGCCGCGAGCGCGACGGCGCTGCCGAACACGTGGGGATGACACTGGACGTTCGCCGCGTCGGCCATCGTCGCCACGCGCCGCGTCGAGGTGATGCCGCCCGCGCTGGTGACGTCGGGTTGGACGTACCCCACGGCACCGGCGTCGAGGACTCGGTCGAACTCGTGCTGGAAGGCCCAGCACTCGCCGCCCGCGAGCGGGACCTCCACCTCCTCGTTTATCGCGGCGTAGTTCTCGATGTTGCGCGGGGGGACGGGTTCCTCGAAGAAGTGGACGTCGAGTTCCGCCAGTCCCTCGGCGACGCGCCGGGCGTCGGCCACGTCGTAGGCGTGGTTGGCGTCGGTCATCAGGCGCACGTCGTCGCCGACCGCCTCGCGGATGGCCCGGACGAGTTCGACGTCCTTCTCCGGCCCCCATCCGAAGATGCGCGAGAGGCCGATCTTGTTTTTGAGCGCGTCGAACCCCGCCGCGACGTGGCCCTCCGCCTCCTCGACGACGTCGGCCCGGAGGGTCTCGAAGTCCTCGACGTCGCCCCAGAAGTGGCCGGTCGCGTACGCCCGCACCTGGTCTCGTCGCCGACCGCCCACGAGCGCGGAGACGGGTTGGCCGACCGCCTTTCCGTAGAGATCCCACAGCGCGATGTCCACGCCGCTGACTACGCTGGCGGGGACGTAGGAGTGGTACGACGACCGGAGTTTGTAGACGAGGTCGTCGTGAATCTGCTCGACGTTTCGGGGGTCTCGACCCCGGAGCCACGGCGAGACGTACTCCTCGACGAGTTCGCGGTTGCCCGCGGTCGGTCCCCAGCACTCGCCCCACCCGACCGTGCCGTCGTCGGCCTCGACTCGGACGAGGCAGTACTCGCGGCTGTCTATCCACTTCTGGGCGTTGGCGAACCGTTCACCGAGGTCTCTGCGTAGCGGAATCGCTTCGACGCTTGCGACTTCCATGCTCCCCACGTCGGAGGCCACCGTACTGAAACTTTCCCAAGGTAGCAAACCCCACACCCACGCGGACCGTCCTCGCTCGCGCCGACAGGGGCGCGCCGCGGACCGTCACCCCCCGTCGCGTTCGACCGCGTCGAGCGCGTCGTCGTCGAGGACCTCACGGGTGTGTTCGCCGAGTCGCGGCGGCACTCGGTTTGTCCCGGTGCTGAGACCGGAGAATCGAGCGGGGAACTGGACTAGCGGCATGTCGGTACCACCGAGCGAGAGGTCGGTGGTCACGTCGCTCTCGCGGAGTTGGGGGTCCTCGAACACCTCGACGGTGTCCCGGACCGGCGCGCCGGGGACGCCGTGCTCGCAGAACAGGTCGAACCACGCCTCGGCCGACTGCCCGGCGAACAGCGGTTCGAGTTCCGCGGTCAGTTCCTCGCGGTGTTCGACCCGGTCGGCGTTGGTCTCGAACCGGGGGTCGTCTGCGAGGTCCGGCCGGTCGATGGCGTCGCAGAACGACGCCCACGTCCCCTCGCTCCCCACGGCGACGGCGAACCACCCGTCGGCCGTCTCGAACGCGCGGTACGGCGCGAGCGACGGGTGGGCGGTCCCCATCCGCGGGTAGGGGTCGCCGGTGGCCAGCGTCCGACCGGCGCGCTCGGTCAGCCACGAGACGAGTCCCTCGAACATCGGAACCTCGACGTGCTGACCGCCGTGTTGGTCGCGCACCGAGAGCGCGGTGACGACCGAGAGCGCGGCGTACATGCCCGCGCAGATGTCGCCGATCGGAATCCCCGGACGCGCCGGCGAGCCGTCGGCCTGCCCCGTCACGCTCATGCTCCCGCTCAGTGCCTGCACGACCATGTCGAACGCCGCGAGATCGCGGTTGGGGCCCTCTAGGAAGCCCGATATCGAGCAGTAGACGAGGTCGTCGTTGCCCTCCCGGAGGTCGTCGTAGCCGAGCCCCCACTCCGCCATCGTCCCGGGGCGGTAGTTCTCGACGACCACGTCGGCGTCGGCGGCGAGGCGCTCGAAGGCCGCCGCCCCCGCCGGTGTCGAGAGGTCGAGTTCGACGCTGCGCTTGCCGCGGTTGAGCGACGCGAAGTAGCTCGAAACGTCCGAGTCGCCCACCGTCGGCCCCACGGCCCTCGTGATGTCGCCGATCTCGGGGCGCTCGACTTTGACGACTTCGGCCCCGAGGTCCGCGAGCAACTGGGTCGCGAACGGTCCCGAGAGCATCTGGGTGCAGTCGAGGACCCGAACGCCGTCCAGCGGGCGAGCGGAGTCGGTCCCGGTCATCGCTGGCTCCGCCTCCTCCGTCTCCCGACCGACGACGACTCCGCGACGGCTCGTAACCGCCCGCCGACTCGTGGATGTTGGTTCATACGACTACGGTACCTCCGGATGTAGATATAAGGACCGGTCGTTCGGGAAGCGCGTCGACGGTTCACCGTCGCAGTTCGATTACCTCCACCATCGTCGGTTCAGACTTCTCCGCCGTCGGTGGTCGAGATACCCGCTGCCCGGCGAGGATATAAATCCGCGGCGGACGCGTAACTGAATCATGACGGACTACGAGTACGCGACCGAACTCGACGTTCGATTCCGGGACCTCGACGCGATGGGCCACGTCAACAACGCCGTCTACGCCACGTACCTGGAGCAGGCGCGCGCCGACTACTACGCCGACGTCGTCGACATACCCCTCCCGGAAGCCGACACGGTGCTGGTGAACCTCTCGATAGCGTACCGGCGCCCCGTCACGGCCGACGAGACGGTCGCGGTCGCGCTCGGTGTCGGCGACCTGGGCGAGTCGAGCATCCCCATGGAGTACGAGATTCGAACCGGGGACGGCGTCGCCGCGACGGCCGAGACGGTACAGGTCGTGTTCGACCGCGAGACCGGCGAGTCGCGCTCGATTCCTCAGGAGTGGCGCGACCGGATTACGCGATATGCGCAATCTGACGGTTGAGAGGAGTACGTGACGTTGTGACCGTTCCTCACAGCAACGCCTCTGCCAACCGCTCGGTGTCCTCGACTACCAGCTCCGGTCGCTGGGGCCACCCGCCGAAGGGGTTCTCGTGGCGGTTGAGAAACGCCCCGCGCATTCCCACCGCCTTCGCACCGACCAAATCGAAGGTGTGGGCGGTCACGAACGTCACTTCGTGCGGGGCGACGTCGAATCGGTCGCAACACAGGTCGTAGGAGGCGCGGTGCGGTTTGTACGCGCCCGCTTCCGCGACCGAGACGACGCCGTCGAGGTCCGTCTCGAAGTTCGGACGGACCGCGGCGAGCATGTCGGGGTCGCCGTTCGAGAGTCCGACGAGCGTGTACTCCTCAGCGAGGTCGGCGAGGGCGGCGTCCACGTCGGGGTACGGTTCGAGTTGCTTCCACTGCCTGATGACGTCGCGCACCGCCTCGTCCGGCACGTCGAGACCGAGTTGGTCGAGGCGGTAGGCGAGCGCGCGCCGACTTATCTCCTTGAAGGGCGTGTGCGGACCGGGAATCAGCGAGTCTATCATCGAGTCGCGAAAGTGCATCGCCAGATACCGCCGGAGCAGAATCTCGGGGTCGTAGTCGCTCCCGTGGGCGTCGAGGAGGTCCCCGAGCGCGGGGACGAGCGTCGATTCGCGGTCGAGAAGCGTGTCCCAGAGGTCGAACGCGAGGACCTCCGTCTCCTCGCGGAGCGTCTCCGTGGCGATTGGTGCCATACCCACAAGTGGGCGGACTTCACGATAAGGTTTCTGCGGACGGCGATGGAGCAGGGACAGCGAGAGCTTCGAGCCCCGAGACCGGAGAGTTCCGGACCTCGGGACCGGAGACGGCGAGAGTGAATCACACCCAAAGTTCTTTCTCGGCAGATTCTGTATTCGTTCGATGTATGGGCTTCTACAGCGCTTACGATAGCATCACGGTGGACGTCGCAGACGGCGTCGCCACCATCGAATTCCACCGACCCGAGAAGTACAACGCCCTCAACACCGAGGTGATGCTCGACCTCCAGCGGGCGTTCGCCGAACTCCAACTCGACCGGGACATCGACGTCGTGGTCATCACCGGGGAGGGCGAGGACGCTTTCTCCGCGGGCGCGGACATCGAGCAGTACGCCGGGCCCGCCGAGGAACACGACCCCCGTCAGAAGGACCGCCAAGAGCTGTTCTACGACATCTACCGCGCACCGCTCGACCTCCACGCCCCCGTCATCGCCAAGATAGACGGCTACTGCGCGGGCGGTGGCCTGATTCTCGCGATGTACTGCGACATGCGGGTCGCCGCCGAGGGGTCGCAGTTCGGCGTCCCTACCTGTAACATCGGCCAGATTCCGACCGGCGGGTCGAACTACCGCGCGGTCCAACTCGTCGGCGAGGCCAAGGCGAAGGAGCTCGTTCTCACGGCCGGGTTCATCGACGACGAGGAGGCTCACCGCATCGGGCTGGTCAATCACGTGGTCCCGTCCGAGGACCTCAACGAGAAGGTCGCCGGAATCGTGGACGCGATTCAGAGCACCGGCCGGGGCGCTGTCAAGAATTCGAAGAAGGCCATCAACCAGGCCGCCGACGCGCCCGACATCGACGCCGCGAGGGAGTACGAGGCCGACCTCTGGTGGGAGCAGTTCGCCACCGACGAGCGCCGGGACCTCGTGGACGAGTTCAACGAGGAGTAGCGCCCGGCAAATCTTTTTGTCCTCGGGGTCGCGTTGCTATGTCATGTCGAAGCAGGGACCGCTGTCGGACCTGACCGTCGTAGAGATGACTGCCCACCGCGCTGGCCCCTTCTGCGGGGCGCTGCTGGCGGACCTCGGAGCGGAGGTCGTGAAAATCGAACGGCCGGGTATCGGCGACCCGGCCCGTGACCAAGGGGCGGGTCCGGCGGGCAAGTCGGGCTACTTCATGGCGAACAATCGGAACAAGAAGTCGGTCACGCTCGACCTGAAGGCCGACGCGGGACGGGAGGCGGCCCTCGACCTACTCGCCGACGCGGACGTCTTCGTCGAGAACTTCGGCTACGGCGTCACCGACAAACTCGGCATCGGCTACGAGGACGTCCGGGAAGTGAACGAGGAGATAATCTACGCGTCCATCAAGGGGTACGGCGAGACGGGGCCGTCCAAGGAGAAGAAGGGCCTCGACCTCATCCTGCAGGCGGAGGGCGGTATCATGAGCGTGACGGGTCCCGAAGACGGCGACCCCGTGAAGGTCGGACAGGCCATCGGCGACCTGAGCGCGGGGATGTTCGCCGCCATCGCCGTGTTGGCCCGACTTCACGAGCGCGACCGGCGGGCCGGAACCGAGGGAGACGGCGACGGCGAGTTCGTCGGGAAGTTCGACGTCGGCCTGTTCGACGCCATCGTCAGCGTCATGAACGAGTACCTGACCTTCAACTCGATGACCGGCGAGGTTCCCGGTCCCCAGGGGACTTCCCATCAGTCGCTCGTGCCGTACCAGCTGTTCGAGACGGCCGACGGGCACGTCGTGACCGGCGTCCCGAGCGACGAGCGGTGGGACGACTTCGTGGACGTCGTCGGCCGGGAGGAACTCAGGCAGTACCCGACCAACGACGAGCGCGCCGCGAACGCGGAGGAGGTCACCGCGATAATTCAGGAGGAGTTCGCCAAGCGCTCGACCGACCACTGGCTCTCGACGTTGACCGAACACGGGTTCCCGAACGGCCCGCTCAACGACGTGGGCGACGTGGTGGACCACCCGCAGGCGGAGGCGCGAGGACTCGTCCGAGAACACGACGACCCCGACGGCGGCGAGGTCGTCCTGCCCGGCCACCCGGTCAACTTCCCCGACTTCGAGACCGAGATTCGGAGTCCCGCACCTCGGCTGGGCGAACACACCGACGAGGTGTTCGCGGACGTCGCCGACGACCAGACCACGCTGGACGAGTGGCGCGCGGACGGGGCGTTCGGGGGTGCTGGCGGTGGCGAGTGACCGAGAGAACCCCGAGCGCCCCGACCTCGACCCGCTGTTCGCGCCCGAGTCGGTGGCCGTCGTCGGGGCCAGTCCCGACTCGTGGTACTCCTCGCAGTTGATGGACAACCTCCTCGACTACGGCTACGACGGGACGGTGTACCCGGTCAATCCGAGTCGCGACGAGGCGTGGGACCGGACCTGCTACGACACCATCGCGGACGTGCCCGAGGTCGTGGACTTGGCGGTCGTCAGCGTCCCGCGAGAGTACGTGGTGGACGTGGTGACCGCGGCGGGCGAGATGGGCGTGCCCGCCGCGCTCGTCATCACCGCGGGGTTCGCCGAGGCCGACGACGAGGGCGCTCGACTTCAGGCCGAACTGGCCGAGGCGGCCGCCGAACACGATATTCGGGTGTGCGGTCCCAATTGCATCGGACTAGCGAACGCCCGCGAGGGGACGGTACTGACCAGCACCTGCTCGCGGAAGCCGGAACCGGGCAACGTCGGACTGGTCAGCCACTCGGGGGCGCTGGCGTTCACGACCTTCTTCGAGCGCGCCGCCGACGAAGACCTCGCGTTCTCCCACATCGTCTCGACCGGTAACGAGGCCGATCTGACGCTCACAGACTACGTCGAGTACATGGCCGCCGACCCGGCGGTGGACGTCATCTGCGCGTACGTCGAGGGACTCGACCGGCCCCGACGGTTCATGGGGGCGGCCGAGGCCGCCGTCCGCGGGGGTACGCCGGTCCTCGCAGTCAAGATAGGCGGGTCCGCCGCGGCCGAGAGCGCGGCCATGTCTCACACGGGGTCGCTGGTCGGTACCGACGAGGCCTGGGACGCCGTCTGCGACCGGGTCGGGGTCCAACAGGTGCCGGACATCCCCGACCTTCTGGGACGCGCGAGCGCTCACGCGGCGTTCGACCCGCCGTCGTCGAACCGGGTGTGCGTCGCCTCCACGAGCGGGGGGCTGGCGAGTCTGCTCGCGGACATGGCGAGCGAACGCGGCCTCGACGTCCCGCCCTTGGAGGGGGAGACCGAGCGCCGACTGCTCGACATGGAGGGGCTGTTGACCTTCGGCGAACTCCACAACCCCGTGGACATCAGAGGCTACGGCGCGGACCACCTCCCCGAAATCGCCGACGCCCTGTTCGCGGACGACGCGTACGACGCCTACGTGTTCGCGGTCGGCCTCTCGGCGGTGGACGAACGCGCCGATGACATCGCCGACGACCTGCTCGCGGTCGCCGACGCCGCGGACGACCCCGTCCTCTTCCTCTGGACCGGCCGCAAGGACCCCGACGAACTCGGCGACCTACAGCCCTACGAGCGAGTTCGCGAGCAAGTGCCGCTGTTCTACGACCCCGGCCGGTGCATGGACGCGCTCGCCTCGCTGGTCGAGTTCGGGGCGAACCGGGACCGACTCGCGGACCGACCGGCCCGGAGTTACCAGAGGCCCGAGAGCGACCAACGCGAACTCGATGTGCCGACCGACCGGACTCTGACGTGGGGCGAATCCGCCGACCTCCTCTCGGCGTTCGACGTCGAGACCGTCGAGACGCGACTCGCCGAGGGGCCGGACGAGGCGGCGACGGTCGCGTCGGACCTCGGTTTCCCGGTCGTCCTCAAGGTCGATTCGGCCGACGTCCCCCACCGGTCCACAGTCGGCGGCGTGCGGACCGACGTGCGCACCGCGGCCGACGCCCGGGATGCGTACGAGGAGATACTGTCGAGCGTCCGCGAGGCGGTCCCCGACGCCGAGATAGAGGGCGTCCTGATCCAACCGCAGGTCGAAGACGGCGTGGAGGCGCTGACGGGGGTCTCCACCGACCCCGAGTTCGGGCCGCTCGTCGCGGTGGGACCGGGCGGGACGCTCGTCGAGCAGTTCGACGAGCGGGCGTTGCTGGTTCCGCCGTTCACGGCGGCGGAGGCGGCGGACGCTATCGCCGAGACTCGCCTCGATGCGCTCTTAGTCCAATCTGACGCCGACGCGACCGCGCTGGCTGAACTCCTCTCTCGGGTCGGCGACCTCGCTGCGGAGTGCGGGTCGCTCGACGAACTCGACCTCAACCCCGTGCTGGTTCGCGAGTCGGGGGTCGAGGTGGTGGACGCGCTGGTCCGGACTCGGTAACCCTCGGAATTATACTCCGGGCCGCCTCATGTTCGGTCGATGGCTCATCGCTTCAGGGACACCCTCCCGTTGTCCGAGCAGCAGCGCCTGGTGCGTCGAAGCATCAGAGAGATATGCGACAACTTCGACCGCGCGTACTGGCGCGACCGGGCACGAGAGGGAGCCTACCCCCGCGAGTTCGTGGACGAGCTGATAGACAACGGGTGGATGGGTGCGCTCATCCCGGAGGAGTACGGCGGTGCGGGCATGGAGACGAGCGAGGTCGTGGTGATGATGGAGGAGATAGCGGCCAACGGCGGCGGGTTCAGCGCCGCGCAGGCGGTCCACGGGGGCATCTACAACACCGTCCCGCTCGTCGAGTACGGCAGCGAGGAGTTGAAGTCGGAACTGCTGCCGAAAGTAGCCGACGGGGAGGCCTCGATACAGGCGTTCGGACTGACCGAACCCAACGCGGGGTCCGACTCCACGTCCATCGAGACCCGGGCGGAGAAGGACGGCGACGAGTACGTCGTGAACGGACAGAAGATATGGACCTCGCGGGTGGACCAGAGCGACTACCTCGTCCTCGTCGTCCGCACGACTCCCAAGTCCGACGTCGAGAAGTCCACTCGCGGTATCTCGATGTTCCTTATCGACCTCGACGACGCGCTGGCGCAGGGCGCGCTGGAGATGGAGGAGATATCGAAGTCGGTCAGCGAGTTCGTCCACTCCTACGAACTCTGGTTCGAGGACCTCCGCGTACCCGAGGAGAACCTGATAGGGGAGGAAGGCGAGGGGTTCTATCAGGTGCTGGACGGTCTGAACGAGGAACGCCTCGTCATCGCCGCCGAGTGCGTCGGACTCGGCGAGTTAGCCGTCGAGCGTGGCGTCGAGTACGCCAACGAGCGCGAGGTGTTCGGCCGACCCGTCGGGAAGAACCAATCTATCCAGCATCCGCTCGCGGACGCTCACGCCCGCGTCCAGGCCGCCAAGCAGATGACCTACGACGCTGCCGACGCGACCGGCGGGTCGAGCGAGGAGATCGGCGCGCGCGCCAACATGTCGAAGTACCTCGCCGCGGAGGCGTGTTTCGAGGCAGCGGACGCCGCGGTGCAGACCCACGGCGGGTTCGGCGTGGCGACGGAGTACGACGTCGAGCGCTACTTCCGCGAGGCGCGGTTGACCCGACTGGTCCCGATAACGCAGCAACTCGCGCTGAACTACATCGGCGAGAACGTACTCGGACTACCTCGCTCGTACTGACTACCGCGCGAAAGTTTTAGTATCGTCTCGGCGAGTTCTATCGTGAAACGATGGTAGACACCGACGACTCCGAGAGCGACGACCGAGACGCGCCCGAAGGGACCGACGAAGACGCCCGACGACTCGTCTCCGGTTGGCAGGGGCGCTTCTACGAGGACTTCCAGGTCGGCGACATCTACAAACACCCCTACGGGCGGACCGTGACCGAAACCGACAACGTCTGGTTCACGAACGTCAGCATGAACCTCAACCCGATGCACTTCAACGAGGCGTACGCCGCCGAGACGGAGTTTGGCGAGCGCCTCGTGGACGGGACGTTCGTCATCGCCTTGGCCGTCGGGATGAGCGTCATCGACGTCTCGCAGAACGCCACGGCGAACCTCGGCTACGACGACATCCGACACCACGCACCGGTGTTCCACGGTGACACGATATTCGCCGAGAGCGAAGTGCTCGACAAACGCGAGAGCGATTCGCGGGACCACGTTGGAATCGTCACTACCGAACTGCGGGCGTACAATCAGGACGACGACCTCGTCCTGTCGCTCGAACGGACACCCATGGTCCTGAAACGCGAACACGCGCAACCGAGTGCCGCAAAGCCGCCGGGGTGGATAGAAGGGGTCGGAACGCAACCCGAAGACCTCGACTGAGCGGCGCATTCGGCGTCGCCGAATCGAATGCCATCGCTACCGAGACGAACAAGCGCCGGTCTCAGCTTTTTGACCTTGAGAACGGGTTTTACCGCCGTTTCGAGATGGAACCGAGTTAAACGGTGAGAATGTTGTTTCGCAGTCAGCGAATCTACTACCTCGAATCTCTATCGGGGTTCTAATCGCTGTTGGCCGGGGTTTAGCGCTATCCAATTAGACACTACTTAACTGAGAGCGGTATTCTGGTCCAAACCGGAGTTCGTGAGGGCCGAATTATAAGTAGTTCTGGCCAAAAGGCAGACATAGGTATGAGAAACCATGGCGGGGACGGTCGAACGGTCAAGACGACCGAAACGGCGTTCACTATCATCGAAGGGCTCGAAGAGTTGGACGGTGCGCGAGTGACAGAGCTCGCCGACCACCTCGGACTGGCGAACAGCACGGTCCACAGTCACCTCACGACGTTGTACGAGATGGGATACGTGGTCAAGGAGGGCGACGAGTATCTGGTGGGGTCCAAGTTCCTGAAGTTGGGCGAGGCCGTGAAGGAACGGAGGGAAGCCTTCGAGCTGATAAAACCGAAGGTGAAGCAACTGGCCGAAGAGACCGAAGAGCGCTGCCAGTTCATCATCGAGGAGTACGGCCGAGGCGTCTACCTCCACCGGGAGACGGGCGAACAGGCTGTCTGGACCGATTCGGGCCTCGGGAACCGCATCTATCTCCACTCGACCGCCGCCGGAAAGTCCGTACTCGCGAACCTGCCCGAGAGTCGAGTCACGGAGATTCTCGATCAGTGGGGACTCCCGGCGCTCACGGAGAACACGATTACGGACCGCGACGAACTCTTCGAGGAACTGAATCTCATCCGTGAGCAGGGGTACGCCGTCAACAAAGAGGAGAGTACGGAAGGTCTGCGTGCGGTCGGCGTTCCGGTCATGGACGGTACTGACGAACTGGTCGGTGCGCTCAGTGTCTCCGGACCGACACACCGGATGAAGGGCGAGTGGTTCGACCGCGAGATTCCGAATCTCCTACTCGGGACTGCCAACGAACTCGAACTGAACCTGAAGTACTCGTGAACCGTATCGGACCCGATTTCAGCGTTACACCGTCGTTCTGTAACTAGCAAATCCCGGTTACGTGCGCTGTCTCCCCGCCACCGACAGTTGCGTTTCGAACTCCACATTATTGCTAACGGACCGGAAATAAGTTACCTGTTACCTTATCACAATGCTTTACGCGTTTAGTCTTGTAAAGGCATCTACGGACCGGGTGTCGAGGGGACCTCTACAGGCGGTAGTACCACAGACGATAACGGCGTAACGATGTCTACGGCGACTACTCACGATAGCGCTCGATAGGCGGATTGAAAGCGTCTATCAACTGCGTCCGGGGTGCGACGCCTTCGATGCCGTGACGGACTCCGGGATGGACGACGAACGAATCACCGGCGGCCAAACGTCCCTCTCGGTCGCCGAAGAGTTCGATGCAACCGTCGATGACGAACACGGCTTGCACCGTCTCGTCGTGTTCGTGTTCCGGGAACACCGCTCCCTCCGCAACCGTGTAATGGACGAGCATCAGTTCGTCCGTGTACGAGAGGACGCGTCGCTCGATTCCCTCGTACGGTCGGTCGATCTTGGAAGGATTCGTCCAGTTCGTATCGTCGAAGTCTGACATTGGAGTGGACAGATAACGCCCCCGGAGGTAAAGTTTCGGGAGAGACAGTTCGGCGATTTCGGGGAAAGACACGTATCGAACCTCGGGGTCGTATCCGAATTCAGTACCAGTGCCGGTGAATTACCGATACGATACGGCGAAGCGGTTTCGTTGCGTCGGTAGAAAGCCGTCGAGTGGTAACTGCGTACCTTTTTTATCTGGACGACGTAGAGCAACCAGAAATGGACTCCGACGAGAAGACCGAGCAAACGTCGACCGGACACCGGAGTAAAGTCGCCCGCGTCATCGGGGAGTACGGATTGAACGGAACCGGCGACGAACTCGTCGCGTCGTGGACCGACCAGGGCGACGACCAGCGGAGTTTACGCGAGTTGGCGGACCACCTGAATCAGGCGTTGCTACGGACGGCGATGGAAGACGCCGGGATGAATCCACTCGACGGCGAAGTAGAGAACTTCTACCGCCTCCTGACCGACGACGAGACGAGTGCGGGCAACAAAACTGAGGCCGAATCGACGTTGCGACGCGAAGGCATCGCCGTCGAGGAACTGCAACGAAACTTCGTCTCACATCAGGCGGTCCACACCTATCTCACGGAGTACCGTGACGCCGAATGGGAGTCCGAAACCGGAGAGCGGCAACGTGTGGAGAAGACCCTCGACAGCGTGCAACGGTTACAGAGTCGATTAACTGCCGTCTCAGAACAGAACCTACAGAAACTCTCCAACAAGGAGTTGATATCGGTCGGTGACTTCGACATCTTTGTCGACGTCAACGTCTTCTGCGAGGACTGCGGTACGCAACGCGATATCGTCGATCTGCTCACCGAACGCGGGTGCGAGTGTGAGGGGTAGTCCGGCGGCGGATACGTTCCGCATTCGTGGAGGAATGTGGAGTTCACAGCAAGCGGAGTTGTTTAGCTACGGAGGAGTTCGCTACCCCCGACAATAATTAGAAATGTTTGTAGATATATGGACTATCGAATCTAACGATATTACTCGTCGTAGCCCTGGTTTATTTCCCGTAAATGCGAGTAATGCGCATTTATTTCGGGAATTCTTCGTATATTCGCGTATTTTACAGTATTATAGCGTGGGTCCCTCAATAACAAAATGTCATAGAATTTCCAGTCCATTTACCGGAATACACGTCCTTAGTCTGAGTTTTCTCGACTACCGAGTAATCAACTTATATGTATAATTAACTATATTAGCTCTAATTACTTCTGTGTGGGTTTGGACAACGAATCGCTCTCGCTTTCGGACGAAAGCTTTTATCCGCATGCCTCCTTGAGATTGTATGGCACCCCAAGGGAGTCCCCGAAACGGGGAGTCGGAGGAGGCGGCCGATTGGACGGATACCCTCGCCTACGGCGGGGACTCCGAAGCGGCAGTCGAAAAGCTCGATACCCACTCCGACCACTGGAATCGGTGGCACTACGGCGTCTATCTCTCGGCTGTACTGCTGGTCGTCGGACTCTACAGATGGTCGCTGGCGTTCCTCGTCGCGGGATACCTCCTCAGCCCGATTACGATGTACCTCGACTCGCAATATCTCGAAGACGTAACGACCGGGTGGCAACCCGATACCGGTCTCTACCTCGTCGGGTCCCTGCTGTTCCCAGTCTTGATTATTCCTGCGTACCTGTACAAACGACGGGAGCTTCGGGGTCCGTAACAAGTGTCGAGGCTCTCACCACACGGATTTGAACTACATCGACGGACTGTAGCGTGGTCGGCGCATTGAGAAGGAAACGCAGAGATTCAGGTAAAGGGTTGCAAGTACCGCTAAATGTCGGTAATTCGCTCGTACTCGTCCGGGAGAGCGTCGGCGTCCTCGGGGAGGAGTGCGACGACCACGTAATCGACGTAGGACTCGAAATACTCGACGAGCGCTGCGATGCGCTCGGAGTCGATTGCCTCCAGCGAGTCCAACAGCATGAACGGAATCCGTTCGTGAACGTCGTGGACGAGGAACCCGGCCAGCGCGAACACGAGACCCGTCACCTCACGCTCGCTCTCGCTCAGGTGGTCGATGGTGTCCTCGTAGGCGGTGCCCGACTCGGTGCTACGAACGACGTGCAGGTCGAACGTCGTCTTCGAGACCTTACGCCGTCCCTCGCGGACTTCAGTCTCGGTTCGTTCGAGCCAGATACGGTCGAGGTTCGAGTAGTCGAGCACGTCGAGCAGTTCCTCCATGTGCTGGTTGAACGCTTCGACGGCCTCTCGTTCGATGCGGGAGACGCGGGTCCGAAGCTCTTCGAGGTCCGCGTCGATTTCGTCTCGCTCCGCTTCGAGCGACTCCCGTTCGTCGAGTTTGTCCTTGACCTGCGCTATCTCCTCGCGGACCTCCGATAGCTCGTCTCTCAGGCGATCGCACTCGAATTCGAGTTGGTTCGCCTCACGGTGGAGGTCCAGAATCTCGTCGTAGTCTTCGCTCCGAAGCGACTCCACCTCGTCGTTCAGCGTCGTGAGTTCCGATTCGAGGCCCTCGCGTTCGATTCGCAGTTCATCGACGCGCTCTTCGCGGTCGGCGAGTTCGGCTTCCGACTCCTCGATCTGGTTCTCCAGTCGTTCGCGCGTCTGCAATCGGTCCTTCAGTTCGTCTCGTTCCGAGACGAGTTCCGAAATCCGGGTTTCGAGTTCGCGACGGTCGTCGCGTTTCGTCGATTGGAACTCTCGTATCTGTTCGGTCGTCGAGTCTATCTGGTCGCGTTCGACCGCACTCCCGCACGTCCAACACGTCACTTCCTGTTGACCGCCGAGCAGTTGGTCAGTCACTCCGTCGCCGCTCGACGCTCCGGTATCACCGAGCGTTTCGAGAACGTCCGACTCGTAGTCGTCCAGCATGTCTTGGTTGAACTGGATGATGCTCTGCAGTTGGGTGATGTCGGATTCGAGATCCCGTTTCCGTCGTCGAAGTCGGTCGATCTCCGAGTCGAGTTCGTCGATTCGCTCGGCCGGCGCGGCGGGTAGTTGCTCTTCGCGCTCTCGATACTCGTCGAGTTCCTCGCGGAGACGCTCGATGCTCTCTCGATTGGTCTCGATCTCGTAGCGGGTGTCTTCGAGCGCCGACCGGACGTCCTGTAACTCCTCCAATTTCGATTCCAACTCGTCTTTCTCCTCGCGGGTCTCCTCCACGTCCGCGTTCGAGGCGTCGATTTCGGCCTTCTTCGCTTCGAGTTCCTCGCTTGTCTCTTCGAGTTCGCGTTTCAGACGCGTCTCCTCCTCGGCGAGTTTGGGCAGTCGCCGTTCGAGGTCGGAGAGCGATTCGAGGTCGTCGGTGAGTCGGCGTTTCTCCCGTTCGAGTCTGTCGATTTCGGCCTCTATCTCGTCGGTATCGACCGGTCGCATAATGACCTCTCGCAGGTCATCGCTCCGCGCGACCGCCCGCCGCGACTCGTTGTTCTCCAGCAAGAACGCGTAAAGGTCCGGGAGGACGGAGGTATCTACCAGTGGCTCGCCCGTCATGACTACGTCGCTATCGGTCCGCGTGAGCGTCCGCGTGTAGGTGTCGTCACCGATAGTGAGTTCTACATGCCCGCGCTCGGCGTCGGCTTTCAGACTCGCCATGTCGCTTCCGAGAACAGCCATGAGCGCCTGAAGTGTCGACGTACGGTTCGTCGCGTTACGGCCGGTGAGAACGTTGACCCCGTGACGGAAGGTGAGTTCCGTCTCCTCGATACCGCCGACGTTCTCGGCCGAGAGGTGGGCCGTGTCGAGCATTTCGTCCGTAGAATTCATACGTGAGACTATCCACTACGTAGGCCAAAAGTCCTGTCGTACTGTCGTTACTCTGCTATCGGTCGGTGAACAGTCAGAATCGTAGAACAGTATATCGGCTGCTTTCACTACGGTATGCGGTCAGTTCCGTCGATGGTTGTCCTTGAGGGCGACAAAGCGCAGTTCGACCAGGGTGAGCCGATTACGATGGGCGCCGAGGACATCACCGACGTCCGTGAGGCTACCGATGCCGAAATCGTCGTCCACGTGGAGCCCATCGACCACTGTTTGCTTTCCAGCGAAGAATTGCGAGGGTCGAGACTATCCAAACCTTCCCGAGAAGATTATCACGCTCATCACCAAGCAAACCGGCCAAGACATCGAGGTCCTAGTCGAATACGTGTATAGGGTAGGATCTTCCAGTCCGTCTCGATAGTTTGTAGTGGCGGTCGATATCCACTTAGGTGCAGTACAATCGGCAATCATTAGTCGGTGACTTTCGTGTTAAATAGAGGGCACGTATCCACTTGCATGCCGAGTGGGTCTGGACCGAGTCGGGCGGGGTTTCAATCCCGGCGTAGGTGTTCGAGCTTCTGCGACAGAAGACGAGAGAACGCGTTATAATGCCTCCAAAAAACGCCACATTCGAACTGGCCATAACCGTTTCGTCCCATCAGCACCTACGCGTACTCCAACAATGGATACTGATACCGAAATCGGCGAAGTGCAGTCCATAGAGCAACTCGATGACGGAACCATCATACTCGAAGGGGAGAGCGAAGCTCTCGGATTCCGCATCACCGACGAGGATCTGCAGGAGTCCCTCATCAAGGCCGTCCAAAACACCGACCCGTACTGAGTGCCCGAAAATTCCAACGCTCTACATTTCGCACTCTTCCAGTCGGCGGTTGTGATGAATACAGCCTCTGTATTCAACATACCGTTTGCATCCGCCGCAGATGACCCACAGCCGACCGATTCAAACCGCCCGCTACCGGTAGCACCTGAAGATATTATCCCGCTCGACCACCGAGGACCTGTATGCAGTTGTACGACCAGCCAGCGAGACTATCCGGGGGCGAGGGTGCGAGGTCCCAGAACCGATGCCCGAAGGGGGACGTGGCGTGACCGACGACCGACTCCCGGCCGAACACCTCTCGCCGCTCGCCGCGCTCGTCGACGAGGTGCTCGCGGGCGCCGGCTACGAGATGGCGGCCGCCACCGACGCCATCGACGACGCCGTCCCCGGCTACGGCGGTCTGTTCGACCCTTCGACCACCTCGGACGAGTTGCGTCGTGCGCTCGAAAGTCTACTGACGTCGGAACTCACCCGGCCACCCGTCGCCGAACCGACGAGCGATACCTTCGTCCTCTACGTCGACGGCAGTTCGCGCGGTAATCCCGGCCCCGCAGGTGCGGGCGCTGTCATCATGGACGCTGCGGAGGACGAACTCGCCCGTCTCGGCCGACCGGTCGGCTCTCGGACGGGGAACAACACCGCCGAGTACGTCGCCCTCCAACTCGGACTCTCCGAACTGTTGACTCGTTACGAGCCACGCAGGCTCGAAGTGCGCATCGATTCGATGACGGTCATCCGAGACGTCTGGGGCGGCGACGACCCGACGGAACCAGGCGTTGAGGCATACAGCGAGGCCGTCGCGGAAGCACTGTCGAGCATCCCGGAACACCACTACACGCATCTGGCCGACAGCGACCCGAATCCCGCCGACGCACTGGCGACAGTGGGAGCCGATATCGCGGCCTTCGGACCGGGATAGGAGAGATACACCGCTTCCAATCCGAAATCCGGCTCTGTTGAGTCCTCAGAAGTTACTAGAAACTACATACATCCTTGGTATTCAGCATGCTATTTCTGCCGGGGGTTGGGTAGGTCGGGAGTGACTTGCAAGATACAGCGTGCGTATCGGTCAGCGGTGACTCGTTACGTGCCGCAAACGGAATTACCAGTTCAGGATTACGGATTCATGCAAGCAGACGCGACTATTTCAACATCCGAGTCTACAGACAAACAGAAAACATTTCTCCGAGCCATCTAATCCTCAGTCCATGTCGCCCTCCGCCACCCGACGCGGCCTCCTCCGCACAGCGACTGGACTCGCCGTCAGCACTACCGTCGCTGGCTGTAACCAACAGAAGCCGTCAGACCGGACGACCTCCAGAACTACCACATCCGGAACCACGACCGAGTCCCCGACGCTCGTCGACATCAAACGGGAATCGTATCTGGCGAAAGCGTGGACTCTCTCAGAGGGCACCTTCCGCTTCCCGGAAACTGACGCTGTCCCTCTCTCGGACCTCGACAAGTCCGTCCGTGACGCTGTCCGTACTGCCATCGAGTCCTCACCTTACGAGACTCGGGATGCTACACAGGCATTTCTCGACAGTATCGACGGCGTCAACCTAGTTGCGTACAACGGCACAGTCTGGGACATCGAGCACACGTTCCCAACCGTGACCGTTCGTCTCGACACCGATATCTCCAAGAGCGAACCCGTCAAAAACCGCACCGTCGCGTCCAACAGCGAGGACGTCCAGTCGAACGATGCCATCCAAGAAGTGGTCTCGACCATCGCTTCCCTTGGCGTCGAAACCCAACGACGTCCCTACGAGACCACCCGACTCGAACCCTCCGTCCGAGACTTCCTCGACCGATACGACTACATCGAGACCCCGCAAGGCGTTGGCGAAATCGTCATCTCCCGAACCAAACGCGCTCCACCGCACACCGTTCGTGCGCAGGAAGTTACTGACGAGGAACTCTACGGTCGCCGCGTCTGGGAGGCCACCGAGTACGGCCCGCCGACGAGAGATTTCATCGACCGCGTCCTCACCAGTGACCGGAAGACACCAGGTAACTATCAGGACCGCATCCACACTACCTATCCGGATGAGGTCCCCCGACAGTTCGCCAAGGACCTCAACCACGACAGTAACTACGTCCGCGTTGACGACGCGGTCTACGTGTTCGAGACTCGCCACGTCCATTGGGACGAACTCCCGCTTGCGTTCCACGCGACCGTCTCCGAAGAGAATGCAGAGACAGCTGGCTCCGTTGATATCCGGCTCTCCGTGCAGAATACCGCTGACCACAGTGTCCAACTGCAGATGGCCGGCATCGCCCCATTCGGTGTACTCTGGGCGTACGGCCTCGGCGGCGAACACGTCCTCTGGAACGATGCGTACGAACAGACCGAGAACGTAGTTATCGAGGGCCAGAGCGTCACTCCGGAGTCACACGCAGAGATGGACCTCCTGCCGGGCCGGACCGAGTCTGCGACCTACCGCCTCGGCCACGACCAGCTGGGAGGCGATGAGTCCCTTCAGACGGGGACTTACGAGGCGCTCGGCACAATTTGGGCGAAGTGGCCGACGTACGAGGGCGCGAAGGAGTACGACTGGTGGAATCAACTCTTCCCATACACCCTCACCATCACCGTTCCCTGACCTCCGCGTAGCGGAGCGTTGTTAGTAGCGGCCGTCCGCTGGCACCATCCGAGATTTTCACTCTCCTCGGGGATGCGGTCGAGTTGTTCCCGGTGGCGAATCTCGTTCGATGCATGGGACGCGCGCAGGTAGTTGTCGAGAGTCTGTCACCACCAAGGCATTTTTGGAGGGTGCTAATTCGCGCAAAGCCGAACATCAGAGCGAAATAAGTGCAACTGTTGCAACGAGCTAATCGCACGAGGGAGAGGGCGTCGTTATCGGTGCGATAAGCGAGGGCTTACCCGCTTTATAGTAATGGACGCCCCGGCCGACCCTGACAGTATGGCCTACAGCACGACCCGACGGAGTCGTCTGGCGGGACAGATGCAGAGCGCGACGGCGTCGAACGACCGGACCGCGACCGACGGGCGGGTGAGCTGAGATGTGCGGCATCATCGCGCGCATCGGCGCGGACGACGGCGTGGACCGACTGCTCGGCGGTCTCGAACGACTCGAATACCGCGGCTACGACTCCGCGGGCATCGCGGTGGAGAACGGCGCGGGACTCGCCGTCCAGAAGTGTAGCGGCCGCGTCGACGACCTCAAGGAGTCGGTCGACGACAGCGGCGTCTACGGCGGTATCGGCATCGGGCACACGCGCTGGAGTACCCACGGCCCGCCGACCGACGACAACGCCCACCCCCACACCGGCGCGACCGGAGAGGTCGCGGTGGTCCACAACGGCGTCGTCGAGAACCACGCCGAACTCCGCGCGGAGTTGGAGGCCGCGGGCCACGAGTTCACCAGCGACACCGACACCGAGGTCATCCCGCACCTCTTCGAGCGCCACCTCGCGGACAACGACCCCGAGACGGCCTTCCGAGAGGCGGTCCGGGACCTCGACGGAAGCTACGCCATCGCCGCGATGGTCGAGGGCGAGGACGCGGTCTTCGCCGCGAGGCAGGGGTCGCCGCTGGTGCTGGGCGTGGACGACGAGGAGTACTTCCTCGCCAGCGACGTGCCCGCGTTCCTCGAACACACCGACGAGGTGATCTACTTCGAAGACGACGAGGTCGGCGTCGTCCGACCCGGTGACGTGGAACTCTCGACGCTCGACGGCGACCCGGTCGAGCGGTCGAGCGAAGTCGTCTCGTGGGACCCCGAGGAGACCGGCAAGGGCGGCTACGACCACTACATGCGCAAGGAAATCGAGACCCAGCACGTCTCGCTGGCGAACGGAATCAAGGGCCGAGTCGGACCCGACGGCCGGGAACCCGACCTCGACGACTTCCCGCCGGGCGCGTTCGAGGGCGTCGAGCGCGTCCAGTTCGTCGCCTGCGGCACCTCGTTCCACGCCGCGAAGTACGGCACCCAACTGCTCAACAAGGCCGGGGTCGCCGCCCAAGCGTTCCGGGCCAGCGAGTACGACGACGCGATTCCGGTCGACCGCGAGACGCTGGTCGTCGCGGTGACCCAGAGCGGCGAGACCGCAGACACCCTCGCGGCGCTCGACCGCGCGACGAAGGCGGGCGCGCGTACGGTCGCGGTGACGAACGTGATGGGGTCCTCCGCGGCCCGGGAGGCCGACGACGCGCTGTTCATCCGGGCCGGCCCCGAAATCGGGGTCGCGGCGACCAAGACGTTCTCCTCGCAGGTCGTCTCGCTCTCGCTTCTGGCCCACCGGGTCTCGGCCGACGCGGCGGACGAATCGCCGTGGGACGACCCGGCGGCGTTCTACGACGCGCTCGAACGCCTCCCCGACCACGTCGAACGCGTCCTCGGCCGGGAGGACGCGGCGGGGGTCGCCGACGACTACCTCGGGAGCGACGCCTTCTTCTTCATCGGCCGGGGTCTCGCCTACCCGGTCGCCATCGAGGGCGCGCTCAAGTTCAAGGAGATAACTTACGAACACGCCGAGGGGTTCGCCGCCGGCGAACTCAAGCACGGCCCGCTCGCGCTCGTCACGCCCCGCACACCCGTCTTCACGGTCGTCACGGGCGACGACGACGAGACGACGGTGACGAACGCTCGGGAGGCCCAGACCCGCGGCGCGCCCATCGTCGCGGTCTCTCCGCCGGACCACACCGTCACCGACGCGGCCGACGCCCACCTGCCGATTCCGGACACCCACCCGGACATCGCGGGTCTGCTGGCGAACGTCCAACTCCAACTGCTGTCGTACCACACCGCCGACCGACTCGGCCGCGCCATCGACAAGCCGCGCAACCTCGCCAAGAGCGTCACCGTCGAGTGAGCGCGAATGAACCGAGAACTGTTCGGCGTCTTCGGCGACCGGGCGGCGTTCGCGCGGTTCCGAGAACCGTCGTCGTTCGACTGCGTGGTCGAGGGCGACTCGATGACTGTCGGCGTCCGCGACGTCGGATTCGGAATCCCGGGCCGGACGGACGCACACGCGGGCGACGACGGCCTCTGCGTCCTCTGGGGCGAGGCGTACCTCCCGGAAGCGACCACGACGCCCGCCAAGCGGATGCTGGAGCGCGCCCTCGCGGCGGGTCCCGACGTGCTGGCCGACGTGAACGGGTCGCACCTCGCCGCGGTCGACGGGGGCGACTCGGCCTACGTCGCCACCGACCCGGCCCGGACGTGGGACTGCTTCTACACCGACGCGCCCGGCGTCAGGGTGTTCGGTAGCGACGCCTTCGAGGTGGCGCGCGCGATTCCCGACCCGACGGTCCGCCGGGACAGCCTGCTCGAATTCCTCCACCTCGGCGTGGTGCTGGGCGACGCGACCCTCGTGGACGAACTCCGCCGGGTGCCGTTCGACGGCCGCCTCCACGCCGACCGCACCGAGACGTTCGACCGGTTCGCATACCGGCCGACCGAGTTCGACCACGTCGAGCAACTCGCGGTCCGCCTCGAACGCGCGCTCGAACGCCGGGCGCGGCTTCCGGGTCGGAAGGGCTTGCTCCTGAGCGCGGGCTACGACTCGCGGGCCTTCCTCGCCGGAGCGACCGACGTGAACGCCTGTTACACCGTGACGCGACAGGGCGGCCGCGAGGCCGCGGTGGCCGGACGCATCGCCGACCAGTACGGCAGCGACCACGACGCCTTCGAGGCCGACGGCGACTACCTGAACACCGACTTCGAGACGATTCGGTACGCCAACGGTATCCGCGAGTCCATCCACATCCATCAGGGAGGCTACGCCGACCGCATGGACGCCGACGCGATGTACCACGGCCTGCTGTTCGACACGTTCCTCCGGGGCCACTTCCTCCCCCGCGACGCGGTCGAGGCGTGGGGGTATCGGCTCCCCCGGTCGAAACTGGCGACCGACTTCGACCCCGCGAGACGCCTCGTGACCGACAAGTTCGGGTTCGTCCCGCTGAGCGACCGCGCCGCCGACTTCGGCGTGGGCGTCGAGAGTCTCGACTTCGCCCGCGACGCCGTGGACCGGGAGTTCGACCGACTTGACGACCGCTACGACTCGCCGCACAACGGCTGTGCGGCCGTCGGCGTCGCCAACCAGCCGACCCACCCGTTCCGGACTCACTTGGCGAACCACTTCCTCGAAGCGTTCCCAGCGGCCGACGCCGAACTGCTGGACTGGCACCTCCGGACCCCGCCCGAACACCGCAACACTCGGACCTTCCGGCGGGCGCTGGAGCGCATCGACTCGGACGTGCTTCGACACCGACCGCCCGACAGACCCCACGACTCGGCGACACTCAACGAGATAGAGCAGTTCGTCCGGGCGCGGACGCCGTTCCTCGAGTCCTTCGAGAACGCGTGGCCGGACCGCCGCCGGGAGTACGACCGGGCGAACTTGGACGCCGAACTGTTCCCCGACCGACCGGCGATTCAGGAGCTACCGGTCAGGCTGAAGCTCCGCATCAACGACGCCCGGACGTGGCTCGGGCGACTGGAGCGCGATTCGGCTCCCGAGGCCCGAGCGATTCTGTCGCCGCCCGCCGACCGGTTTCGGCTTCGGTCGGTGTGACGCCGGGTGTGCGTCGCGTCGGTCGTCTCGCTAGCCGAGGTTTCGCTATCCGAGGTCGCTCCGAGCGAACCGCCGGAAACCGAGATACACCGCGAGTGCGGCGAACGACGCGGAGACGGCGACGCTGTAGAGGAACACCGGCGCGGTCACTTCCGCGTGGGTTTCGTACGCGGTCAGCGCGAAGAGACCGTCGAGAACCGTCTCGAACGCGACGAACGGGCTGAGGCGGTCGAGGTAGCGGAACCACAGCGGACCGAGGCTGGTGGTGATCGCGGTGTCCGGGGTGCGGAACTCGCCGGTGAAGACGAGCGCGGCCGTCGGCCGGACGAGTACGCCCCACAGGCCGTAGGCGGGGGTGAACGCCAGAAACGTCCCGAACGCGGCCGCGAGCGCCCGATACCGCGACGAGACGGCCGCGGAGACGCCGACGACGACGCTCGTCCAGGCGACGGCGTACAGCAGCGTCCATCCCGCCCACGCGAGGAAGACTCCGGGGTAGAACTCGCCGAAGCGCGTCGCGACGAGGGCCTCCGCGAAGCAGACGAGGGGGAGGAGCGTGCAGACGGCGAGCGTCGTCCGCGAGAGGAGTTTCCCGAGGACGAGGTCCCGACGGGTCGCCGACAGTCCGAGGACCAGTCGGGCGGTCCCGTCCTCTCGGTCGCCCGCGACGGTCCGATACCCGACCGCGATGCCGAGGGCCGTCACCGGAAGGAAGAACGTCCGCGGAACGTCCGCGAGTTCCCCGGCGACGGTCGACACGCTGTTCGGGTCGAGGCCCTGCCAGAGGCGCGGTCCGGTGAACAGAACGACCGCCGCGATGCCGCCCATCGCGACCCAGTTCTGGAGCGTGTGCCGGGCGTCAGCGCGGGCGACCGTGCGAACGCGCGCGAGCGTCGTCCGCGGCCCGGGGCCGTCCCGACTGCGTGTAGCGGGTCCGACGCCGGAGAGCAACCGCCAGAGCCGACTCCCCACCCCGAGTCCGGAACCGTCGTCGTCGAGGTCCGCACGCTCGAAGCGACGCGCTCCGACCGCCAGCGGGACCGCGCCGAACAGGACGAACGCGGCGGCCCCCAGCAGGTTCGGGAGGAGGCCGCCGGTGGGAGTCCCCGGACCCACGGACTCGACCGACCAGCGCATCGCCTCCCAGAAGCTTATCAGCGGGTTGAGGCGCTCGGTGACGCGGAGCCACGTCGGGGCCGACGCCAGCGTCTCGTACGACGGCGCGTCGAGCGACCCGGTGAACACGAGCGAGAACACCGGCCGGACGACGACGTTCCAGATGCCCACGTCCAGACTGAACAGGGCGTACGTCCCGGCTAACGCGCCGAGCGTCCGGTACTCCGAGGCGAACGCCGCCGAGTAGCCGACGGCGACGGCGGTCCAGACCGCGCCGTAGAGGAGCATCCACCCGGCCATCACCCAGAACGACGCCAGATGCGGTCGGCCGTACCCCCGGGCGACGAGAGCGCTCGCGACGGCGAGGACCACCGTCAGCGCACCGACGACGACGGCAGCGCGCGCGAGGAGTTTCCCCAAGACGAACCCCCGTCGCGTTCCGCCGAGGCCGAGCGCGAACTGGAGGGTTCCGGTCGCTCGGTCCCCGACGACCGAGTTGTAGCCGACGGCGGCGACGACCACGAGCGCGAAGGTCATCAGTTCCATCGGGAGCATCAGCAGGTACTCGCCGATTGGATGTATCTCCGGCCGCGCGGACCCCGGAATCGACAGGAGGAACATCATTCCGAGGAGGATGACGGCGCCCCAGACGAGTCGGCTCCGGGCCGCGCGACGTGCGTCCTCCCGGGCGATGGTCCAGACCCGACTCATGCGTTCGTCCCGTCGGTTACCGCCCGGAAGACCTGCTCCAACGACGGTGTTTCGTTGTCGATGTCCACGACGGTCGCGCCCGCGTCGTCCACTCGGGAGACCACGTCGGCCTTCACCGACGGGTCCGTGCAGACGACCCGAAGGGTCCCGTCGCGCGCCGTCGCGTCGTCGACGCCGTCGAGCGCCGCGAGTTCGCGCTCGACGCCGTCGGGCGCTGACTCGACGGCGAGAGTGAACTCGGCGGGCGTCTCGGTGTCGGCCCGGAGCGACTCGACCGCGCCGACGGCCGCGAGTTCGCCGCGGTGCATGATGCCCACCCGGTCGCAGACCGTCTCCACTTGGTCCATGATGTGACTTGAGAAGAACACCGCGGCACCGCGGTCGCGCTCCTCCCGGACGATTTCGCGGACGAGACTCACGCCGGACGGGTCGAGTCCGCCGAGGGGTTCGTCGAGGACGAGCAGGTCGGGGTCGCCGACGAGCGCGATTGCGAGACCGAGGCGCTTTCGCATGCCCTTCGAGAACCCGCCGACCGGCCGGTCGGCGGCGTCGGCGATACCGACGCGTTCGAGGAGGTCGCCGGGGTCGTCGGTCGCGCGCTTCATCTCGGTCGCGAACCGGAGGTGGTCGCGGGCGGTGTCCCGGTCGTAGAACCCGGCGGCCTCCGGCAAGACGCCGATGCGTTGGCGGACCGCTCGGGGGTCCTCCTCGGGGTCGTAGCCGAGGACGGACACGTCGCCCGAGGTGCGCCGGACGAAGTCCAGCAACACGTTGATGGTCGTGGACTTGCCCGCGCCGTTCGGGCCGAGGAAGCCGAACACTTCGCCGCGTTCGACGCGGAGGTCGAGGTCGCGAACGGCGTGGAGGGAACCGAACCGCTTTGTCAGCGAGCGCGTTTCGATGGCGGCCATACGCCCGAGGTAGGAACAACCGTAAGTTAAAAACGTTGAAACGTTGGCGAACTGCGAGATTCGTCCGGCCGCAAACCGGTGGAAGGCCGCTCCCGGGCGTGACTCATCGGAATCTCAGTGAACCCACCGGCGAAGCGGGACGCCTGAGCAGGACGTGGTGGACGCGGTAGCCGACGACCTGCCCGCCGCCGAGGAGCGCGACGCGGAGACAACTACACCCACTTTAGACAACGATATACATTTCTCTGCGCTACGTCGGCGCCGCGTCGGCGGTTCCCTCCCGAATCGGCCGCGTGACGACCCAGAGGAGGCCGCCGGCGAGCGACGCGGCCACGCCGGTCACCGAGAGGAACGTCACCGGACCGACGGCGGCCGCGACCCGGCCGCCGAGGACGTTCGCGGTCCCAGACGCGAGCGTGAGCGCCATCGAGACGCCCGACAGCACCGTCGCGCGCCCCACGTCCTCCAGTCGGTCGTTGATGTACTCGTTCCGGACGGGACGGGTGATTCGCTGGAGGCCGCGCCTGACGAACAGCGCGGGGACCAGCAGCACCGGAACGACGGTAAAGCTGGCGTACGCGACTCCGACGACGGGAACGAGCAGCACCAGCACGCCCCGCGTCCCGAGTCGGTCTTGGGCCGGCCCGGCCGCGCTCGCGGCGACCGCCGAGACCAGTTTGAACCCGGCGTAGAGGACGCCCAGTCCGGCGACGGGGACGCCGACGGCGCGCATCGCGGGCTGTTCGAACACCCGCGTCACCGAGAAGACGAGGTTGAACAGCGCGGCGTAGAGGACTATCCAGCGCAGCGACGCCCGCGAGAGTTGCGTCCGGAGCACGCGACCCGCCTCGCGGACGCTCATCCGGTCGTCCTCGCCGTCGCCCCGCGTCGTCGGGAGCGTGGCCAACAGCGGGAGGCCGAGCGCCGCCAGTCCCGCGTTCGCGAGGAACGGAACGGACGGGTCGACGGTGTACAGCAGACTGGCGGCGAGCGCCGTAATCCCGGAGACGAGTCGCAGGGCCGAGTCGGCGCGACCGCTGATTCGGGCGTACTCGTCCTCGGCGTCTCGTTCGGCGAGCAGTTCGTACAGCCACGCGTCCACGGTTCCGGTCCGGAACGTCCACCCGACCGCCCAGACGACGTAGACGACGGCGAAGTCGGCGGTTGAGTCGGCGACGCTGAACCCGAGCATCACCGCGGTGACGATTGCGCTTCCGACCGCGAGCGCGTTCCGGCGGCCGAGTCGGTCGCCGAGGTAGCCGGTCGGTAGCTCCGAGGCGACCATCGAGAACAGGAACGCCCCCTGCACGAAGCCGATGTCGGCGAGGCCCAGCCCCCGGGCCTCCATGTAAATCACGGAGACCGGGATGTAGAACCCGGGGGAGAGCGTCGCGCGGTAGAGGTAGTAGCGACGCACCAGCGAGACCATACGCTCGCTACTCGGAGCGACGGAAAAAGCCTTCCCGGAAACGAATTCCTGTAAGCGCCGCTACTGGAACTCGTTCGATGGGCCTCGCACCGGTTCGGCGTCGGCCCGCACCGCCTCCATCAGTTCGAGGACCCAGTGGCTGTGAGCCAGCGGGACCGGCGGTTGCTCGCCGCGCTCCAGCGCCGCCGCGGCCCCGTCGAACAGGTAGTAGTGGCCGTCCGCGCTCTCGTCGCGGTGGTAGTCGAGTTCCTCCTCCGCGCGGTCGAGCGCGTACTCTCGGAGCCGTAGACCCGAATCCGGTCGTTCGGGGCCTACCCGCCGAGGGCCGTCACCGAGCAGAGCGCCACGACCTGCCCGCCGAGGCGCGCGCCCAGTTCCTCGCCGACGCCGGGACGACCTACTGCGAGGCCGGGCGACTGGCCGCGGGTCGGCCCTACCTCCGGCGGGCGCTCGAACTGGATTTCCGACCGAACGCGGCCGCGGCGTTGCTGTTCTCGCTGTCAGGGTCGCCGCGGGTGTTCGATGCCGGGATGGACGCGGTGTACGGCGTCGAGCAACGACTCGCGCGGTGAGGGTGAGTAAAATCGAGTGACGAGATAGACGGTCCGTTAGACGAGAGACGTAGAGAGGTCCACGTCGAGACCTAACCGATTGCCGAGGTCCCACATCGTCGCCAGATTGCTGGAGACCACCGGAACGCCGAGACGTTCCTCGCAGGCGGCCAGCGCCGAGAGGGAGCGGTAGTTCGTGCAGGAAACGAAGACCCCGTCTACGTCGGGGTCGTCGCCGAGCGACGACCGGACCTGCCGTTCGGCGTCGGAGGGAGTGAGTCCGCCGATTTCGGTGTTCTCGACGAGTCCCCGCCCGTCGATAGACGCGACGTCGAACCCCGACTCGGTGAGATACTCCCGCTCCAGTTCGTCGAGTTCGGACGCGTAGGGCGTGACGACGGCCAACGTCTCCACGTCGAGTTCGTCCAACGCTCTGGTCACCGATAGCGCCGTCGCAACCGCGGGCGCTCCCGTCAGCTCCGACAAGCGCGACTCCAGTTCGGTGTCGAAGCCGGTCCCGTGGAGGAGACTGCCCGTGGTGCAGGCGTACGCCACACCGTCGACGTCCGCGTGGGAGAGTAGTTCGGCCGCTCTCTCGGCCCCGTCCGCCATCTCGTCGAGTCGGTCGGCAGTGACGTCTTCGAGGGGCATCCGAGCGGCGTGAACCGTGCTGTCGTCGGGAGCCATCGCCCGGAATTCGGGCTCTGCGGTCGTGTTCGAAGACGGGACCACGAGTCCGAGTCGCGCCATCAGTCCGTCACCTTCTCGTCCCGCCGGTCGCGCTCTCTGGCCTCCGGGTCGCGTTCGTCCGGGTCGCCGTGCCCGCCGCCGCCGGGCGTGAGTATCGTCACGGTGGTTCCGGCGTCCACGTCGACCGATGCCTTCGACGGGACCTGCTCGCCGTCTACGAGATTCTCTCCGGTCGCTCCGTCGTCGCCACCGTCGACGCCGGCGGGTGCGGTCCGTCTCCGCTCGGTGAGCAGGGAGACGGTCGCGTCCGTCTCGACGGTCACCGACCGCTCGAGGCCCAACCCGCCGCGATACCGGCCGTCTCCGCCGCTCGATTCCCGGAGCGCGTATCTCTCCAGACGCAACGGGTACTCGGCCTCCATCGCTTCGATGGGCGTGTTGAGCGTGTTCGTCATCCCCACTTGGACCCCGTCCATGCCGTCCTTGTCGGGTCTCGCACCGAACCCGCCGCCGATGGTCTCGTAGTAGGTGAACTCGCCGGTTCGGTCGCCGATTATCAGGTTGTTCATCGTGCCCTGACCGCCGGCGGGCACCCGGTCCGGAATCGCCTGCGCGAGCGCTTCCAGCGTGACGTCCGTGACCCGTTGGCTGGTCTCGACGTTACCGCCGACGACGGCGGCGGGCGGGGACGGGTTGAGAACCGACCGTTCCGGGGCGGAGACGGTCACTCGCTCGTAGCACCCGTGATTCGGCGGAATCTCGGGGTCGGTCACCGCGCGGACGACGAAGTAGACCGCGCTCTTCGCCACGGACAGCGGAGCGTTGAGGTTTCCGGCGACTTGGTCGGCCGTCCCGGAGAAATCGACGTCGATGGAGGACCCGTCGACGGTGACCGTCGCCTCGATGGGGATGTCGTCGTTCGTCACCCCGTCGCCTTCGAGTACGTCGCGAGCGCGGTACTCACCGTCCGGGAGTTCCGACAGTTCGGCTTCCATGCGTTCCCGCGAGTAATCGACCACGGCGTCGAAGGCTTCCAACAGCAGCGACCCGTGTTCGTCGAGGAGTTCGCCGATTCGTTCCTCCGCACGGTCGTTCGCGGCCCGTTGGGCCCGGAGGTCCGCCCGTCGCTCGTCGGGCGTTCTGACGTTGGCCAGAATCATCTCGTGGACCTCGTCGTTCGGTTCCCCGCCGTCGACGAGGCGGACGGCCGGGAGTCGTAGCCCCTCCTCGTAGATTTCCTTGGCCCCCGGAGGCATACTTCCCGGGGAACTACCGCCGACGTCCGCGTGGTGTGCCCGCGAAACGGCGAACCCGATGACCTCGTCCCGGGGCGCGATAGTCGAGACGAGCGTTATGTCGGGCAGGTGGGTGCCGCCCTCGAACGGGTCGTTGACGATGAAGACGTCTCCGGGTTTCGGGTCCTTGTCCATCACCACGTCGACCGCGTCGGGCATCGCCCCCAGATGGACGGGGATGTGCTCGGCCTGCGCTATCATCTTCCCCTCGGCGTCGAAGAGCGCGGTCGAGCAGTCCTGACGCTCCTTGATGTTCGGCGAGTACGAACCGGTGATGAGGACGTGCCCCATCTCCTCCGCGATGCTCTCTAGCTGATTCCTGAGGATTTCGAGCGTGACTGGGTCGATATCGTCGGTTGTGCTACTCATGTCGGTCTTACCCCCTGTGTCGGATTCCATCGTAGCGAGTGTTCGTCGTCATTCTTCGCCCACTTCGGACACCAACGCGCCGTCTTCGCGGACCCGCACGTCCCACGCGGGCGGAATGACGACGGTGCTTTCGTCCTGTTCGATTACGGCCGGCCCCTCGACGCTCCGCCCCGGGGCCAACTTCTCGCGGTGAAGGACGGGCGTCTCGTACACGCCGTCCTCGAAGGTCGCCTCCCGGGTCCCCTTCAGCGGGTCACCGCCGGATTGATACCGGATATCCGGGTCGTCGCGCGCGATAGTCGCCGAAACGCGACAGTTGACCAAGTGGACCGGTTCGTCCATTCGATACCCGTAGGCGACTTCGTGGGCCTCCGCGAATCGCCTCTCGGCGTCGGCGGGGTCGAACGACTCGCCCACGTCGACGGTGAGTTCGAAACTTTGACCGGCATAGCTGAGGTCGGCGGAGTACTCTATCGCGGCGCGCTCTCCGTCGCTGACCTCCGTGAGAACTCGGTCCTCCAGTTCGGAATAAACTTCGTCCACGGCGTCGGGGTCGACGGAGTCGAGCGACCGCTGGAAGGTTCGGACCGCGTCCTGCTTTTCGTCGGCGGCGAGCAGGCCGTACGCCGACAGGACTCCCGACGCCCGCGGGATAACCACGCGGTCCATGTCGAGGTTATCAGCGATGGAGACGGCGTGCATCGGTCCGGCGCCGCCGAACGCGACCAGTCCGAACTTGCGCGGGTCGAACCCGCGCTCCACGGTCACGGACCGAATCGCTCGCGTCATGTTCGCGTTGGCGACTCGGTAGACGCCCCGTGCGGCCTCGACCGGGCCGTCCATGCCGGCCTCCTCGGCGAGGTCGGCCAAGGCGTCGTGGGCCGCCTGCTCGTCGAGCGACAACTCTCCGCCGAGACTCGTGCTGGACCCGATGTATCCGAGCACGAGATTGGCGTCCGTAACCGTCGGTTCGGTGCCGCCGCGCCCGTAACAGGCGGGCCCCGGTTCGGCCCCCGCCGACCGAGGGCCGATTCGGAGGGCACCGCCGGAGTCGACCCACGCTATCGACCCGCCGCCTGCGCCGACCGTCTCGATGTCGACCAGCGGCGTCTTGATGGGTCGGTCGCTGATGGACCCGTCCGTCGTTCGCTCGACTTCGCCGTCCCGAACGAGACTGACGTCGCTCGACGTACCGCCCATGTCGAACGTGACGAGTCCCGAGTTCGGTTCGTCGCCACTGTCGCCGGCCATCGCGTTCGCGCCCACGACGCCCGCGGCAGGCCCCGAAAGTACGGTCAGGACGGCGTTCTGGCGAACCGCTTTCGCGTCGGTGATTCCCCCGTTGGCCTGCATGATTCGAGGTTGGGGAACGCCCGCCTCGGACGCTCGCTCGGAGAGGTGGCCGATGTACCGGTCGATTGCCGGTCGGACGTACGCGTCGACGACGGTCGTCGAGGTTCGCTCGTACTCGCGGAACTCGCCCAAGACCTCGTGCGATGCCGAGACGGGAACGTCGAGTTCCTCCCGGAGTATCCGGACGACGCGCCGTTCGTTCTCCGGGTGTGCGTACGCGTGGAGGAGCGACACGGCGACCGCTTCGGCGCCGTCCTCGCGTATCTCCTCGGCCACCCGTCGGACGTCCGCCTCGTCTACGGGCCGTTCGATGCCCTCAGTGGTCGTCCGCTCGGCCACTTCGTACCGGCGACGCCGGGGGACGAGCGGCGTCGGTTTCTCCGCTTCGAGGTCGTACAACGCCGGCCTGTCTTGGCGACCTATCTCGAGAACGTCCCGGAATCCCTCGGTGGTGACGAGAGCGGTTTTCGCGCCCGACTCTTCGAGCAGCGCGTTGACCGAGACGGTCATCGCGTGCGAGAACTCGTCGAGTTCGTCGGGAGCGATGCCGGCGTCGCTACAGGCCTTCTCGATGCCGGCCATCACGCCTTCGCTCTGGTCCTCGGTACTCGGAACCTTGGCCGTGACGAGTTCACCGTCGACCAACAGCGTCACGTCGGTGAACGTACCGCCCACGTCGACCCCGACCACCCGGTCGGCCATCTACAGTACCCCCGCCACGCTGAGCAGCGTTCGGATGCCGAGCCAGACCACGATGATAGTGACGACGGCCCCGAGGGTGTTCGTGACGGGACCGTTCGTGTACTGCCCGAGCAGGTCGTCTTGGTTCATCGCGTAGATGAGGAAGATGGCGACGATGGGGAGCAGAATCCCGTTCACGACCTGCGCGAAGACGATGATCTCGACCGGACTGCCGCCGAGCAGGACCGACAACACGCCGACCGCGAGGATGACGCCCCAGACCGCTCGGAACTTGGTGCTCTGCATGTCCGAGTCCCAACCGAGGGCGCCCGTCGTCGCCCACGCCCCTGCCAGCGGCGCGGTGGTCGCGCTAGTGAACCCCGCGGCGAACAGGCCGATGCTGAAGAACAGTTTGGCGTACGGGCCGGCGAGCGGCTTGAGTTGCTCGGCCATTCGCCCGACGTTGCTTATCTGAGTACCGGTCTCGAAGGCGGCGGCCGCGGTGACCATTATCGTAATCGTGATGAAACCGCCGAGCGCGATGGACAGGACGGTGTCCGTGCGGGATTGGGGCAGGTCACCGGGGCCGGACCAGCGTTCCTGAACGTTGCTCGCGTGGAGGAACAGATTGTAGCCCACGATGGTCGTGCCGACCAAACCGGTGATGAGATAGAGCGACCCGGACGGGATTCCGGGGACGAACCCCGCGAAGATGGCTCCCACGTCCGGCCCTATCAGGATGGCCGAGGTCACGAACGAGAGGGCCATGATGACCACGAGTCCCACCAACGCCCGCTCGATAACTTTGTACCGACCGGTGTACAGCAACACGCCGGCGACGAGTCCCATGAGGACGCCCCAGACGGTGGAACTCACGCCCGTGATGGTCGCCAGTCCCGCGGCGCCACCCAGAATGTTTCCGGCCTCGTAGGCCGCCGTTCCGATGCCGATTGCGCCCACGACGAGGAAGATGCTCAAGTACTCGACGACGGGATTGTCGAACCGTTCCCGAAGGGCCTCGCCCAGTCCTTCGCCCGAGATGAGGCCCAAACGCGCGCTCATCTCTTGGAGAACGATGGTGGCGATGACCGAGAACGCAATCGTCCAGAGGAGTGCGTATCCGAATCGTGCGCCCGTTACACTAGCCGTCGTAACCGTGCCAGGACCGATGAACGCCGCTGCAACCATTGCACCGGGGCCGATGGCCTTGAGTCGTTGGACAACCTTCATAGTCGTTTACGTTGATATCCATTGTCACGGTAACGGCAATCAAACAAAAGGGTTGTTGTGAATCCTGTGCATCTTCTGCATCACGTGTGTGAAAATGTAGTGAATAGTGATTCACTCGTCACGTTCTGTCAGCAACACCTTGGAGACGCTCTCCTCGATGTCGATTTCGAAGGGCAAGCCCTCGACGCTCCCCTGTATGAACCGCATCATGAACCAACGGAGCGATTCGGACGGGAACACCACGTGGTAGCTGTCGCCCTCCGTTTTCCGGACCGTCAGGAACCCGCAGAGCGATAGCCAATCGAGGACCTCGCCCAGCGAATCGAACCGCTCGGCGTACTCCTGAGAGTGGTAGTGAGCGACTCTATCGACCGTTTGGAGAAACTCGGAGTCACCCGTTTCGCCGTCGTACACTTGGTTCAGGAACGCGTGGAGCAAGTCGACGTCCAGCAAGACGTGTTCGCCCGTCGTCAGCATCTGGTAGTAGGTCTGCAAATCGTCGCTGTCGCTCGTCTTCGCGGACTCGTAGTTAGCCGCGTAGAACGACACCGCCCTGCGGATTATCTCGCTTCGGCTCTCGTCGGTCTGCTCGGTCAGCTGTTCGAGCGCGGCTTTCGCGTCGTCGTCGAGCGACACTGTCACGCGGTCCCCTGGCATAGTTCGTCTTACGAAAGGAGTCACCTATAAGTAGCGTTCTTATCGTGAGACCGATTCCCCTACGAAGTGAGAGGTTTTAGCTACGGGTGTAGCACAGACTCCAATCGTTCGACAGAATGCCTCGATACGACTGAGCCGGTTTCGCGGAACGCGAATAGGAAATCACCACTTTCGAAGAACGCGACGGGCGGAAGCCGACCGGACGCGTCCGACGCTCGGAGTCGCTCGGGCCGCGGTGACGCTCAGATTTCGCCCATCTCGTCCTGCTTGCGCATCAGGTAGAGGAAGTACGGACCGCCGATGAGGCCGGTGACGATTCCGACCGGAATCTGGACGGGACTCAGTGCGAGTCGCGCGCCCACGTCGGCGGCCACCATCAGCGCCGGTCCGGCGAAGATACAGCCGACGACGAGTTTCCGGTAGTCGCTGCCGACGAGGTTCCGGACCATGTGCGGGACGATGAGGCCGACGAAGCCCACGATTCCGGCGACGGCGATGCTCGCCGCGGCGGCGAGGACCGCCACGCCCGAGATGGCGAACCGGACCTTCTCGACGTTCATGCCGAGCGAACTTGCCGTGTTCTCGCCCAACAGGAGGACGTTCAACTGGCGCGAACTGACGAGCGCCAGCAGCATCGCCACGACGGTCCACGGCAGGGCCATGCGGACCTGCTCCCAGTCGGTGCCCGTCAGCGACCCCGTGGTCCACGCGATGGCGCTCTGGACGACGCCGATGTCGTCGGCGAAGAAGAACAGCCCCGTCTGGAGGCTCCCGAACACCGTCCCGACGATGACGCCCGCGAGGACGAGTCGGACGGGCGAGGTGCCGTTCTTCCACGCGATGGCGTAGACGACGAGGAACGCGAGCGCGCCGCCGAACGAGGCGACCAGCGGCAGGAGCGCCGACAGACTGGAGAAGACGACCAGCGTGAGCAGAATCGCCAGCCCCGCGCCCGACGAGACGCCGAGGATGAACGGACTCGCGAGTTCGTTGCGCGTGACCGCCTGAAAGATGGCCCCCGAGACGGCGAGGTTCATCCCCACGAGCGCACCGACGAGTACTCGCGGGAGGCGGATGTTCCAGACGATGAGGCTCCGCTTGTTCATCTCGGGCATCTCCGCACTGACGATGAGCGAGTCCCACGCGAGCGGGTTCAACAGCGCGTCCGCGTTCAACTTGCCGCCGAGCAGGAACATCTCCCACGCCCGCGGGTTGAGGAGTACCTCGGGGTTGAAGACGGCCCGCCACGCCTCGGCGATGGTCATCGAGAACGCGCCGAAACTCACCTGGACGAGTCCGCCGACGACGACGACGAACAGGCTCCCGACGCAGAGGGTGATCAGTGACCCGTCGAGCCACTGTTCGTGACTCGCCTCTGTGGCCGGTTCGTCCGTGGTTTCGCTCGCCATGGTCACGAACTCACCTCCGCACCTTCCGACTCGATTTCGCGCGCCCGCTCGACGACTAACTCGTCGTCGACGTGGTCGAGCAGGCGGCGCTGGCCGCGCTCGGTCCGCTCCGCTATCTCGTCGTCCGAGAGGTACGCCGACAGTCGCCGGTCGATGTCGCGCTCTCGAAGGTCCGTCCACAGAGCGTCGTCGATATCTGCGTCGTCCGGCCGCCGGCCGTCGTACCACTCGCGCCATCGGTCGCGGTCGGCCCACTCCTCGTCGCGGGCCGCCTCCCGGCGCACCCAGTCGTAGTGCTTCGCGACCGACTCCGGGTAGCCGTCATCGCGGCGAGCGTCCCCGACGACTGCGAGTCCGACGCGCGCGCCGCGACCCGCGGCGACGACGGCCTGTCGGTCCGCCTCGTCGGACGGCGACGCGACGTAGAGACCGTCCACCGGCGTCGTTCCGTCCGACTCCGGATAGGACCGGTCGAACTGCTCGCGCTCCTCGCCGTCGTGTTCGCGCGTCTCGAACATCGTCCCGTCGTCGAGCGGGCGGAGGTACTCGGCGTCGTACCGCGTGGCCGCGACGACTCGCCGGGCCGAAACGCGTCGGCCGTCCTGCGTCTCGACGACGAACCCGTCGCCGTCGTCGGCCCGAGTTACCGACTCGACGAGGTCGGCGACCAGTTCGCCGCCGGCCTCCGCGACGTGGTCGTGCATCAGCGCGTACAGCGTCTCGACGTCGACACCGGCGGGGAATCCGAGGTAGTTCTCCACGTAGGCGCACCGCCGAATCGAGGAGCGCCCGCGGTCGAACACCACCGCGTTGAGGCCGTATCGAGCGGCGAAGACGGCCGCCGAACAGCCGGACGGTCCGCCCCCGACGACCACCACGTCGTAGTCGCCGCCGTCTCGGTCGTCGTGACCGGCGTCTACACCGCCGTCTGGCATCTTCAGATGTCTCCGTTCACGATGTCGGCGACCCGCTTGGGGTCGAACAGTTTCTCCTCGGCACCGTACAGCGTTCGGGCCATGCGGTCGGTGACGACGAGGTTCGTGATGGGTCCCTGATAGAGCGGTCCGGCGCGGTAGACGTCGCCGTTCTTGACCGCGGTGAGTTCGCTCGCCACGGAGTGGTTCTTCATGAACTTCACGACCGTGTTCTGGAACTTCTTCTTCGACTTGGCTTCCTGTCCGCGAACCAGCAGCACCTCGGGGTCGACCTCCAGCAGCGTCTCGTAGTCGATAGCGCCCCGACTGCTGTGGAAGTTCTTCACGTCGGACGCGGCGAGGGCGTCTTTCACCTTCAGGTCCCGGAGGTGCTTGAAACTCGTCCCCTCGTCGACGACGTACGGGTAGAACTTCTCGGGTTGGTTGCCGCCGCCCCAGACGACCGCGACCTCGGGGCGCTTCTTCCGGGCGGGGACGACCGGTGCGAGGCTGGATTGGAACTCCTCGTGGAGCTTCTCGAACGCCTCGAACCGCTTCTGACGCTGGAACACTTTCGAGAGCTTCTCGAAGGCCTGATACAGGGTGTAGTACCGGTAGTTCTCGTGCCACGCGTACCCCCGCGAGAAGATGCTGTTCCCGAAGAAGGGCGCCACCTGCGTGCTGATTTCGTCGATGTCCGACTGCTTCCACTTCCCGCGGTTCATCAGGAAGTTGGGGTCCGCGACGTGGACGTCCACGTCGAGTTCGTAGAACTGCTCTTTGCCGACCCCGCTGTCGCCCCACAGCTTCTGAATCGAGCTCTTGTCCACGCTCACGCCCGGAATCTCGTCGTAATACTGGGTGTGATACCTGCTCGGAAGCCAGACGCCCTTCGGCGCGTCGAGACCGAGCGCGATGCCCATGTCGGCCCAACTGCCGTTGTTCGCTATCCACGTCTCGGGCACGCTGTCGAACGTGACCTCGCCGACCGGTACCATCGAGACCGAGTAGGATTTGCCCCCGGACGACGACTCGTCTCCGGTCGTGGAGGTCTGGGTCGTCTCCTCGGTCGTCGTCTCAGTGGTCGTGGACGTCGTCTCGGCGTTCGACTCGGCGTCCCCGCCACCGGTACAACCGGCGAGCAGTCCGCCGCCGATGACCGCCCCGCCGTACTTCAGGTACTGCCGCCGCGTCGGTGCGTCACGACCGCGAGAATCTTCCGTCATACGAATTAGGCTCGCCTAAACAACAAAAGAGGTTTCGGTTTTTAGGCGAACCTAATTGATACTGAGTGTCAGTTTCGAGACGAGCGCTTCGCTCCACTCCCCGCGGGAATACCAGCCCTTATCCGTCGGTGGCGTCTCTCTTCTATGTGTCTTTCTCCGTCACTTCGCTGGTAGCCCAAAATCCGGTTTCGACGCCGGTGACGACCGACATGCTCGTCGTTTTCGCGCTCATTCTCCTCGCGCTCGTTCTGTTCGCGACAGAGTGGTTCCCCATCGACGTCACCGCCATCCTGGTGATGGTCCTGTTGATGGTCCTCCAACCGTGGACCCAGATATCCCCGCAGGAGGGCATCTCGGGGTTCGCGAACCCGGCCACGATTACCGTGCTGGCCATGCTCATCCTGAGCACGGGAATCAACCGAACCGGCATCGTCCAGCTGATCGGCCAGAAGATGGCCGCGTACGCCGGGACCGACCGACGTAAGCAACTCGCCGCGACTATCGGCGTCACCGGGCCGGTCTCGGGATTCATCAACAACACGCCGGTCGTCGCCATCCTGGTTCCCGTCATCACGGACCTCGCACACGAGGGCGAGACGTCACCGTCGAAGCTACTCATGCCGCTGTCGTTCGCCTCGATGCTCGGGGGGACGCTGACGCTCATCGGCACCTCAACGAACATCCTCGCCAGCGACATCGCGGCCCAACTCGGGGCCGAGACGCCGGGTCTCGACCTGTTCGCGTTCGGGATGTTCGAGTTCACCAAGCTCGGCGTCATCGTCTTCGCGGTCGGCGCCCTCTATCTCATGACGGTCGGCGTCTGGTTGATTCCCGAACGAATCCCGGCAGACGACGACCTCGTGGAGGAGTACGCCCTCCAGGAGTACCTCGCGGACGTCGTCGTTCCCGCGAACTCCTCGCTCATCGGGCAGACCGTCGAGGAAGCGCTCGGAGACGACGACCTCGACATCGACGTGTTACAGTTGATTCGGTACGGCGAGCGATTCGACGAACCGCTCGCCCGCAAGGAGATTCACGAGGGCGACACCCTCCGACTCAGGACGAACCGGGAGACGCTCGAACACATCATGAACGCGGAAGGTCTCACGATGTCGGGCGGTCCCCGGACCGAAGACGCCCTCCACCCCGACGAGGAGGAACCCGTCCTCGTCGAAGTCGTCATCCCGTCGGGGTCGTTCCTCGTCGGCGAGACGCTGACGAGTTCGACCTTCCGACAGCGCTACGACGCGAACGTCCTCGCGTTCCGGACGAGAGGCGACGTGGTCCGCGACCGGTTCGAGGACATCGACATCCGGGTCGGGGACACGCTCCTCGTGCAGGCCCCGCCCGACAGCCTCACGCGACTCGTCCAGAACGAGGACTTCATCGTCGCCCACGAGTTCGACGAGACGACCTATCGGACGAGGAAGATTCCGTTCGCGGTCGCCATCATCGCCGGAGTCGTCGCGCTCCCCGCGCTGAACGTCCTCCCGATAGTCGTCTCGGCGCTTGCGGGGGTAGTGGCGATGATATTCACCGGCGTCCTCGAACCGAACGAACTCTACTCGTCGGTCGAGTGGAACGTGATATTCCTCCTCGCGGGCGTCATTCCGCTCGGCATCGCGCTTCAGCAGACCGGGGCCGCCGGACTCCTCGGCGAGTCCGTCGCCGCGACAGCGACGTTCCTTCCCCCAATCGGCGTCCTCTGGGTGTTCTACATAGCGACCGGCCTGTTGACGAGCGTCATCAGTAACAACGCGAGCGTCGTGCTGATGATTCCGGTGGCCGCCAATGCCGCGCAGGCAATCGGAGCGAACGCGTTCGCGTTCGTGTTGGCCGTGACGTTCGCCGCCTCGACGGCGTTCATGACGCCGGTGGGCTACCAGACCAACCTCTTCGTCTACGGGCCCGGCGGCTACAGGTTCTCGGACTTCCTCCGCGTCGGCGCGCCGCTCCAGTTCCTGCTGTCCATCGTCACCGTCCTCGGAATCGCGTTCTTCTGGGGCGTCAGCGCCTGATTCGTCCGGTCCGACTCGGCAGTCGGGAGAGTCGGGTCGAAGGCTTTCGATTTCGTCGGCGTGTTCGCCAACCGACCACAGGACTATCCGGCTAGAGCGCTTAAATATCGGAATGGCAGACAACAAGAGCGGTCGAGACCAGCAAGCGGACGACGCCGAGAGACGCCAGCGAGAGCGCGACTTGGCCTCGGAACTGGAGCGGCACGACGAGCCGAAACCGCCGGTGGAGACGACGGAACTCTCCGACCTCGAAGCGGAACTCGAATCGCTCGAGTTCCCGGCGACGGGGACCGAAGTCGTGGACGCGGTCGGCGACCGGGAGGTCCGAGCGCCCGACGCCACCTACGCCGTCGAGGAACTCGTGCCCGATACGGACGGGGAGACGTTCGACTCCCCCGGGGCCGTCCGAGTGCGGATAGAGCGACCGACGGTCGCCGCCGCCATGAAGCGGGTCGTGGAAGCCAGCGAGACGCTCCCGAACGTGAACTTCCGCTGGTCACAGCGCGAGGCCTACGAGAAGACGTTCAGGGAACTCCGAGAAATCGACGCCGACGACGACGATGAAGGGATTCAGGCCATCACCGACTGGATCGTCGAGCAGATTCGCACCAAAGAGAAACTCCCGGGTTCCCGGGGAGTGCGTCGGCAGGCGGCGAAGTTCTGCCGGTCGAACGGCTACCAGGTCCGGAACGACGAGTGGCTCGGTATTTAGACCGCCGACCGGGAGGTCACGCGACTCGGTCGTTCGGCGGACGACGCACGAGTCGGTGACTCCCCTCCGTCCTCGGTCACGCCGCTAGTTACGTGACTGGCCGGACCGTAGACGCCGACGTGACCGACTCGAACGACGACGACTTCGACCCGACGGCGCGCGAGGAGCGCGAAATCGGACGCGAGATGGTGGACCAGAGTACGGGCCTCGGTTCGGTGATGGCCCACGCCTACCGGGGCGAGATGGACGAGGCGACGACGTGGCGCCAGCGCCTCGACCAAGCGACCACGTGGGCGGTGACGGTCATCGCGGCGATTCTCACGTGGGCGTTCTCGAATCCGGGCAATCCCCATTACATTCTGCTCATCGGGATACTCATCGTCACCATCTTCCTCGGCATCGAGGCCCGACGCTACCGGAGTTACGACGTGTATCGCTCGCGGATTCGGATGCTCCAGCAGAACCTGTTGGCGAACGCCCTCGACCCTTCGAAGGGCGTCGAACACCCCGACTGGCGAGCGAAACTCAGCGAGGACTACCGGAGACCGACGCTGAAGGTCACGTTCGGCGAGGCGCTCGCGAATCGGCTTCGGCGCATCTACCTCGCGCTGCTCGGCGTGCTACTCGCGGCTTGGGCCTTCCGAATCACGGCGTTCGCGCCGCGTCAGGATTGGCTCGCGACCGCCGCAATCGAATCCGTCCCCGGCGTCGCCGTGGTCGGAGCGGTCGCTGCGTTCTCCGCGGCGATGGTCGCAATCGCGTTCTGGCCCCGGGAGCGACACGCGAAGGGAGAGTTCCGCGAGGGCGACCCGGGAGCGTGGAAGGAATCCCACGACGAGTAGCGCTGTCAGTGGTCGAGTCGTGCGAAGCGCCCCAGTGACGCCGCCCGCAGAGAGTAGTACCTTTATGTGGCTTCTCGAAAAGCACAGGCCAACAGATGTCCGGGCCGCAGAAGCGAGCGGAGAGTCGCACGGAACTTCCCATCGAGCGCGGGTTCCCGGTAGAACGCGTCAACGAAATCGCCGAGAAGGAGGGCCGAGCGAAACAGTACTACCGGCCGATATACACGATGCACAAGTGGTGGGCGCGGCGTCCGGGGTGTCTCTTTCGGGCCATCTCGCTCTACTCGCTCCTCGACGACCGGACCGACGCCGACGACGTCGAAGTGTACGAACCGGGCGAGAATCGGCGACTCGACGACGAGGGCCTCGACGGGGCCGACATCGCGGAGGCGATTAGCGAGGTGGACATGGGGAACCCCGAGTCGCTCTGGGAGTTCTACTCGAAGGACGTTCGCGTCAAGGACAAGAAGATTCTCGACCCGTTCATGGGCGGCGGCACCTCGCTCGTGGAGGCGTCGCGGTTCGGCGCGGAGACGGCGGGCGTGGACCTGAACCCGGTTGCGTGGTTCGTCACGAAGAAGGAACTCGAAGCGGGCCAGACTGACGTCGGAGAGTTGGAGGCGGCGTACGAACGAGTTCGGGACGACGTGGCCGACGAGATTCGCGAGTACTACCGGACGCCCTGCCCGAACGGCGACCACGAGGCCGACGTGGTGAACAACTTCTGGGTGAAGGAACTCGACTGCGTCTCCTGCGGCCACGCGACGCCACTCTTCAAGAACTACCGCGTGGCGAAGGGGCGCTACGAGAACGACGACCAGTACCACGTCCACTGTCCGGACTGCGGGGGAGTCACGCTGGTCGACGACTGGCGGGAGCAACAGGAGTGTCCCGACTGTCCCAACGTCTGGACCCCCGAGGAGGGGACCGTCGGCCGGGGCTACTACGTCTGTCCGGAGTGCGGGCAGAAGGCCTCTATCGCCGACGCGACGGCGTCGCAAGGGTCATCCGACCGCCGCCTCTACGCCGTCGAGTACTACTGCGAGGTGTGTGACGACGAGGGCCGCGAGAAGAGCGTCCACAAGGGGTACAAGCGAGCGGATAGCTTCGACACGTCGCTCGCAGACGAGGCGGAGCGGCGGTGGCGCGACAGCGACGAGTTGTCCGAGTACGTCCCCGACGAGGCGATTCCGGAGGGTTACGAGACCGTCGACCGCCGGCCGCTGTTCGACCACGGTTACGAGGAGTGGACCGACATGTTCCTACCGCGTCAGTTACTCGGACTCTCCATCCTGCTGCGACGAATCGTCGAGGTGGACGACCGGGACGCGAGGGAGTTCCTCCTGCTGGCGTTCTGCGACTCGCTGATGTTCCAGAACACCTTCAGCATCTACAACCAGCAACGCAACAACGTGGAGGGGATATTCCGGATGAACTCCTTCGTCCCCCAGACCGACTTCGTGGAGAACAACGTCTGGGGCGCGAAGTTCGGCCGGGGGAACTTCCGGAACACGTGGGAGAAGTTGCTCGACGGCGTCGAGTACGCCCGCGCTCCGACCGAACGGTACGTCGAGGACGGCGAGACGCGGAAGACCGACGAGTTCGCCCAAGCGATAGGGTCGGACTCAGAGGTGTCTCGGGGCGACATGCGAGCGATTACCGCAGAAGACGAGTACGACGCGGTCATCACCGACCCGCCGTACTACGACAACATCATGTACTCGGAGCTGTCGGACTACTTCTACGTCTGGCAGAAGATTCTGCTCGGAGACGAGTACCCCGGTTTCGACCGAGACAAAACCCCGAGAGCCGAATCAATCGTTACGAATCCCTACCTCGACAAGACCGCCGAGGACTTCGAACACGAGATGGGCCAAGCGCTGGAGGTCATCAATCGCGCGCTGAAAGACGACGGGATGCTCGCGTTCACCTACCACCACAGCGACGAGGAGTCGTGGGGCGAACTGCTGGAATCGCTCTGCGAGAACGGCTTCGAAGTGACCGCGGCCTATCCCATCAATTCGGACCTCAGCAAGTTCATCGAGGCCCGAGAAGCCGTCTCGTTCGACATCGTCATCGTCGCGCGACCGGTCGAGGAGCGGACCCCGATTTCGTGGAACTCGCTCCGGCGTCGCATCCACGAGACCGCCCGAGAGACTCGCGAGTCGCTGGCGGAGAACCGGGAACTGAAGAGCGGTGATATCGGCGTAATCGAGATGGGAAAGTGCTTCCTAGAGTACTCGAAGCACCACGGCGAAGTCCGGCGCGCCGGCGAGGAGATGGAGGCCAAAGAGGTCGTGGACGAAATCTACGGCATCGTTCAGGAGAACCGGGCGGACGAACAGGACGTGTACCTCGACCTGCTCGGAGCGGGGACGCCGACCCACGACGACCTGAGCGAACTCCTGGGGCGCTCTGACGCCTCCGAGGAGCAGCTGGAGGCGATGAAACTCGTCTCCGCGGACGGCGACTTCGGACTCTACGACTGGGGCGACGAACGCCGGCAGGCCTACGTTCGAGAGCGGGTCGAGACGGACGACGGCGACCTGACAGACCTCGACCGGGCGCACTTCCTGCGCTACCGGTACGAACGCGATAAATCGACCGCCGACTACCTCGACCGGTGGGACGCCGACGCGGTACAGGAACTCTGCGAGGGTCTCGCGGAGGCGACCGGCGACGAAACCTACCTCAAGATGCTCGGCGCCGACGAATCGCTCGCCGCTCTCTCCGACGAGTAGGGTGCGTCGCGTCGGCGGACGACCGGTCGGCGAACGTGCTCTCTCGTGGCCCGAACTGGTATCCGCGAGCGAGTCGGAAGGCGACGTATGAACGAAGACGGCGGAAAATCGAACCGACGCCGAGTCCTCCTCGCCGCCGCGGCGGTCGGGACGCTCGGCGGCGCCGCCTTCTGGTCGTGGCGCGAGCGAGCACCGCTCGCGCGGTCGTATCGGCGCTGGAAGCGCTCCTCGCAATCGGACCGCGACCGTCAGGGGCCGAACCCTGAGCGGAATCCCGGCACGGACCCCGTGTGAGCGCCCGGCCGTCGCGAGGGCGGCGGGTCGGCACGGCGTGGCCACAATATTTTCCCTCGTTCTCGGGGTACTGCCGGCATGGATACGGGGGGAAATTCCGGGGACGGTTCGCCGGTCGTCCGGGTCACGGTCGGCCGCGGCGGACCGCGAGGCGGCGCTCGACGGACGGACGACGACGCCGAGGAAGGCGAACTGGGTCGGCCCGAGCAGGGCCGAGCGATTCTCGACGTCGCTCGGGCCGCGACCGACCGGGCGACTGTACTCGAAGTCGGCTCTACCGGCGTTTCCGCGCTCGAACCGCTCGTTCTGGTCACGGTCGACGGGCGGACGGCCTACCATCCCCGTCCGTCGGCCGACCGGGCGCGCTCGCTCGCCGAGAACGCCGAGTCGGGTGACCTGAGCGCCGACGGAGCGAGGTGGGTCGTCGGACACGACGCGGACCCCGAGACGCTACCGACGCCGCCGGACGGACCGCTCGCGGTGGGCACGCGGCGCGTTCTCGGCGCGTGTGGCTGGACGGACCCCGAAGACGGCGACATCGAGGCGGGGGCGGCGTCGCTCGCTCGCGAGGACCCGGACGCCGCGTTCGAGCGACTCGCCGAGGTCGGCGTTCGCGGGCGGGGTCGTGGCGACGCGGGCCGAGACGCGCCGGTCGCCGACGAGTTAGAGACCGCCCGAGAAGCGCCGGGCGACCCGGTCGTGGTGGTGAACGCCAACGAGAGCGACCGCCGCAACGACACCGACCGCACCCTGCTCGGCGGGGCGCCCGCGACGGTTCTCGACGGGGCGCTCGCCGTCGCCGCCGTCGTCGGTGCCGACCCGAGCGACGTGGTGGTGTACTCCAACGAGGCCGACGACCTCGTCCGGAACCGGACCCGCCGGGCCGCGTCGGCGGTCGCCGGCGCGCTCGGCGCGACGAGCGCCGACGGTGCCGACCCTCCGCGAGTCGTCGCCGGAGCGGACGAGTACATCGCCGGAGAGGCGACCATGGCGCTCGAAGCGCTGGAGGGCAACGACCGACTGGAGGCCCGCCTCCGCCCGCCGGGGCCCGCCCGACACGGACTCTACGGCCGGCCGACGGTCGTCCACACGCCCCGGACGCTTGCGCAGGTGCGGCGCGCGCTCCTCAACCCCGACGCGTTCGACGCCGACGACGCCGACCCCGGAACGCGGACGTTCACGGTGACCGGCGACGTGGAGGCACCGGCGACCGTCGAACTGCCGACCGGCGGGTCGCTGGCCGAGGTCCGCGACGCCGTCAGTACGGTGGGGAGAGTCGAGATGGCGTGCGTCGGCGGCCAGTTCGGCGGGTTCACCCGGTCGCTCGACCACGGAGCGAGTTCGGTCGCGCTGACGGGCGCCGACCTCGGAACCGAGGGCGTGGTCGAACTGTTCGACGGGAGTCGGTGTCCCGTGGCGACCGCCGGGAAGCGCGCGCGGTTCGCCACCGAGGAGAACTGTGGCCGGTGTTTCCCCTGCCGTGAGGGGTCGAAACAGCTCCTCGACCTCCTGCGGGAGGTGTACGACGGGAGCTACGAGGACGACATGATACGCGAACTGATTCGCACCATGGGGAGTTCGAGCATCTGTTACTTCGGGCAGTCGGCCGCCCGGACCGTGGGGACGGCGGTCGACCGGTTCGAGACCGAGTTCGAGGCCCACGCCGACGGTCGCTGTCCCAGCGGCGTCTGTGAGGTGAACCAATGAGCAACGACGATAGCCCCGACACGACGAGCGACGACGGCAGTCCCGGCCCGACAGAGTACAGTCCGACCGAGGCGACGCCCGGCGTCCCCGACGTCGAGGACCCCCGGTCGGACACGCCGCTGACCGAGGACTTCCGCACGGGGACGGCGAACGACCCCGAGGTCGGCGTCGAGGGAGACGGGATGACGACGGTGACCGTCGACGGCGAACCCGTCGCCGTCCCGCCGGGGTCGACGCTCGTCGAGGCCATCGAGACGGTCGACACCGAGGACGACGTTCCCGCGCTGTGTTACTACGACCGGGACACCGAGCAGGCCGACCAAATCGGGCCGCGGGGGACGTGTCGAACCTGCATGGTCGAGACCGACGAACACGGCGTGGTCCCGGCCTGTAGTTTCCCGGCCGAGGACGGACTCGACGTGCGAACCGACGCGACGGACGCGGCGGAGGCGCGGGACGTGAACCTCGACCTCGTCCTCGCGAACCACAACCTGCGGTGTACGACCTGCGGCCAGAACGGCCGGTGCGAACTTCAGGACACGTCCATCGAACACGGCGTCAACGAACCGCGGTACGGGGTGTTCGACGAGCGAGACGAGTACGCGCCGATAGACGACACGTCGGTCATCCAGATAGACCGCAACAAGTGCATCCTCTGCAATCGGTGCGTCGAGGCGTGCAACGACGTGCAGAACGCCGGCGTCCTCCGCATGTCGGGGAAGGGCGACGAGATTCACGTCGACTTCCAGAAACCCGAGGCCGAGACGATGGCGGAGTCGACCTGTATCTCGTGCGGGCACTGCGTCACCGTCTGCCCGACGGGGTCGCTGGTCGAGGACGGTCTCACCGACGCGACGACCATCCCGCTCCCCGGGTTCACCCAGAAGAACTCCATCGGGGCGGTGCAGGAGAGCGCTCCCGTCGAGACGGCCGACACGTCCGACGAACCGAATCGCGACGTTCCCGACACCGACCGCGGGAGCGACTCTGCGCGGACGGACGGCGACGAGCGGTCGGGCGTCGCGCGGTTCATGGAGAAGGCCAAGCGGCAGGCCACGGAGGCGTCCGGGCGGGCGGCGGACGGCGCGCTCGAACGCGTCGAACACGCCGCCGAGAGCGTCGCCGAGAAGTCGCTGACCGTCGGCCAACTGTTCGACGCCGCGGAGGTCGTCAGCACCGGGCGAAAGCGCGACATCACCGTGGCGGACACGACCTGCACCTACTGCGGGGTCGGATGCCGGTTCGACCTCTACGGGAAGGACGGGGAGGTCCTCGGCGTCCGACCGGCCGACCCCGACCAGACGCCCGCGAACGACTTCTCGACCTGCGTGAAGGGGAAGTTCGGCTACGATTTCGTGGACTCAGACGAGCGACTCACGACGCCCCTCGTGAAGGAGGACGGGGAGTTCCGCGAGGCGTCGTGGGACGAGGCGCTCGACGTGGTCGCCGAGCGACTGACCGAGATTCGCGACGAACACGGGTCGGAGTCGCTGGCGGTCACGTCCTCCTCGAAGGCGACCAACGAGGAGAACTTCCTCGCCCAGAAGTTCGCCCGGCAGGTGCTGGGAACGCCCCACGTCGACAACTGCACGCGGCTCTGTCACTCCTCTACCGTCGCCGCGCTGAAGGAGACGGTGGGGTACGGCGCGATGACCAACCGCATCAACGAGGACATCGGCGAGACCGACTGCTATCTCGTCACCGGGTCGAACACGACCGAGAGCCACCCGGTGCTGGCGACCCGAATCGTCCAGAACGTTCGAGACGGCGCGGACCTGTTCGTGTTCGACCCGCGGGAGACGACGATGGCCGAACACGCCGACCAGTACACTCGGACGAAGCCGGGCGCGGACATCGCGTGGCTCAACGGGATGATGCGCCACATCATCGAGGAGGACCGCTACGACGCGGAGTTCGTCGAGGAGCGCACCAAACACTTCGACGAGTTGAAGGAGACCGTCGAACCGTACACGCCGGAGGTGGTCGAGGAGGTGACGGACGTGTCGCCCGCCGAACTACGGAACGCGGCCGAGACCATCGCGGACGCCGACACCTGCGTCTACGGGTGGGCGATGGGGCTGACCCAGCACTCTCACGGGACGCGGAACGCGCTCGCCGTCGCCAATCTGGCGCTGCTCTGTGGCCACCTCGGCAAGCCTCGCTCCGGACTCTCCCCGTTCCGAGGCCAGAACAACGTGCAGGGCGGCGGCGGTGACATGGGACCGATTCCCAACACCCTCCCCGGCTACCAGTCGGTCGAGGACGACGAAGTCCTCGACAAGTTCGAGGAGGCGTGGGGCGTCCGCCCGCCGGACGAGGTCGGACTCCGCATCACCGAGATGTTCAGCGCCATCCCGGGCGTCGAGAAGACCGTCTCCGGCGGCGACGCCGACGACGCGTACGGCGGAGACGACTCAGGCGGGGGAGATTCGGAAACCAGCGATTCGGGCAGCGACGACTCCGGCGGAGGAGAACAGGAACGTGGCACCGACGACCCGAGCGCCGACGAGGGCTACACGCCCGACAACACCGACCTGCACGGGATGTACATCGTCGGCGAGAACCCCGCGGTGTCGGAACCGGACCTCGAACACGCCGGCGAAGCGCTGGCGGCGCTCGACTTCCTCGTCGTGCAGGAACTGTTCATGACCGAAACGGCCAAGCACGCGGACGTGGTGTTGCCCGCCGCGTCCATGGCCGAGAAGTACGGCACGGTCACGAACACCGAGCGGCGGGTCCAACTCGTCCGCCCGGCAGTCGAGTCGCCGGGCGAGGCGCGGACGGACGCCGCCATCCTGCAGGACCTCGCCGGGCGACTCGGGTTCGAGTGGGAGTACGGGAGTCCCGCCGACGTGATGGACGAGATAAACGACCTGACGCCCATCTACGGCGGCGTCACGTACGACCGTCTGGAGGAGAAAGAGAACGGCCTCCAGTGGCCGTGCTGGGACGAGGACCACCCCGGCACGCCGTACCTCTACGACGAGGAGTTCAACTTCGACGACGGACTGGCGCGGTTCGTCCCGTCGGAGTTGCCCGACGAGCGACTGCCCGCCGGGACCGAGGCGTACCCGTTCACACTGACCACCGGACGCGTCCTCTATCACTGGCACACGGGATCGATGACCCGGCGAGTGCGAACGTCGATGCAACACGTGCCCGAGAGCTTCGTCACCGTCCACCCGGAGGCGGCCGAGCGACTCGGCGTCGCCGACGGCGAGTACGTCCGCGTCGAGTCCGAGCAGGGCGACATCGTCGTGCGGGCGAACGTCGAGGAGACGTCGGGTCCCGACGTGTTGTTCATCCCGATGCACTTCGTCCACGGCGCGGTCAACAGACTGACCAAGGAGGAGTTCGACCCGACGAGCAAGATTCCCCAGTACAAGGTGACGAACGTCCGCGTCCGGCCGCTCGGGGGCGACCCCGACGAGGAACCGACGTCGCCGGACGAGTTAGCCGCCGGCGAGTCGGACACGCTGGCGGGCGACGACTGAGCGCTCGCGCCCCGTCCGCCTCAGAGGACGCGAAAGACTCGAACCGTGTCGCGCTTGCCGGGTTCGCAGAGGAGTTGGGCGACGTTCAACTCCGAGAACTCCCGCTTCCAGTTGCGGTGGTAGAGCGGGAAGTCGCCGTGGACGCAACTCACTTCAGCGCCCTCGCGTCCGCGCTCGGGGCTGTTGCCCTCGTTCTCGGCGGTTATCAGCAGGTCGGCGCTGACGCGGGCCAACTCCTCGAACACCCCGGCGTTCTCCGGAGGGACGTGCTGAAGGGTCTCGACCGAGTAGACCACGTCGAACGCGTCGTCGGGGAACTCCGGGACCAACTCCTCGATTGCGCCGGCGTGGAACGTCCCCGTCTCGGCAAGTCGGGGGTAGTGGTCGGCCATCACGTCGAACGAGTCGTCGTTGATGTCGATGCCGGTGAGGTTCTCGTACCCCTCGTCCAGCAGGTTCGCGAGGTGCCGCCCGGAGCTACAGCCGACTTCGAGAATCGCGGCGTCCCTCGACACGTAGTGGTCGAGGACCGCGGCGAGGGTCTCGCTCACTTCGTTCTGCCCGATGTCGGCGTAGTACGACGGCGAGAACTCCTCCGACCGGTCGGCCCAGTACCGGCGTCCGTCCTCGGGTTCCAGTTCGTCCGGTTCCATGCGCGACGTTACTAGGTCAGCAAGTAAAGAGTACGCGGAGTCGGGCGGACGGCGTCGCCGCGTTCGCCGCGGGTCGGAGCGACGAGTGACGCTATCTGGGACGCATCCGCGCATTTTCGGAGGAAAACGGATTATCGAGGCGTTTCGACTGCCCGCTACGCCGTGGTCTCCGTCGTCGCGGTTGCGGTTTCCGTCGCGGTTTCGGTGGTCGTTGCGGTCGTGGTCGCAGTTTCGGTCGCCGTAGTCGTCTCGGTCGTCGTTGCGGTGGTGGCAGTTTCGGTCGTCGTCTGGGTGGTCGTTGCAGTAGTCGTCTCAGTCGTCGTTTCGGTGGTCGACGCCGTCGTTTCTGTCGTCGAGGTTTCTGTCGTGGTAGTCGCCGTCTCGGTGGTCGTTATGGTCGTAGTAGTCGCCGTTTCGGTGGTCGTTTCCGTGGTCTGCGTCGGATTCTCGGTCGTCGTCGCGGTTTCCCCGGTGGTCGTCTCGCTGGTCGTCGTTTCGGTGGTCTCCTCGGTCGTCGCGTCCGACCCGTCGGAATCGTCCGAACCGTCCGAGTCGCCGGACCCACCGGGGTCGTCCGACCTAGACTCCGTCGTCGTGGTCGTCGCATCCTTGACCGTCGTCCCGTCGGTCGTCGTGCTGTTCGGAACCGGCGTCGCGGAGTCCGGGGGTGTCGTCGCGGCGGCGGTGGTCTCCGTCGCGGCCGCGTCGGTCGTCGGCGCGGCCTCGCTCGCCGCGTTGGGTTCGGGCGTCTGCGTGGTCAGGGGCACGTCCGCGCCCTCACCGTCGTCGCCGACCGGCACGGGGACCCCCGTGAGCGCCGAACTCACGCCGACGGCGACCAGCACCACGCCCGCGACCAGCAAGACGCGCTGGAACGTCTCGACCGCGTCGCGGCCCGAGGAGTATCTGAGTCGATGTTCGAGCGCCTCGGCCCGGGGTCCCACGACCGGGAGCGACGACGCGACCTGCAACACCTCCGTGAGGTCGAGCGCGCCGGTCACGAGCGCGAGGGTGGCAAAGATGGCCGCGCCGCCGACCGGGACGACGGCGAGCGCGAGGGTCGGCGAGGCGACGGCCCGTGAGAGCGCGACGACCAGCGCGCCGCCCACCGTGACCGTGACACCGCCCCGAAGCAGGCGGGCGTCGGCCAGCGGGTCGAAGCCGAGGCCGCGGGCGCTCCAGACGTGGAGGAAGAACATCGAACCGTAACTCACGCTGGTCGCTACGGCCGCGCCGTGCATCCCGTAGCGGCCGATGAGGACCCAGTTCAGGACGACGTTGGCGAGCGCCGCGGCCCCCGTGGCGGCGATGAGTCGCCCGAGGTCGCCCTTCGCCTGCCCGACTGCGAGGATGGGCCGCGCGACGGCGAACCCGACCGCGCCGGGCAAGAGCAGGTAGAGGGGCGTCAGCGAGGCGACGTACTCGTCGGGCCAGAGCATCGGCACCGCGACGGGGGCCAGCGACCCGATGCCGACCGCGAGCAGGGCGGTGAACAGCAGGCTGAACCGCGTTATCTTGGCGGTCATGTGGCTGATGCGCTCGCGGTCGCCCTGCGACCAGAGCTTCGACGTGGAGTGGAGTAGGACCGTCTGGAGCGCCATCGGCGCGACCCAGAGGAACTCCGCGAGGACGAGCGCGACCTTGTAGAACGCGGTGGCCGGACCGTCCACCAGCACCCGAATCATCATCACGTCCACGTGGTAGAGCGACATCAGGAGCGCCACCAGTACGACGCTCATGCCGTTGAACGACAGGAGTTCGCGCCGGGGGAACGACCGCGGCGCGAGGCGCATCGACTCGACTATCGACACCTGCCGAGCGACGAATCCGAACCCCAGCAGCGCCGACACCGAACTCCCGACGATGTGGCCCGCCAGCACGCCCTCGACGCCGTAGCCGAGCGAAGCGAGCGCGAGCGCGGCCCCCACGAACGTCAGGCGGTTCGTCACCCGGACGAGTTCTGCGGAGGGTTCGAGACCGAACCCCATCAGCGTCCGTCGGGCGTACGACCGGAACTGGGCGGCCACGACGAGGCCGCCCAGGAGGTAGAAGTAGCGCCGGAACTCCCCGCCCTCGACCAGTCGCGCCAGCAGGGCCGACCGGGCGAACCACGCCATCGCGCCCGCGCCGAGCAGTCCGAGCAGGACCGCGAGTCGGAAGTAGAAGCCGACGACGCGCTCGTGCCACGCCGAGTCGGCGCGCTCCTCGCCGAGGAACTTCTGGACGCCGTCGGTCACGCCCGAACTGACGAATATCATGAAGATGGAGAACACCGACAGCAGGAAGCTGTAGTCGCCGTACGCGGCCTCGCCGAGGAGTCTGGCCAACAGCGGTGACGAGAAGATGCCGACGGCTAACACGACGATTTTCGTGCCGAGTACGGACGCGAAGCCGCGGGCGATGCCGTCGCTCATGTGAATCTCGTCGGTCGGTTTCGGGGTCGGCCTCGCCGGTCAGCACCGCGGCGAGGTCGCGGTACGCCTGCCCGGCGAGGCGGTCGGTCGCGACGCTCCACTATCGGTCCCGGTCCACCACCGCTCCGGGCGGCGTGGTCGCGCCGGGCGAGAGGCGGACGCCGGGGTCGATGCTGGTGTCGATTCCGGTCCGGGCGTCGTCGCCCGCGACCGCGCCGAACTTCCGGCGGCCGGTCGAGACGCGCTTACCCTTGACCGTCAGTTTCACCGCCTCGTCGTCGTGTCGCAGGTTCGCCGTCACGGTTCCCGCACCGAAGTTGACGCGCTTGCCGAGGACGCTATCGCCGACGTAGCTCAGGTGGCCGACCGTCGCGCCCTCGCGGAGGACGCTGTTCTTGATTTCGACCGCGTGACCGACGTGAGCGTCCGGGCCGACGACGGTCCGACCGCGGACGTAGGCGTTCGGCCCGACCGTCGCGCCGGACCGGACGATAGCCGGACCCTCTATCACGACGCCGGACTTCACGGTCGCGCCCTCCTCGACCGCGACCGGTCCGTCGAGGGTCGCCCCTTCGCTGACATCGCCCTCAACGCGGGTCGAGACGTCGCCGAGTCGCCGCTCGTTGGCTTCGAGCAGCTCCCACGGGCGGCCCACGTCGAGCCAGTCGCCGAGTTCGACCGGCGTCACGTCGTACTCCGCGACCACGCGGTCCAGCACGTCCGTCAGTTCGTACTCGCCGCGCTCGCTCCGGGAGACGCCGAGCCAATCGGTCGTCTCCGCGGGGAAGACGTAGGCGCCGGCGTTGGCGAGGTCGGTCGGCGGGTCGGCCGGTTTCTCCGCGATGTCGGTGACGCTCCCGCCCTCGGTCGTGAGGACGCCGTAGTTCGACGGGTCGTCGGCCCGGAACGCGCCGACCGTGGGGCCCGACTCGAACAGGGTTTCGAGGCTCTCGGGGTCGTAGAGGTTGTCGCCGTTCAGCACCGCGAACTCGCCGTCGAGGTGCGGACTCGCGGCCCGGACCGCGTCGGCGGTGCCGGTCTGGTCGGTCTGCTCGGCGTACGTGACGGGGACCCCGGCGTACTCCGCGCCGAAGTAGTCCCGGACCTGTCGCGCCCCGTAGCCGACGACCACCACGAGTTCGTCCGCTCCGGCCCGAATCGCGGCGTCGGCGACGTGGGCGACCAGCGGGCGGTCGACGACCGGGAGCATCGGTTTCGCGGTGTCGTCGGTCAGGGGCCGCATGCGCGTACCCTTCCCGGCGGCGAGGATGGTTGCCTGCATTCTACCCCTCGATTGCGCCACGAGGGGGTTTACTATTCGGCGGTTAAGCCGCCGGAACGCGACGAGAGCGGCCGCGAATCGCCGCCGGCCGCCGCGAGTCTCATCCCGGTCGCTCTCGAACTCCCTGGGACCGCACCAACCGTCCCGATTTCGGAATCCGGGAATCGACCGCGTTCGGACGCGAGAGACCTTACTAGACGCATAATTATGCACGCGTCCGTGCTACTCGGCAGGTAATGGGAAGCGAATCAACGACGCACGAACCGCCGGTAGACGAAGAGCGCGCTCCGGGGTCGCTCGGCACTCGGGTCTGCTTGGCGCTGGCGGAGGAGGAGAACGTCCATCCGTGGGAGTCGCCGCCGCTGTACGACGTTCTCGACCCGAGCGTGCTGGAGGCGCTCGACGGACAGGAGAACGAGGCGTGGCGACTCGCGTTCGAGGCCGGAACCCACACCGTCGTCGTCACCGGCGACGGCGACGTTACGGTGGACGGCACCCGCTTCACCGACCGGGACTTCCGGGAGGCGCTGGACTCGCTCGACGAGGAGCGGCGCGCCGAGCGACCGCGGATTCGATAGCTTCGTCAGACCGCGTCGCCGTCGGCGACCGCTCGTGCGGCCGACGCGATGCGCTCGCGTTCGGCGCGGGCCTCCCGCCAGTCGGCGACCAACTCCGAACCGAGTTCCCGGAGGTCGGGGTCGTCGCACTCGGTCGTCTCGCCGCGTTCGAGGTCGTAGAGTTCGTCGTCGCCGGGCCGCCAGACGTACTTCCAGTTCTCTCCGCGGACCGCGACCGTCGGCATCCGATTGTGCGAGAAGACGTGGGTGTCGAGCGCGTCCTCGTACTCGTCGCCGCGCGCGAGCGAGGGCAGTAGGTCGGGCAGGTTCCGGAGCGAGAAGGGCTTCTCGACCCGGCCCTCGGGACCGCCGGCGACGACCAGCGGCACGTCCACCAGTTCCTCGTAGAGGTCCCGGCCGTGGCCGTACATGCCGTGGTCCCCGAACGCCTCGCCGTGGTCGCCGTGGACGACCAGCATCGGGTCGTCGGCGAGTTCGCGGGCCGCGCGACCGACGAACTCGTCGGTGTAGCGAATCGTGTCCTCGTAGGCGTCGGTCAGCACGTCGTGGAATCTCGGCGTGAGGCCGTCGCCGTTCCGGTCGGCGAACAGCGAGAGGTTGGCGGGGTAAGTCGCCAACCGCGAACGCGACCGGTAGTCCTTCGGCGGGAGGTACGGCAGGTGAGCGTCCACCAGAAACACCCAGAGGAAGTACGGGTCGTCGGCCGACTCGGTCCACGCGACGATGTCGTCGTAGAACGCCTCCCACGACATGAACATGTCCTGTCCCTGCCACCAGTTGATGGCCTTCACGGCCAGCGACGACACCGGGTTGGTCTGCTCGCCGCCCTTCAGCAATCCCTCCGAGGCGTCGTCGTCCATGAAGTCCTCGAAGTGATCGAACCCCTTGTCGAAGCCGAAGTACCGCGAGGTCCACGGGTTCGCGGTGAAGGCGGCGGTCTCGTAGCCCATGCGCGAGAACCGGCGCGCCACCGTGTCGCGGGCCGACAGGTGGTCGCGGATGTGGGCCTTCATCGAGGCGCGGTCCGAACCCGTCGCGCCCTCGCGCTCGACCGGGAACTCGCCGGTCAGGAACGTGGTCGCCGAACCGTGCGTCGCGGGGGCGGGGGCGACGGCGTTCTCGAAGACCAGTCCGTCGGCCGCGAGTCGGTCGAGGTTCGGGGTGAGGTTCCCGTCGTGGCCCGCGAACCCGCAGTGGTCGGCTCGGACGCTGTCTATCGTGAGCAGAACGACGCTTTGCTGGTCGGACATGAGCCATCCAACGCGGACCGGGGCGATTATTATCTCGTCGCTAAACCCGTCTACGCCCTCTCTAAGCCCTGCGCTGGCCGAGCGAACTCGGCGCAACGATGGCTCCGACTTTTGTGGGCCGCGGCCGGTTGCTCGGACATGGGACCGACCGACCAGACGCCCCCGAAATCCGCCGAACAGTCCGATTCCGAATCCGCCGACGGGTCTTCGCCCGAGTCCGTCGACGGCCCTTCGCCCGAACCCACCCGACGCCTCGCGGTCCCCGACCGCCTCGTGAGTCGGGTCGAGCGGCGACTCGCGCGGACCGACTTCGACTCGCCCGAGGCATACGTTGCCTACGTCCTCGAAGAAGTGCTGGCGCAGGTCGAGTCCGAGGCAGGCGACGGCTACGACCGAGTGGACGGCGACGAGGTCGAAGACCGACTTCAGTCGCTCGGCTACCTCGACTGACCGGCCGGCGCTCTTCTACCGTTACTGTCCCGCGTCACACGCCGTTACAACTGCTCATCAGCGACCCGCCGGCGGAGCCGACTGAGGACTCGTCGACCAGTTCGACCGCCCGGTCGAACAGTTCGCCGGCGCGCGCCTCGGTCTCGGCCTCGGCGGTCACGCGGACCAGCGGTTGAGTTCCGCTCGCGCGGACGAGGAACCAACCGTCTTCGACTTCGACCCGGACCCCGTCGCGGGTGTCGAGGTCGTCGTACTCGTCGGCGAGCGCGTCGGCGGCGGCCTCCATCTTCGCGCGCTTGTCGTCGGTCCGGACGCTGGTCCGCTCGGTCGGGTAGGTCTCGACCGTCTCGACGAGTTCGCCGAGCGGTCCCTCCTCGCCGACGAGTTGGGCGAGTCGGCAGGCCGCCAGCGGGCCGTCGGGGCAGAACGTCTCGTCGGGCCATATCCACGCGCCGCTGGGTTCGCCGCCGAAGACGACGCCCTCCTCGCGCAGTCGCTCGGCCACGAAGCCGTCGCCGACCTTCGTCCGGGTCAGCGAGGCCCCGACCGACGCCAGCGCGTCGTCCACCGCGAGGCTGGTGTTCAGCGGCGCGGCGACCTGCGTCCCCTCCTCGGCGTAGCGCCGCCCGAACAGCGCCAACAGCACGTCGCCCGGGACGAACTCGCCGTCTTCGGTGACGGCCATCGTTCGGTCGGCGTCGCCGTCGTGAGCGACCCCGAAGTCGGCGTCGCTTCCCGCGACGACGGCCCGGAGGTCACGACAGTGGTCTGCAGTCGGTTCGCTCGGGCGACCCGAGAGTCTGCCGTCGCGCTCGCCGTTCAGCGTCGTGACCGAACAGCCGAGGTCCCGGAGCGCGTCGGCGGTCAGGACGCCCGGCCCGTTGCCCGCGTCCACGACCACCGAGAGGTCGGCGTCGAGGTCGGTCGCCTCGCGGAGCGCGGCCCGGTGGTTCTCCGCCAAGTCGGGCGCGGCGATTTCGCTGCCCAACTCGCTGGACGACCGGGGCGCGAACGTCCCGTCGGCCACGCGGTCGGCGACGGCGTCGCGCTTCGACCGGTCGAACGCCCGCGAGGTCACGTCCCAGAGCTTCAGACCGTTGTCCTTCGGCGGGTTGTGGCTGGCGGTCACTTCGACCCCGGCGTCGCCGTTGACCTGCCAGACGCTCCGAGCGAGCGTCGGCGTGGCGACGACCCCCGCCCGGACCGCGTCGGCCCCGCAGTCACGCAGGCCCGCGCTGACCGCGTCGGCGAGGAGTTTGCCGCTCTCGCGGGCGTCCCGGCCGACGACGACCCGGTCGTGGCCCTCCGACGCCAAGGCCCGACCCACGTCGAACGCCAACTGCGCGGTCACTTTCTGGCCGACTTCGCCGCGGATGCCGCTGGTTCCGAACATGGAAACTCCGCCGCGGGCGACGACACTGACTATGCGCTCGATAATTCTGTCGGGCGGGCGTCACCGGCCCGGCAGGCCGCCGGACCGCCGGGTCGAATCGGCCGCGCGACTTCACCGGAGTCGCCGACAGTTCCCGCACGGCGAGAGGCCACGCTCTTTCGCCCGGCCGAGCGTGACCACGTCGAGTTCGTCGGCGTCCGCGTTGCGGTGGCACCCGCACCGCGGTTGCCCGTTCGTGAGGTCGTGGTAGGCGTAGGTGTTGGCTCCGCTCCGGCCGAACACGCCGACCGGCGTGTCGTCGCCGCGCGTGTCGGCGCGGGCGCGCCGGTCGCGCTCGGCCCGGTTCGGCGGGTTCTGGCTCGGTTTATCGGTGTCACATCGATGGTTCCCGGTGCGCGCGAGGTAGCGACCGCAGTCCGGGCACCGCTGGAACGCGTCGGACTCCGCGACCAGTTCGGGTATCGGTTTCGAGTCCCCCATACCGGACCTTCGTCGCCCGCGGCTTTCGTTATACACCTGCTACGAGTCCGCGCGGACCGGCGGTCTCGGGGGCCGCGTCGCGGGAACCGGAGCGCGTTAGCCGGCGTTTAGCCGGAGTTATCGCCCGCATAGGAAGGTGGGTGGCGGGCCTCGTCCCAATCGGGGCGTCTCCCACCGAGCGCTCCCGAGGAGGTGAGACGACACGCGCGGACGCATCCCGGACCATCTACTCGCCGGCGGACGGCGTCGGGACACCCTGCGCCCCGCCACCGGGCGCACCCCCGAGGTCGGCGGGAGTGGCCCCGGACGGGGCGATTTCTGTCCGTCGGCAAGCGTCACCCGTGTCGTCCGACTCCGTTTTCCGCGCAGTTCACTTTTCACCGAGGAGGACCGTCCCTCGTCGTGAAGCGACTCGTTTTTGTCGGGGATGACTTGTCATACGCGCACGTCCGGTAGACGCGTGGCGGAAGGAGCGCGGAAGTCGGCGAGAAGAACGACGTTCACGGCGCGTCGACGCCATGCATCCGGAGATGCCCTCCACTCCGAAACGACGACCGAGGGTCGCGACCCACGACCGTCGGCGGTTGGCGGGCGGCGGTCGTCGGAAAACGGAGACGAACAGAGAGAGAAAGAGAGCGAAAAAAGAGCGCACACCCGGCGCGGACGGGCCCCGCGAGTTACTCGTCGTCGTTCCGGTCGAACGCGTCCCCGGCGAACTCGCCCCGGACGCTGGCCGCGACCAGCGCGACGACGGTCATCGCGGCGATGGCGATTCCCGCCCCGCTCGGGACCGGCGCGTTCGGGAGCGCCGCGAAGAGACTGGCCAGCAGCGCGAGACCGAAGCCCGCGCCGCCGACGTGGAGCGGCGACCACTCGCGGCCCGAGGCCTCGTCGTCCCGGTCCAGAGCGTCGCCGCCGGCGTCGGTCGCGCGGCGCTCGGGCGCGTCGTCCTCGCGCATCGACGGTTCCCCGTCGAGGTAGCGGTCGAAGGCGTCGGTGCGGTCGGTGCGCTCCACGATGCCCCGGTTCTGCTGGTACTCGATGATGCCCTCCTCGTCCAGTTTCGGGAGATGGGACTGGTAGAGCGCGATGTAGACGCGCTGGCGCTCTTGGGATTTGAGCGCCGCGACCGTGGTGTCGTGTTCGACGGCCGCTATCTTCTCGGTGATGTCGGTCATCTTGACCGGCGTGTCGTGTTCCTGCAGATACTTGAGGACGAGCCGACGCCGGCGACACTGGAGCAGGTGGAAGATGTCGTCTCGCGTCAGTTCGTCGTCGGTCTCGGTCGCTTCGGCCGTGGCGTCGGTCGTGTCGATCGATTCGACCGGTTCCTTGCTTACAGACATGGGCGGTCTAAGCCAGCATTACCAGTCCGGGTGTTAATACCGGGAGCATCGTTACTACTGTTATCGAGAGTTCGAGCGCTGTTGCGGCCAATTTCCGGCTGTTACGTCGGATTCACACCGGGAATAGCGACGGTCGGTAGGCGGAGGGCCGGACGAGTTTGGATTTCGTAGTCCGCTCTCCGGACCGGCGTCGCCGACGGTCGGCGAGTCGGCGCGTTCGGCGCTGATGCGGACGAGCGCGCGGAGTCTCCGCCGCACGTCGCCCGAAACGGCCGTTCCGACGCTTCGAAACAGTGAGCAGGACCCGTGAAACAGACAGCTAAACGACCGAAACTGACGGTCGGTCCGTCGAAACCGAGGGTCAGTCGACCAAAACGGGTGGTCAATCCGCCGAAGCGAGCGTTCGAGCGCAGAAACGGCTACTGTGGCAGGGGTCTCGCGCGGGTTCGAGCGGTCGCGCCGCTATCCGACCGCGGGGAGTCGGGTCGGCTGACTCGCCTGCCGTGGGAGACGCGCCAGACCGTCCGAGTCGTGGGCGCGCGGAGTCGTTCGCGACATCTGGGGGCGCAGGGCGACTCCGGCCGAGAGCGCCCGACGCCGACTGGTTACTGCCCGGTCGGAGTCGCGGTCAACCCGCCCGTGCCGCCGGACGGCGGGACCTCTCTGGGCAGGGCGGGGTCCGGAACCGCCCCGTCAAGACAGATGAGGTTCTCGCGGCCGATCTGAACCTTGGTGACTGCCCCGTCGTCGTCCATCGCGGAGAGTCGCCTGCTGACCTTCGCCTTCGACCACCCGGTCGCCTCCACGATTTCGCTCTGGCGCATCCGGCCGGACTCGGCCCGGAGCATGCGCCGGACGAGTTCCGCGTCCGAGACGAGTTCCGCCTCGGCCGCGGCGGCGACTTCGACCGCGGTTCGGTCGGCGGCGTCGGCCGGGGCGTCAGCGCCAGTCCGACCCACAGCGGCGCCGCTGTCGGCGGTGTCGGTCCGGTCTCCGACGTCAGCTTCGTCGCCGGTCGCGGCAGGAAGCGTCGAGGCGTCGCGGGGCGCGACCCCGTCGGACCTCGACGCAGGCACGTCAGCGCTGGTGGCAGTCTCGGCGGGATTCACGTTCGCGCCGGGGGAACTCCGCGACTTCGCGGACGCGCCGCGCTGGAACCGACTCGGCACGGCGCGCGCGATGCGAGGCCCGAGCGAGGGCCAGTCCCACCGAGTCAGGAAGACCGTGAGACCGACGCCCGCCCAGAACCCGAGGACGCCGCCGGTTATCCACGCCGGAGACAGCGAGTCATGGGGGCTGACGCCCAGTTTGACCTCGGTCTGGTCGCTCAGGAAGTCGCCGTCGGTGTCGGTATCGAGCGGGCCGGTTCCGAAGCGTTCGACCTCGGTCTGGTCGTTCAAGCCGTCGCCGTCGCTGTCGGCCGCGGTCGGGTCAGTCCCGACCTCGTGTTCTTCGCCGTCGAGGAGACCGTCGTCGTCGGAGTCGGGGTCGGTCGGGTCGATGTCGCCCTGCAACTCCGCGTCGTCTTGGACGCCGTCAGTGTCGGTGTCGGTGGCGAGCGGATCGGTGCCCGCTTCGAGTTCCGTGAAGTCCGAGAGACCGTCGCCGTCCGTATCGACGGCGGTCGGGTCGGTGTCGCGGTCGCGTTCTTCGTCGTCGGGAAGTCTGTCTCCGTCGGTGTCAACCAGCGTCGGGTCGGTGCCCGCGGCGACCTCCGTCCGGTCGCCGATTCCGTCGCCGTCGGTGTCGCCGCCGTTCGGGTCGGTCGAGTAGTTCCCCACCTCCGGGCCGTCGTTCAGGCCGTCGCCGTCGCTGTCAGCGGCGGTCGGGTCGGTTCCCCCCTCGATTTCGGCGGGGTCGGCGAGTCCGTCGCCGTCCGTGTCGGTCGCTCCGACGCCGGTCCCGGCCGCGAGTTCGCGCCGGTTGGTCAGGCCGTCGCGGTCGATATCTCCCGACTTCTCGGCGAGTCCGACCACGGCGGTGTCGAGAGTCGCGTTGGTCGTCGCGTTCCGCAGAGTGAGCGTCGCCCGCGTCGCGTCGGCCGAGAACGTGCCGTTCGGCGCGACGGAGACGACGCTGGCGTTCGTGCCGACGACCGTGGCGTTCGACGGGTCGCCGGTCGCGTTCACCGAGAAGCGCTCGCAGGCGGCCGCCGTTCGGTTCGCCCCGGAGTCGGTAGAGAGACAGAGCGTGTAGGCTCCGGAGGTGTCGATAGCGAGGTCAGCGTCGAATCGCCGGACGCTCGACCGCCAGACGTACGGCGTTCCGTCGACTGACGCGAACTGGTCTCCCGAAATCGCGACGCTCGTCACGTTAGGCACCGACGCCGTCGTGGAAATCGGCGCGGCGTCTCTCGCGACGGTCTTCTTCGCCGGGTGGGAGTGGGTGACCGTTCCGCTCGCCGCTGCGACGTGGGGGAGCAGTCCCGCCGAGAGGAGGAGTAGCACCGCACCGACGACTCCTCCCCGGGTAATTTTCTTGTTCATGGCTAGTTGTCGTGAGACACCCATTCTACAAGTATATAGCTTACGACCAGTAAATCAGACATTCGTCTAACTATATCACCTTATTTAATACCTCTCAAAATTTATGGATTCGGCGAGTTCGTTTTACTGCTCGTCATGCGCGAGTCAGACGCACCTCTTCTCGCTTTCATAACGAAAATTACCCGTTTAGACACCCGCTAAATTCGGCCGACCCGCCGTGAGAGCCAGAGACCCCCGTTTGGACAAACGTTCAATTTTCTACGTCCGAATCTCTCCCCCGAGATAGTCCCCTCGAAAACCGGACATTAGCCGATTGCTAAGGTCTCAACGTCACGTTCGACACTTGGCAACGACACCGGAATCTCACCGGAAAATTCGCGACCGACGGCCACTTATAAGAAATTTTATATAATTAAGATTATCGCCGGGCCGAATTCGGTCAGGTCGCGCCGACTATTCTATCGAACAGAGCCGGATACTCCCGGAGTTTCGCGCGACCGACCAGCGCGTAGAGGTACGCCTCCAGTCGCTCGCGCCAGCGCGGTCGCTGATAGCTCCCGCCGAACCCGACTTTGGCGACTTGGAGGTCTTCGACCGCCCGGCGGACCTGTCGCGTGAGCAACGGCGGCGGGTTCGACCCGACCACCGACCGGTAGACCGAGCGCGCACGGCGCTTCTCGGCGAGCGCGCGGCCCGAGTCGAACCCGGTGTCTCCGCGCTCGACCGCGAGGTGTTCCACCGCGAAGTCGTGGGCGCGTCGCTGTGCGAGTCCTTTCGACAGTTGGACCGCGCGATAAACGAGCAGGTCTTCGCCCTCCCCCGAACCGAACCGGAAGTCCCAGTCGAAACACCACCGCGCGAGGCGCGAGCGAGCGAACTCGTACGGCCCGTATCTCTCGTCGTCGTCTTCGTCGAGGAACTGCGACCGGATCTCATCGCGCGTCGGGAACGAGTCGATGCCCGCGTCGAACTCCTCGGCGACGCCCCGGAGGTGGTCGGCGTAGCGCGTGGCGGAGTCGCTCACCGTCTCCGCGAGGAGGTCGCGGTACCGCTCGGCGTTCCGGAGATGGCATTTCCCCTGCAGGATCTGGGAAGTGATGGACCCGACGGTCCGGGCGTCGAACTTCGAGCTATCGGGACCGTTCTCGTCGTCCATACCGTCCTGGGCCGCGTCCAGTTCGCCCCAATCGAAGTTCAGTCGGGCGGAGACGAGTTCGCGCTCGATTCGGTAGTACCACGCCAAGTCGCGGCCGGGGTCGGCGGTCGGGTACGGCTTCAGGTCGTCGGCGACGCGCCGACAGCGGTCGAGGAGGCGCCCGGCGCGGTCGGCGAGCGACGGGAGTTCGACCCGTCCGAGTTTCGCGCGAGCGAACCCGAGGTCTTCGCCGGCGAACTGTATCCCGTACGTCGCGTCGGAGAGCGCCTCGTGGTAGTTTCCGTTTCGGAGCGCCTTCCGGGCGTTTTCCAACCAGCCGCCGGCGCCGAGGAAGTCGTCGTCGGTCTCGATTCGCTTCCAGAGTCGCTGGCCTTCCGAGACGGTGTCTTCGAGGAGCGCGACCACTTCGCTGGCGTGGTCCTCGGTCACGGTCGGTCGCCACTGCTCGTTCACCTCGGGCGGCGTCGGGTACGCCTTCGTCGCCCAGTCGGTCAGCGCGTCGGGGAGGGCAGTCGGCACAGTCGCACCGACGGCGACGGTGGTGCCGCCGGCGACTCCGGCGAGGCCGCCGAGGAGTCGTCGTCTGCTGAGGGAGGTGGAGTCGGAGACCATTTAATGTCCGACACGTTGGAAGCGAACTTCAAAAACCGTCCGGAAACGTAGTGACTTCCGGGCGTCCTCGATCGCTGACCGGACCGAAGAGACCACCCCATTAGCCTAACTCCAAAACCTAACTGAGAAATATAACTGAACAGCCTAACCAAACAGTTCAACCTAGCAATTTAATTAGATAGCCCGGCTCTTCGGAGAGAAGTCATTTGTTCTCCGAATAGCCTCCCCGGACAGACTCATTGGTCAGTTCGTCTCAGAACCCTAATTCGA